>CAZHAG010000130.1:4150-7664 GCA_964529705.1 uncultured Gemmatimonas sp. | reverse complement strand
CGTCGATCGACGAGTAGAAGTTCATGTTGAAGTTGTTCCACGAGGCGCTGTAGGTCTGCGCCTGCGTGACGAGCGGTCCGCCACCCGTGAGCTGCTCATAGGTGTTGATCCAGCCGCGGACCGCGCCCCCGGCCAGCGCCTCGATGGCCGCCGGGTCGGCGAGCGCACGCGCGCTGTCGGGATCGTTCGGATTGGTGATGTCCAGCGACTTGCACCCAGCCACCGCCATCAAGGCGGCGAGGCCAAGCCCCTGAACGAGATTCTTCATTCGCATAGAGTCAAACTCCTCGTTGTTGGGTCGCGGCCTAGAAGCCGAGTTCGAACATGAAGGTGAACGTCCGGAACTGCGGGTAGGTGAAGTAGTCCACCCGGTAGGTGAACGGGTTGCCCGAGGGGCCCGTCACGTCGGGGTCGTACCCCTTGTAGTTCGTGGACGTCCAGAGGTTGCGGCCCACGAGGCCGACGCGCGCGCTCTCGAAGTTCAGGACCTGCAGCTTGTCCACCCAGGTGCGCGGCAGCTGCCAGTTCACCGAGAGCTCACGGAGCCGGACGTACGACCCGTCCTCGATGAAGTAGTCGCTGGCGTCGAAGTTGTTGTAGAACGCTTGGTAGTAGCCCACCGGCTTCTGCTCGGCGGCCGGCTTCCCACGCTGGTCATACACGGGGTCGCGCTGCTCGTTGAACGGCCACTGGCGGGTGTAGTTGTAGATGTCGCCGCCCTGCACCGCCGTCAGCAACGCGTTGAACGAGAGCCCCTTCCACTGGAAGGTCGAGTTCAGCGCGAGGTTGAAGTCGGGGTTCACGTCACCGATCTGCGTGACGCTGTTGCCCGTGGTGTCGTACGCCTTGAGCGGGCGCTCGTTCACGGTGCGCCAGGTCGAGGTGCGGACGTAGTACCCTTCCTCGTTCACCTGGAAGTCCCCGGCCACGCCCGTGAGGACGCCGGAGGCCAGCGAGCTCGCCAGCTGCTCGGGGGTGCGGATCCACTTGGAGCCGTAGATCACACCGAAGGTCTGGCCGGCCGCCACGCGGAAGAGCTGCGTGTTGCCGTTCGGCCCGGCCAGGAAGGGCGCGACGCCGAGGGCGTCGATCTTCTGCCGGGTGCGGTCCGCGGTGAGGTTCACGCGCCAGAAGCGGTCACCCGTGGACATCAGGATCGCACCGAACGCGATCTCGTGCGTGTTGCCCGAGAGCGTGCCGGCGTTCGTCCACTGGAACCGGTACGTCGTCGCCGCCGAGACGGGCGCCAGGAGGATCTGGTCGCTGGTCGTCTTGTCGGAGTAGCTGTACTCGAAGGTGTAGTTCTGCAGGAAGTTCACGTTGAAGCCGTACTCCGCTTCCTTGGAGAAGGCGGGCTTCAGGTTCGCGTTGCCGAGCGTCTGCGGCGTTACGCCGCCACCCGACAGGCTGTACACCTCGTACTGCGCGTCGAACTGCGGGCGCAGGCCGGCCGTCCCGTACGACGCACGGAGCTTGAACTCGTCCACGCCCGGGATCTGGAAGTCCTCCGACACGCGCCAGGCGGCCGAGAGGCGGTTGTACGTGGCGCGGCGCGCCTCGGAACCGAAGAGCGAGGACGCGTCCTGGCGGACGAGCCCGTCGATGATGTAGCGGTCCCGGATGTCGAACGTCGTGATCGCGAACAGGTTCTGGTTGCGGATCGTGATGGTGCTCGAGTTCGGGTTGATCGTCCCGGACACGTCCGCGGCGCCGAACTCCGGCACCCGCGGCAGCAGCAGCGCGTCCGCGAAGACGCTCAGCGTGTTCTGGTTCTGGTCCTCGAACACGTACGCCAGCTTGGTCGTGTTGACGAACCAGGGCGTCTCACGCACGGAGGTCAGCGTCGCACCGATGTTGCTCGTGCGGTCCGTCCGGGCCTGCTGGAAGAGGCTGCCGTCCCCCGTCACGCCGCTGGAGTTGGAGAAGCCCACCGGCACGAAGTCCTTGTAGACGTCCGAGGACTGCTCGTAGTTGACGTTCCCCTCGGCGGTCAGCCAGGTGAGGGGCTTGTAGTTGAGCTTGAACGTGCCGTTGAAGCGGTCACGGTCGCGGCGCACGGGATTGTTCGCCAGGCCGTAGAGCGGGTTCACCACGTTGCCCGAGAGGGGCGGCTGCTTGATGTTCGCGTTGAACGGCGAGCCATCCGCGTTCGGCGCGAGCAGGTTCACGTTCGGCTCGAGGAAGCGGAGGCCGAAGAAGATCCCGGCGTTCTCCCCCTCGTCCGAGTGCGAGCGGCCATAGAAGGCGCCCGCGGAGAAGTTGATCTGGTCGCTCAGCGCCTGGTCGAGGTTCATCCGGAAGTTCTGCCGGTTGAAGCCGTCGAGGAGGCCGAGGACGCCGTTCTCCATCGAGTTGTGGAAGGAGACGTTGTAATTGGTGCTCCCCCGGCGCTGGCCGACGGAGACGTAGTTCGTCATGAAGTTGCCGGGCCGGAAGACCTGGCCGAGTTGGTCGTAATAGACCGGGTACGGGTTGTTCGCGATGCGATCCGGCTTGGACACGCGATTGCCGTTCGCGTCGCGCCGGAAGTCACCGTCCGGGAGCAGCTCGTACTCGTGGGCCATGTTGCCCGGCACCTTGTTCGGGAGCCAGCTCTGGCCGAACTCGTTGCGGAGCGTGAAGCTGGTCTGCCCTTCCGCCAACTGCGCTCCA
The DNA here is from genome assembly GCA_964529705.1 of uncultured Gemmatimonas sp. Classification (GTDB taxonomy): domain Bacteria; phylum Gemmatimonadota; class Gemmatimonadetes; order Gemmatimonadales; family Gemmatimonadaceae; genus Pseudogemmatithrix. The sequence goes on along the minus strand of CAZHAG010000130.1, from coordinate 5,012 downwards.
CGCTTGGTGAAGATCTGCACCACGCCGTTCGCGGCGTCGGAGCCGTAGAGCGAGCTCGCGGCCGCGCCCTTGATGATCTCCATCCGCTCGACGTCCTCCGTATTGATGTCGGCGAGCGTGAGGCGCGAGATGGTGCCGTCGATGATGATGAGCGGATCGGCGCTTCCCGTGAGGCTCGTGGTCGACCGGAGCCGGATCGCCGGCGCGGCGCCGGGCTGGCCCGAGGTCGTCACGATGCTCGCCCCGGCGACGCGGCCGGCGAGGTTGCCGAGCGGCGACGAGGAGGGCGACTCCTTGATCTGCGAGGCGTCCACGACGCCGACCGCGAACGCGGTCTTCTTCGTCGAGGTCGCATCACCGACGCCGGTGACGACCACCTGCTCGAGGTTGAGCACGTCCTTGGTGAGCTCGAAGTCCTTCTCGACCGAGCCGGCCGCGAGCGTCACCACCCCCTGCTTCGGGGTGTAGCCGAGCGCACGGGCCCGGAGCGTCACCGAGCGGCCCGCGTTCTGCGCGATGCTCACGGTGAAGCTGTAGGTGCCGTCGGTCGCCGTGGTGGCGCCGACCCCCAGCTCGACGATGCCGACGCTGGCGCCGCCGAGCGGCTGCCCCGCCGACGTCACCTTGCCGGTGAAGACCATGCTCTGCGCGAGCGACACGGAGGCCGTGACGGCCAGCGCGACGACCACGCTCAGCATCCTCAGGGAAATACGCGTCCAATCACGCGTCATAGTGAACCTCTGCTTGATTTTGGGGGGAACATCTCACGAACGATTCGCAACGCCCTGCCTGCAGCTATCAACGTTCACGAGGGCCTCGCCGGTCGCCCGCCGAGGCCCTCGATCGATTCCGTCTACGGTGT
>CAZHAG010000130.1:0-4050 GCA_964529705.1 uncultured Gemmatimonas sp. | reverse complement strand
TAGAGGAACTGCTGGCCCGCGGTGCCGCCGACCGTGCGGCCGACGCCGCTGGTGAGGCCGGTCCCGAGCAGCTGGAAGATCGTCAGGCTCGCCGACTTCTTCATGGTGGCGTTCGCCGACTGTGTCGCGGTGATCGCGACGAAGCCCGGCGTGAGGGTCGTGACGAGTCCGGTCGGGGAGACGGTCGCCTTCGCCACGTCGCTCGACTCCCAGGTCACGGCCACCGGGTCGCTGCCGACCTCGGCCGTGAACTGCACCGGGGTGCCTTCGTCGACGCCGACGTAGTTCGGCGAGACCGTGAAGACGTTGCTGACATCGGCCGTCGTGTAGTTGTCATCCGCGCACCCGAAGGCTGCGAGGATGAGCACGAGACCGGACATCCGGGCTGCTGAACGAATATCCATAGTGGGGGAGACTCCGGATAAGAAGAACGTTTGCCCCGCCACGACGACCGCGGTTCGGTGCCGTCAACGGGTGCGCAAGGCGGAACGTACGAAATAGGAAGAGCCGTCGCAAGCAATACCGGCCCACCCACTACGGCGTCACTCGGACGTTCGCATAGCGCACAAGTTGTTCGCCGACGCCGACTTGCAGGGGCACGCGATCCTCGCGTCCGAACGGCCACCGCACCACCAGCGCGCGCGCCCCTTCGCCACTCGACATCACGGTCACGGCGCCGTCCGTGGACCAGTAGCCGCTCCCCGCGCGCAGCACCCGCACCGGACCCAACCCCGCGTCCGTCTCGATCCGCAGCTGCGCGCCGATCCCCAGCGGGTTGCCCGGACCCCCGTCGAGGCGCACGCGGAGACCCGGGCGCGCTCCGACGTTCCGCCAGAGGCGCGTCGCGCCCCCGTTCTGGCCCACCGCGATGTCCACCCGCCCGTCGCCATCGAAGTCCGCCACCGCGCTCCCCCGCTGGTCGCCGCGCATCACCACGCCGGACTGCGTCGGCGTCAGCGCACGGAACCCGCCGGCGCCGTCACCGAGGAGCACCAGCCCGACGCCGGCGTCGAAGCGCGGCAGGCTGATCTCCGTGGGGAAGAAGTTCTGCGCGAGGAAGAGGTCCTCGCGGCCGTCGCCGTCGAAGTCGGCGACGCTCACCCCGAACGAGGGTGCCAGCTGCGCCGCGGCCGGCAGCGCGCGCGCCTCGAACCGATCGCCCCGGTTCAGGAAGAGCGTGTGCTCGAACGTGGTCGCCCCGACGCGGATCGCGCCCTGCAGGCCCTCCGCGAACAGCGACTCGGCCGAGGTCGATGCGAACTCGGTATAGGTCGCGATCCGCGACCGCAGCGCCGGGAACCCGACGCCGAGGCGCGCGAACGACTCCAGCGGCATCTCGCGACCTGTCACCGAATCCGCCCGGGCGAAGAGGAGTCCGAGATCGCTTCCCCCGAAGCGGCCCGCGAAGAGCACTTGGGGCCGCGCGGATGACGCGCCCCAGGGCGTGTTGCGTCCCCAGCTCGTCGCCACGAGGTCGGGACGTCCGTCGCCGTCGAAGTCCCCGACGGCGAGTCCGTTCCACCGGCTCCGGATGTTCGAGAGGCCGAGCTCGCGCGTGCGGTCCGTGAGGATCCCGCGTTCGTTCTTGAGCACGCGCACCGGACCGAACTCAACGGCCACGATCAACTCCGGCGCGCCGTCCGCATCCAGGTCGGCGAGCGTGGCGGAGGAGACGAGTCCAAGGGCGGCGAGTGCGCGCGTGTTCGCGCTGTCCAGCGTGAGCGTTCCGTCCGCGTGTCCGCGATACAGGCGCGACGGCGCAGGCACGGGCCACGCGCCGCCGATCACCCGCGGCGCCACGAAGAGGTCGAGCCACCCGTCGCCGTCGACGTCGGCCACGGCGAGCGCGCCCACGCTCGCGGTGTCACCGTCCAGCAGCGCCTCGTGCGTGCCCGGCGCCGCGGAGCGTGTGTCGAACGCAAGGACGCGGGCCATCGCGAGCGCCGCGCTGTCGGCCAGCGCCTCGTAGTTCGACTGCCCCACGAGCAGGCGACTCGCACCGCCGCGGCCCGGGAAGGGGACGATCGTCGTGAGGTCGCCCGCGGCACGTGCCGCACTCCGCTGCGCCGTGAACCGTCCGCCCACCTGTCGCATCAAGGTGAGCGCGCCGCCCCGGCCGTCCCCCACCACGAGCTCCTCACGCCCGTCCCCGTCGGTGTCAATCCACGCGACGCCGGGTCCGAGCTGGCTGAAGCGGTTCGGCAGGAGAGGCTGGCGGCGGAAGTCGTCGAAGAGGGTGTCGCGGTGCGCGTGTCCCCCGAGACGCGCGGTGGCGTCCTCGAAGAGCGCGACGATCGCGGCCGCGGACGTGGGTTCCTCTCCCGACGAGCGCGATCCTGCGATGTCGATCTCATACAGGCGGTTCGGCCGCGCGTCCTCGATCACCGAGCGCCCCCCTCCGGGCCAGCGGACGACGATCGTCGCGACGGTGTCCGAGCCGGCCGCGAAGGTGAGTTGCGCGTCGCTCCCCGAGAGGTAGTAGCCTCCCGACGTGAGCTCCGCGCGCTGCGTCGCGAGGCTCGCCGTGCGGAGCTCCACCGCCGCGCCGACCCCGGCGCGGTTGGCGACGCCGCCCACCAGCCGCACCGCGATCCGCGGCGCGGTCGCGTCGTTCCGCATCAGGGCGACGGGCGCGTTCAGCCGCGTGACCACCACGTCGAGGTCGCCGTCGAGGTCGAAGTCGGCCAGCGCGATCCCCTGCGAGATCGCGTCGACGTCGCCCAGTCCCCAGCCGCCGGGCATCGGGCGGAACGTGAGGTCGCCATTGTTGCGGAGCGCGATGCTGCGCGTGGCGAGCTCCGGGAACATCCCCTGCTCGCGGTTCCAGGGCACGCGCGGGAATTCGTTGCGGATCCGGTCGAAGGTGTCGGCGTCGCGGATGTCCCAGCGGTGTCCGTTCACGGTGAGCAGGTCCTCGAAGCCGTCGAGGTCCACGTCGAGGAAGGCCGAGCCCCAGGTCCAGTCGGTGGCGCCCACTCCGGCGAACTCGCTCACCTCCGCCCACGAGCCGTCCCCGCGTCCGACGTGCAACATGTTCCGCATCCACTGCGGGCGGTCGTGCGTCTCGCCCACCGGCTTGGTGAGCGGTGTGTGGGTGGGGATGCCCGACTGCCGCTTGGCGAGCGTCGGGCTCAGCATGTCGGCGGTGAAGATGTCCACGGTCCCGTCGCGGTCGACGTCAGCGAAGTCGACGGACATGCAGGTGTTGCTCGTGGCCGTGAGCGCGTGGCGCGGCGCAAGCCGGAAGTTCCCTCGCCCGTCGTTGAGCCAGAACTGGTCCGGATCCTCGAAGTCGTTGCAGACGTAGAGGTCGGGTGCGCCGTCCCCGTTCACGTCATGGAAGCGTGCCGCCAGCGTGAAGAAGTCGGGCTCGGCGGCAAGCGGGCGTCCCTCCTCGTCACGGAAGCGTTCGCCGCTGATCGGGGTGTGCACGAACTTCCCGCGCCCGTCGTTCAGGAAGAAGAGGTCCGGGTCGGCGCGCTGCGAGCGGACGATGCCTCCGAGGTCCGGCCGGTCCTCGATGCGGTACTCGCGCACCCATTCGGGCTTCACGGCGTAGCTGTCGCCACGCTTGATCACGACCTGCTCGAACGAACGCGCCTGCGGCGGATACGCATCGAGCGCGTTGCGCACCTTGTAGGTCGCCACATAAAGGTCGAGATCGCCGTCCCCGTCCACGTCGGCGAGGGTGAGCGTCGTCGCCGCGTACCCGCCCACGAGGCCGCTGACGGCGGTGGCGTCCGTGAACTTCCCGTGGCCGTCGTTCAGCCAGAGCTTCACCGGACCGCCGAGCGTGCCGACGAGGAGGTCGAGGTCGGCGTCGCCGTCGACGTCGGCGAGGACCGCACCCGTGCTGGCGAGCCTGTCCGTCGCGAGTCCGCTCTCCTCCGTGACGTCCTGGAAGCGGAGGCCGCCGAGGTTCTTGTAAAGTCGCGCGGGGCGTTCGACCGCGGCGAGGAAGAGGTCGGGATAGCCGTCGCCATCGACGTCTCCCGCGGCAGCGCCGGCCCCGATCAGCAGGTTGCGGTTGGCCAGTGCATGCTCGTCCTC
>CAZHAG010000129.1:0-7764 GCA_964529705.1 uncultured Gemmatimonas sp. | reverse complement strand
TCCGAGAGCCACAGGTGGGAATTGAACCCACGACCGCTCGATTACGAATCGAGTGCTCTACCCCTGAGCTACTGTGGCGACTGCCGAGGTGAGCAGAGCGTTGTCGGTCGTGACCTCAGATCTCCTCCCTCCCATCTCCCTGCTGCCGTGCACATGCCCTGGCGCGGACTCGAACCGCGACGCCTTGCGGCACCACCCCCTCAAGATGGCGTGTCTACCAATTTCACCACCAGGGCGAACTGAACTGCAGGAGTGAGGAGGAAGGTGGGAGGTGTAAGGAACGACACGTTGCCGAGCAGTTCCTCACACCTCACACCTCATACCTCTTTCCTGCCCCAACGGGAGCGACGGGGCTCGAACCCGCGACCTCTCGAGTGACAGTCGAGTGCTCTAACCAAACTGAGCTACGCCCCCAACCTACAGACCCTGCAACCGGCTGGTGACGGAAGACCGTACTCGCCCTGCTGCGTGTGTCCTGACCATCTCACATCTCCCCTCTCCCCTCTCCCATCCCGCCAGAGGGGCGGCGAATAGCCCCAACGGGAATCGAACCCGTCTCTGCACCTTGAAAGGGTGCCGTCCTAGCCGATAGACGATGGGGCCGACTCTCGGTGGCGACCTCCCACCTCACACCTCACTTCTGCCGTCCAGATAGCGGTAACGGGATTCGAACCCGTGTTCCAGCCTTGAGAGGGCTGTGTCCTAGTCCCCTAGACGATACCGCCATTCGTCCTTCTCACATCTCCCATCTCCCTTCTCCCATCTGCTCCTCGAGCAGGCCCGGAGGGAATCGAACCCCCAACCGCCGGTTTTGGAGACCGGTGCTCTACCAATTGAGCTACGGACCTAGGAACCGTCGGTCCTCCCCTCTGACCTCTCCAATCTCCCCTCTGCCGTTCTGAGGGGTGGCTGACGGGATTCGAACCCGCGACCCTCGGAACCACAATCCGATGCTCTAACCGACTGAGCTACAGCCACCATGCCGGCGTCCTGCACCGGAGCTTCGGAAAATAAGCGCCATCGGGGGGCGAATCAACCGCGCGGAGAGAATCCGCACGCGCCGAGGGAACTCCCCCGGTTCAGTCCTTCGCCCGATCCATGTACTCGCCCGTCGAGGGGTTCACCCGCACCCGCTCGCCCGAGGCGATGAACTCCGGCACGTTGATCGTCACGCCGTTCTCGAGCACGGCCGGCTTGGAGCTCGCCGTCTTGGTCGCCGTCTTCATCACGGGCGCCGTGTCCGTGATGGTCAGGTTGAGGAACTGCGGGAGCTGGAGCGACATGGGCTTGCCGTTATAGAACTCGGCCAGCACCTCCATGTTGTCCTGCATCCAGGGCGCATTGTCGCCGAGCGCCTCCTCGTCCATCTCGAGCTGCTCGTAATTCTCGGTGTTCATGAAGTGGTACGAGTCGCCACCCTTGTACAGGAACTGGAGGGTGTGCGTCTCCATGTCCGCCTTCTCGATCGAGTCGTCGGCGCGGAAGCGGTGCTCGAAGTTGTTGCCCGAGCGGAGGTTCCGCATCTTGGTCTGCACCATCGCGCGCAGGTTGCCCGGCGTGTGATGGCGGAACTCGATGATGCGACACGGATCGCCATTGAAGACGATCACCATGCCGCGGCGGATCTGCGTAGCGGGAAGAGCCATGGGACGCTGAGGATCGGGGTGGTGCGGAGTTCGCGACCCGGGGTACAGGGTCGCCGGAAAAAGTGGGACAGCCTTGAATCTTAACCGGGTCTTGGGAGTCCGGTCAACAGAATTCCCGTACTTCGGGCCCGGGGGCCAATACGACGCGGGTCGCGAGCGGCCCCGGCGGGCGTAGAATCAGGGGTGTCCGTGCGGCCGGGCCGTCGCCGCGCGACCCCGACGCGCCCTCCGGCGCCCCGGCGAGGATCCCGCGGCGGCCGGTGGGAGGAACACATGGAGAAGACCCGCATCGGTACCCCATTGCGCGCGGCGCTCGCGGCGCTCGCGGCGCTCGCGGCATCCGTCGTCCTCACAGCCTGCGCGCCGAGGGTCGACCTGGAAGCGGAGCGGGCGGCGCTCGTCGCTCGCAGCGACGCCGTCGTCGCCGCGGAGGCCGCCAAGGACGTCGACGCCGCGCTCGCGTTCTACCTTCCGGACGCGGTGATCCAGCCCGCCAACGCGCCCACGGTCAGCGGCACGGCCGCCATCCGCGGCCTCTACGAGTCCTTCATGAAGGACCCCAACTTCAAGTCGATGAGCAGCGCGCGGTCGGGGCTCATGCTCGCCGCCAGCGGCGACATGGCGTACGAGCACGGGGTGAACCGCATGGTCTTCGCCACGCCCAGTGGCGAGATGACCGACGTCGGCAAGTATCTCGTCGTCTGGAAGAAGGTGGACGGCACCTGGTCGGCCGCGATGCTGGCGTTCAGCAGCGACGCCCCGCCCGCGCCGATGCCCGCCGCGGACGCGAAGACGCCGATGAAGAAGTAGGGCCGACGGTCCGGCGCGCGGGCGCGGAAGTCAGCGCGCCCGCGCGCCGGGGATGTCGCGCAGCACCGGCCCCAGCGTGCGCCACATGTTACGCGCCGCGCGGTGCGCGCCCTCCACGTTGGGGTGGATCCCGTCCTCCTGGTTCATCGACCGGTCGCCCGCGACGCCCTCCAGGAAGAAGGGGATCAGCGTGACCCCCTCGTCGCGCGCCACCGTCATGAACGCCTCGTGGAAGCTGCGCGTGTAGCGCGCGCCCAGGTTCGGCGGCGCCTCCATCTGCGCGAGCAGCACGCGCGCCGTGGGATTCGCCGAGCGCACCTTCCCGATGATGGCCACCAGGTTCGCGCGCGTGGTGTCCACGTCGAGGCCGCGGAGCCCATCGTTCGCCCCCGTCTCGATCACCACGACCTCCGCCGGATCGCGCAGCAGCCAGTCGACGCGCCGGAGCGCTCCCGCCGACGTCTCCCCGGAGAGGCCCGCGGCCACGATCGTCGTCCGGAACCCGGCGGAGTCCGCGAGCCGCTGCATCACCGCAGGGTACGCCGAGTCGGGGGCGAGCCCGAGACCGGCGGTGAGGCTCGTGCCGATGATCAGCACGCGCACGCCCTCGGTTGCCCGTGCGGTCGTCACCGTGCTTGATTCCACGGGAACCGATGGCGGCGGCTCGGGCTTCGCTCCCGAGTCCCCCGCGCAGGCGCCCGCGATGCAGAGCGCGCCGACCGCCATCATCCAGCCCTTCCTGCCCTCACGCATACCGATGCTCGTCGCCAGAGAACTGTCCAAGGAGTACCAGAGCGGGACCTCCCGCCTGGCCGTGCTGCAGGATGTCTCCTTCGACATCCCGCAGGGGGCGTTCGTCGCGATCGTCGGACCGTCGGGAAGCGGCAAGACCACCCTGCTCGGGCTCCTCGCCGGACTCGACCTGCCCTCGCACGGCACCGTGCAACTCGATGGCGCCGACCTGACCCGCCTGGACGAGGACGCCCGGGCGAAGCTCAGGGGGGAGAAAGTTGGGTTCATCTTCCAGAGCTTTCAACTCATCCCCACGCTGACCGCTGCAGAGAATGTACAGGTGCCGCTCGAGTTGCGGGGAGATTCCGACGCGGCGGAGCGGGCGCGGGACCTCCTGGTGCGGGTGGGACTCGGGGACCGTACGGGGCACTTCCCCAACCAGCTCTCGGGGGGCGAGCAGCAGCGCGTGGCGATCGCGCGCGCCTTCGCCAACCAGCCCCGCGTGCTCTTCGCGGACGAGCCCACGGGGAACCTCGACGGGGCGACGGGGGCGCGGATCGTCGCGCTCCTCGACGAGTTGAACCGCGAGTCGGGCGCGACGGTGGTGATCGTCACGCACGACCTCGGCCTCGCCGAGCACGCGCAGCGGATCATCCGCCTCGCGGACGGCGTGGTGGTCGAGGACCGCGCCACGGCGGGCGCGGAGATGGGTGCCGCCGGTGCGGTGGGCGCGCTCGGCGCGGCCACGTCCTGAGCCGCTGATGCGCGCCAGTCTCGGGACCCTGCTCCGCCTCGCCTGGCGGGAGAGCCGCACGGCACGCCGACGGCTCCTGCTCTACATGAGCTCGATCTCGCTCGGCGTCGCGGCGCTCGTGGCGATCGACTCCTTCGCCGCCAACGTGCAGTCCTCCATCGCCGCGCAGTCGCGCGCGCTCCTCGGCGGCGACGTGAACCTCCGCGCCCGTCAGGGCTTCACGCCCGCGCTCGACTCGCTGCTCGACTCGCTGCGCTCGGGGGGAGTGCCCTCGGCCAAGGTGGTGAGCTTCGCCTCGATGGCGACGGTCTACCCCTCGGGAGGCACGAGGCTCGCGCAGGTGCGGGCGGTCGCACCGGGGTTCCCGTTCTATGGAGACGTGGTCACCGCGCCCGCCGGCGCATGGGCCGGGCTGCAGGACGGGCCGAACGCCTTCGTCGATCCCTCGCTCCTCATCGCGCTCGACGCCGAGGTGGGGGACACGCTCGCGATCGGCTACGCGCGCTTCGTGATCCGCGGCGCGCTCACGGACGTGCCCGGCGACCCCGGGATCGCGGCGACCATCGGCCCCCGCATCTTCATCCCCGACCGCTACGTCCCCGAGACGCAGCTCCTCGGCGTGGGCAGCCGCGCGGAGTACGAGGCCGTGCTCCGGCTCCCCGAGGGGGTGAACAGCCCCACTTGGGTCGCGCCACTGCGGCCCCGCTTCGAGGCGGCGAACGTGCGGGTGCGCACGGTGGTCGAGAACGAGATCGACCTCACCGATGCGATCTCGCAGCTCGCGCGCTTCCTCAGCATCGTCGGCCTCATCGCGCTCCTCCTCGGCGGGATCGGCGTCGCGAGCGGCGTGAACGCGTTCGTGCAGCGGAAGATCGACACCGTGGCCGTGCTCCGGTGCCTGGGCGCGTCGGGGGCGCAGGTGCTCACGATCTATCTCGTGCAGGCCGCCGCGATGGGACTGCTCGGCGCCGCCATCGGCGCGGCACTCGGCGTCGGGATCCAGTTCGCGCTCCCCCAGCTGATGGGGGATTTCCTCCCCGTCGACGTCGCCGTCTCGCTCGTGCCGCAGGCGATCCTCCTCGGCCTCGCGATCGGCGTCTGGGTGGCGGTGGTCTTCGCGCTCCGGCCCCTCCTGGTGCTGCGACGCGTGTCGCCGCTGCAGGCCATCCGCCGCGACGACGCGGCGCTCGCGCTCTCCCGCCGCCGCGACAGCTGGACGCACATCACGAACCTCGCCCTCGTCGCGAGCATCGTCGGACTCGCGATCGACCGGGCGTCGAGCACGCAACAGGGACTCGCCTACGCCGTCGCGATCTTCGCGAGCATCGGGCTGCTCTACGCGAGCGCGGCGACGCTCGCGCGGCTCGCGCGACGCCTTGTCTCCCGCCGCTGGCCGTACGTGCTTCGACAGGGGGTCGCCAACCTCTACCGCCCGGCGAGCCAGACGCGCGCGGTGGTGATCGCCCTCGGCTTCGGCTCCTTCCTCGTCACCACGATCGTGCTGGTCCAGGCCAACCTGCTCCGATCGTTCGACCTCACGGCCGCCGCCTCGCGCGGGAACCTCGTCTTCTTCGACGTGCAGGACGACCAGCGGCGCGGCATCGACTCGCTCATTCGCGCCTCCGGCAGCGCCCTCGTCTCGGAGACGCCGATCGTCACGATGCGGCTCGCCGAGGTGAACGGCCTCGCGCCGGACGCCTGGGCGGCGCGCCAAGGGCTGCCGCAGCGCTACTGGGCACTGCGGCGCGAGTACCGCTCCACCTACCGCGACTCGGTGGTCGCCACCGAGAAGCTGCTCACCGGCGGCTGGTTCGGCGCGGCGTCACCCCGCGACTCGGTGTTCGAGGTGTCGATGGAGACCGAGATCGCGTCCGACCTGCGGCTCTCGCTCGGGGACACGCTCACCTGGGACGTGCAAGGCGTGCGCGTGCGGGCGCGCCTCACCAGCACGCGCGAGGTGGACTGGGGCCGCTTCGAGCCGAACTTCTTCGCGGTCTTCCAGCCCGCCGCGATCGCGGCGGCGCCCAAGCAGTTCGTGTTCGTCGTGGCCGCCGCATCCGACACCGCGGTCGCCCGGCTGCAGCGGGAGTCGGTGCGCGCGTACCCGAACGTCTCCAGCATCGACCTCTCGCTCGTGCGGCGGACGATCGGGCAGATCGTGGACAAGGTGACGCTCACGGTGCGCTTCCTGGCGCTCTTCAGCCTGGCGATGGGGATCCCGGTGCTCTTCAGCGCCGTGGCCGCGACGCGGCGCGACCGGCTGCGCGAGGGGGTGCTCCTCAAGACCCTCGGCGCCACGCGTGCGCAGATCGGCCGGATCCTCCTGGCCGAGTACGCGCTCCTCGGGCTGCTGGGGAGCCTGAGCGGGATGTTGCTGGCGTTCGGGGGCGCATGGGCGCTCGTGACCTTCGTGTTCGAGGGCAGCTTTGCGGCGGCTCCCCTGCCCGCGCTGGGCATCGCGCTGGCGATGACGCTCCTCGCGATCTCGATCGGGCTGCTCACCGGCCGAGACGTCTTCCGCGAGACGCCGATGGCCGCGCTGCGCGACGCGTAGCGCACGCGTAGGCGCACCGGCCGCCGGCGCCGCTACTCGAGGCGGAGGATCGCCAGCCGCAGCGTGGGGGGGAGCGCCGCGCCCCGGAACCCGCCGAGGGCGATGAGCTGCCGGAGGCCCGCCGCGGGCGGCGCGACCTCCATCACCGCGAATCCGCCGGGAGCGAGCGCCGGTACCTCGTAGGCGAACGTCCCCGCCGAGAGGAGCGCCGGCGAGGTCGGGTAGGGTCGCGTGTAGCGCAACGGTGACGCGGGCGTCGCGCCGCAAGCGCCGATCGCGGAACAGAGGCCCGCGTACACGTCCGTGAGGTCCCAGGACGGGAAGCGCACGCGCGGGGACGCCGTCGTGAGCCCGGCGCGACCATCGGTCGCCATCGCGAGGGACCACTCGCCGAGCATCTCGTCCCAGCTCCTGCCGACGCGGGCCTCGAGGTTCGCGATGCCGGCCTGGCCGCTGCGCGTGAGCGCCGTGAAGAAGGCGGCCTCGTCGAGTCCCTGCTGGTCGAGGATCCACCGGGTCAGCGCCCAGGCGCTGCCGTAGTACGAGAAATCACCCGGCGCGGTCGGACCGAGGGGGGAGCGCGAGGTCGAGGCGGCGAGGAAGTCCCAGAGCGCATCGAAGTGCGGGAGCATCGCGCGGGGCGCACCGGCACACGCGGTGAGCGCGGGGTTCGACGCGCCGAGCTCGCAGGCGAGGGTCGCCGTGAACCCGTGGTTCCCGTTCTGCGGCGTGCCGAAGACGACGCGCGCGAAGAGCTCCTCGGCGTGGCGAGCGGTGGCCTCCTCGAGCCAGGGTTCCTCCAGCGGCTGCCCGCGCACGATGCGCTCGCTGAACGACGTCACGTGCTTGAGCTCGTGCGCCAGCGTGGCCCGGATCTCGTGGAACCACTGCGATCGCGTGCCCTCGCCGAACCCGGCGACGGTCGAGGTCGGGACCTGGGCGTAGACGAACTCCCCGACGTTGCTGGAGGCGAACTGCGCGCGCGGGAAGTAGTCGCAGTTCACCACGGCGGCGAGCACCGAGCCGCCCAGTTGCTGGTTCATCTGCGGTGAGAACACCAGGAAGACCCGGCCATTCGCGTCGAGCCGGCTGTCCATCACGAGGGGGTCGCCGAACACACTGAGGATCGGCCAGGTGGTGCCCTCGAGTTCCGCCCCGAGCGCGATGAACAGGTTGTCCATCTGCCCGCGCAACGTCGGCTGCCCGTTGAACGTGGGGATGGTGTCCTCGAGGATCACCACGCGGTCCCCGACGAAGACGGCGCGCGC
>CAZHAG010000128.1:0-8179 GCA_964529705.1 uncultured Gemmatimonas sp. | reverse complement strand
CGCATCGGGCTCTTCCAGCAGAAGATCTTCCGCGACTCGATCGCCGGCCCGATGCACGCCGCGATCTTCTGGGGCTTCCTCATCCTCGGCGCGGGCACCACGGAGATGATCCTCGAGGGGATCATCCCGCATTTCACCTACGCGTCGTTCCTCCCCGAGTGGCTCTACCGCTTCTACGCGGTGAACCAGGACCTCTGGGGTGCGATCGTCCTCGTCGCCGTCTCCTTCGCGCTCTTCCGACGGCTCACCAAGCGCGTGCAGCGCCTCCTCGGCGCGGAGACGCACCAGAACGACCCGCTCCTGATCCTCAGCTGGATCGCCGCGCTGATGGTGACGATGTTCCTCGCGTCGGCCTTCCTCCAGCTCCTCGACCCGTCCACGCCACAGGTGATGCGTCCGGTGAGTGCCGCGCTCGCCTCGGCGTTCTCGGCGGCCGGCATGAGTGGTGCCACCGCCGGACTCGGCGCCCTGCACGCGGTGAGCTGGTGGATGCACGCCCTGCTCGTGCTGGGCTTCCTGAATTACCTGCCGTACTCCAAGCACCTGCACGTCGTCGCGTCGCTCCCGAACACCTTCCTCTCGGACACGAGCGGTCCGGCACGGATCGGCGTGATGCGCGCCATGGACTTCGAGGGCGCGGACGCCGAGCAGTTCGGCGCGAGCGACATCGAGCACCTGAGCTGGAAGTCGCTGCTCGACGGCTTCGCCTGCACGGAGTGCGGGCGCTGCACGGCGGTCTGCCCGGCGAACACCACCGGCAAGCTGCTCTCGCCGCGCAAGATCATGGTGAACGTGCGCGAGCGGATGGAGGAGAAGGCTCCCTGGCTCTCGCGTACGAACGGGACGGCGACGCTTGCCGAGGGCGCGCCGGCCGGGCTCGCCGAGCGCGCGCTCCTTGGCACCTACATCACCGACGAGGAGCTCTGGGCCTGCACCTCGTGCCGCGCCTGCGTCACCGAGTGCCCGGTCTCGATCGACCAGCTCTCCGTGATCAACGAGCTGCGCCGCAACCTCGTGCTGAGCGAGTCGCGCTTCCCCGAGGAGATGATGCCCGCCTTCGAGGCGCTCGAGGCGAACGGCTCCCCCTGGAAGTTCGATCCGGGCGACCGCGCGAAGTGGGCCGAGGGACTCAACATCCCGACGATGGCGGAGATGGCCTCGCGCGACGAGTCCCCCGAGGTGCTCTACTGGGTGGGGTGCATGGGTTCGTTCGACGATCGGGCGAAGAAGACCACCGTCGCGTTCGCGAAGATCCTCCAGGCCGCGGGGGTGCGCTTCGCGATCCTCGGGCAGGAGGAGAAGTGCAACGGCGATCCCGCGCGCCGGATGGGGAACGAGTACCTCTACCAGATGCTCGCCAAGGACAACGTCGAGACGCTCGGCCGCTACGGCGTGAAGACGGTCGTCACGGCCTGCCCGCACTGCTTCCACCAGCTGGGCGCCGAGTACCCGCAGTTCGGGGGCGAGTACGACGTGGTGCATCACTCGACGTACATCGAGCAGCTCCTCGCCGCGGGGCGAGTGCCGATCAAGCAGGAACTCCACGGTGCGGTGAGCACCTTCACGTACCACGACTCCTGCTACCTCGGCCGCTACAACGACGTGTATGACGCGCCGCGCGAGACACTCAAGCGTGCGCTCCCCGTGATGCAGCTCGTCGAGATGCCGCGCACGAAGGACCGCGGGCTCTGCTGCGGCGCCGGTGGCGGCCGGATGTTCATGGAGGAGACCGTCGGCAAGCGGATCAACATCGAGCGCGCGGAGGAGGCGCTGGCGACCAAGGCGCAGGCCGTCGCGGTCGCCTGTCCCTTCTGCATGACGATGATGGCCGACGGTGTGAAGGCGCAGGGGAGCGAGGTGCCGGTGTACGACATCGCCGAGGTCGTCGCGCAGCAGCTCGCATGAGTGCCGCGCCGGGGTCGCCGACCGGCGCGGGCGTGGATGACGGACCGGATCATCCCGACCTGCCGGTCAAGCCACCGCTGATCCTGCTCGCGTCGATGCTGGCCGGCTACCTCGTGGACCGATTCTGGCCGGCGCCCGCGCGCCCCGAAGGGTGGGGTGGCCTTGGGATCGCGCTCGTCGTGCTCGCGTTCTCGCTGATGCTGGCGGCGATGCGGCAGTTCGCCGCGGGGAGGACCTCGGCGAAGCCCTGGAAGCCGACGCGCGTGATCCTCGACCGTGGCCCGTTCCGCTTCACCCGGAACCCGATCTACCTCGGATTCGTGCTGCTGCAGGCGGGGATCGGGATCTGGCAGGACCGGCTGGCCGTGCTCCTGTTCGCCCTGCCCGCGGCGATCGTGCTGGACCGCGTGGTGATCCGCCGCGAGGAGGCGTACCTGTCACGGAAGTTCGAGGCGCCCTACGAGGCGTACCTCGGTCGCGTGCGCCGCTGGCTCTGAATCCACCCTCGAAGCGGCCCGGGCCCGTTCCGCAAGTCTTGTCCGCCCTCGCGCGACGGCCGAAGTTCCGTGGTACTCCCACGCGGAAGATGCCCTTGTCCCACGAGATCCAGAACCTCCTGCTGATCCTCCTCGTCGTCTGGGGAGTCGGTCTCGCGTTCCGTCAGCTGCGCCTGCCGCTGCTGCTGGGCGAGCTGCTCGCCGGCCTGCTGTTCGGTCCGGCGCTCTTCGGGCTCTTCCAGGACACCGAGACCGTGAGGATCCTGGCGGAACTGGGCATCTTCTTCCTGATGCTGCACGCGGGCCTCGAGACCGAGCCGGAGCAGCTGCTCAAGGCGTCGAAGCAGGGGCTCGCGATCGCGCTCGCGGGCATGGTGCTCCCGCTGCTCCTGGGCACGGGGATCGGCCTCGCCTTCGGGGCGACGATGATGCAGTCCCTCTTCATCGGGATGGGGATGTCGATCACCGCGATCTCGGTGACGGTGAAGATCTTCAAGGACTTCAACTTCAACGACCGGCGCATCATGAACCTGGTGATGGCCGCGGCGCTGGCGGACGACATCCTCGCGTTCGTCCTCGTCTCCATTGTGCTCACGGTCGCGACGGCGGGCGCGCTCGCACCCCTCGACACGTTCCTCGTGATCCTCAAGGTCGCAGGGTTCTTCGCGACGATCATCTTCGTCGGTGGATGGCTGCTGCGGCCTATCTTCCGGCGGTTCTTCGCGACGCTGGGCGGCACGGCCTTCCCGCTGACGATCATCCTCGGGCTCTTCTTCGGGCTCGTGGCCGAGAAGCTCGGGATCCACTACGTGATCGGCGCGTACCTCGCCGGCCTGTTCATGAAGAAGGACTACATCAACCCGGCCGTGTTCGAGCGCATCGACGACCGGCTCAGCGCCCTGGCCTACGGGTTCCTGGGACCGATCTTCTTCGTCTCGCTCGGGTTCAGCGTGGACTTCGCGGCGTTTGTCGAGCCGAGTTCCCTGCTGTTCCTCGTCGCGATCCTGGTGGCGTCGATCGTCGGCAAGGTCGTCGGGTCCGGGGGCGTGGCGATGCTGAGCGGGAGCTCGTGGCGCGAGTCGGCCGTGATCGGCCTGGCGATGAACGGCCGCGGCGCCGTGGAGCTGATCCTCGCCACCATCGGCCTCGAGGCCGGGATCATCACCCAGGAGATCTTCTCGATCCTGGTGTTCATGGCGTTCTTCACGACCTTCATCACGCCCATCGCCTTCAAGTTCCTCGTGCGCGAGGACGGCAGGATCATCACGGCCTGAGTCAGTCCCGCGGCGTGAAGCTGATCACGAAGCGCTGACCGTCGCGCCGGAGCACGAGCGCGGCGCCGCAGGCGATGCAGTCGCATCGCCAGGGGGTCCGTTGGGGCAGGTTCTCGACGAGCACCCCACAGGCCGGGCAGTGCGTGCGGGGAGGCGCGGAGTCCACCGGCGGCGCTCCCTGCGACGGCCGCGGCGCGATCTTCTCCATCGAGGCGGCGGTATCGGCGAGGAAGCGCTGCTGCGCGGGGCTCATGTTGAAGAGCTCCGCCGGCTGCGCGAGCCCACGCGCCACCACCGACTCGATCTCGATGGCGCTGAGCGTCGAGGCGTTCGGCCGAGCGCTCGATTCGCCGATCTGCGCGCGGAGGTTCCGGCCGACCCAGCGGAAGGTCCAGACCACGAACCCGCCGAAGAAGAGGATCGTGCCGATCTGGCCGAGACTCAGCGGGAAGTCAGGCATGGCGAAGGCGGTAGACGGTGATCGGGGCGAGGCGGGAGTTCTCCGGCGCATCGGCCGGTGCAGGCGGAGGCGCCGTGTGCAGTGCCTCGTGCGTGAAGGCGCGCGCGCGCATCTCCTCGAGGAATGACGCCAGGCCGAGCCGCCCCTGGTCGGCGAGCAGCATCCGCCCGCGCGGCGCCAGCGCCGCCTGCACGGTCTCCGCGACGAGCGCGGCGTGCGCCCGCTCGTAAAGCACGTCGGCGCCGAGCACGAGGTCGAAGGTGCCGAGGTCGGTCGGCAGGTCGCGCCAGTCCACCATCCGGAGTGCCGGTTCCGCGCCGGTCGCGCGAACGGCGTTGCGCGCCGTGAAGAGCAGGGCGTCCTCGTAGTAGTCGGTCGAAGTGACGTCGTAGCCGGAGAGCATCGCGGCGATGCTCCCGAGCCCGAGTCCGCACCCGAGTTCGAGCGCTCGCGGACGTCCCCCGTCGGGCCGCGGCGGCACCTCGCCCTCCGCGATCACGACCTCGGCGAGCACGGTGGAGGCGGGCCAGAGGTCGGCCCAGTACGGCAGGCGTTCATCGCGCGCGTAGTCGGCTTCGCTGATCAAGTCGTCGGAGTTGCGCGGCTTGTCGAGCACCACGACGCGCCCGCCCAGCAGCACGGGGTGCTCGGTGAGCATGAAGCGGCGTTCGAGCGCGGCGAGTGCCTCCCGCATGGGGCGCGTCAGAGGGCGAACCCCTCGGCGGTCCCCGCGTCCTCGGTGAGGAGGAGCGCGGAGAGCACCTCGCCGGCGCTGACCTCGGGACGCTCCGGGGGCACCACCAGGAGTGCGTTCGCCAGCGACATCGACGTGAGGATCCCCGAACCCTGGGGCCCGGTGAGCCGCGCACCCAGCGTGCCGTCCGCGCGCGGCGTGACGATCGCCCGGAAGAAGTGCGTGAGCGCGGCGCCGATCCGGACCGGCTCCTCGAGCCGCACCTGCACGGGGCGGCGGTGGAGCCGCGTGTGCCCGAGCATGCGGCGCACCACCGGGCGCACGTACAGCTCGAAGGTGACCATCGCCGACACGGGGTTGCCGGGGAGTCCGATCCAGGGGATCGCGCCGACGTGCCCGAAGCCGAGCGGGGCACCGGGGCGCATGCGCACCTTCCAGAACCCCATGCGCGCCCCCATCGCCTCGAGCGCGGCGCGCGTGTGGTCGAACTCCCCCACCGAGACGCCCGCCGAGGTGACGATCAGGTCGGGGGCGACCGCGACCGCGCGCTCGAGCAGTGCGCGCATCGCGTCGAGCGTGTCGGCGCTGTTGCCGAGGATGAGGGGCTCACCGCCAGCGGTGCGCACGAGCGCCTCGAGCGTGTACGAGTTCGAGCTGACGATCTTGCGCCCCGCGCGCACCTCGTCGAACCGGTCGATATCGACGAGTTCGTCGCCGGAACCGAGGATCGCGACTCGCGGCCGGCGGTGCACGCGCACGGCGGCCGCGCCGACGGAGGCGAGGATCCCCACCTGCGCGGCGCCCACGGGCATCCCGCGCGGCAGTGCGACCGCTCCCTCGGTGAGGTCTTCGCCCCGCAGCCGGATGTTCTTTCCCGCGTCCCGATCCTTCACGACGCGCACGCGCTCAAGTCCGCCGTCCGTGTCCTCCACGCGGACCACCGTGTCCGCGCCCTCGGGGAGGGGAGCGCCCGTCATGATCCGCGTCGCCGTCATCGGGCCGACGGGCCGGGTGGGGAAGGCGCCCGCCGCGATCGTCTCGAGCACTGGGAGTGCGACCGGCCGGTCGGCACTCGCCCCTGTGATGTCCGCGCCGCGCACGGCGTAGCCGTCCATCGCCGAGTTGGTCCAGTGCGGCAGCGTGATCGGGGAGCGCACGTCGGCCGCGAGGACGCGACCCACCGCATCCCGAAGCGCGACCTCCTCGGCGGCGAGCGGAGCGATGCCCTCGAGGATGCGCGCGACCGCCTCGCCCACCTCGAGCATCAGCGGTCCCCGGCGCGAAGGGTCGCGAGGCGCGCCAGCAGCGCGTCCTGCACCCGCTCCACCTCGCGGTTGGCGACCACGTGGTTGTTCGCGATCATCGAGAAGAGGAGCAGCCGGCCGTCCGCCGCGGTCACGTACCCCGAGAGCGCGCGCGCCTTGTCGAGCGTGCCGGTCTTGGCTCGCACGTTCCGTTCGGCAGGCGTGCCCAGCATCCGCTTGTTCAGTGTGCCCTCCACGCCGGCCAGCGGAAGCGCCTGGTAGAACACGTCGAAATCCGGCCGCCGCCGCATCGCGTCGAGCACGCGGATGATCGTCTCGGGCGAGACGTAGTTGTGCCGCGAGAGCCCGCTGCCATCGCGCACGGCGAAGCCGGCGCTGTCCGCCCCCCAGGCGAGGAGCCGCCGCTCGACCACCACGCGGCCGCTGTCGGCGGTGCCCGAGCCGGTGCGCACACGCCCGAGCGTCTTGAAGAGGAGTTCCCCGATCTGGTTCTGCGAGGGCTTCTCGAATCGCGCGAGGACCTCGGAGAGGGGAGGCGAGCGTCGCGTGGCGAGCACCGACATCCCACTCGTGTCCGCGAGCGCGTCGGGCTCCACGCCGCCGTGCACCACGATCCCGCGCTCCGCGAGCACCTCCGCGAACGCGTCGAGCCAGGCACCGGAGGCATGGCGCAGCGCGACGGTCACCGTCACCGAGTCGCGGGGGCGCACCGAACCGCGCAGGTCCACCACCGGGTGCCGTCCGCGCACGTCGCCCTGCCACTGCACGCGCGAGCGCTCCATGCAACAGGGCATCCCGGTCACCACGTCCACCCGCCCGATCCGCGGCAAGGTGGCGGCGGGCGCCGTCCGGATGCGCACCGGCGCGCCCGGGCGGTCACCGCCGTACACGGTGACCGTCGCGAACCCCTCGTTGAAGAAGAGCTCGTCCACGGGCGCCGAGTAGCCGTAGTCGAGGTCGTCCCACGCCCACCCGTAGCCGAGGGAGCTGTCGGGGAAGACGTCCGCCCCGCGGATCAGTCTTCCCGTGATCTCCTTGATGCCCCTCGCCGCGAGCGAGTCGGCGAGGGCGCGGAGCGGCGCCAGCGCGCTGCCCGCCAGCGAGTCGCTCACCGAGGGGTCCCCGCTCCCGATGACGGCCAGGTCGCCGGTGAGGATCCCGTTCACGGGATAGGCGGCGCCGAGCACCTGCGTCTCGAAGCGGAAGTCCGCCCCCAGCTCGGCGAGCGACACCGCGCCGGTCAGCAGCTTCTGATTGGACGCCGGCATGAAGAGCTTGCCCGCGTTCCGGGAATAGAGGGTGTCGCCGTCGGTGGGGTCGACGATCAGCACGCCCCAGTTCGCCGACCGGAACATCGGGTCGGAGAACAGGGAATCGGCGAACTGCCTGAGGGCCGGGTGCGTCTGCGCCGGTCGGCGCACGTCCGCCGCCGTTGGGCGCGGTGCCACCTCGCGAGGGGCGGCGACGGGCGCCGGTTCGAGCGAGACCGGCGCCTGACACGCCAGCACGCCGAGGAGCGCTGCCATTCCGAATGCCGTCGTCGTCGATCGCTCACTCATCGTGGACCTCCCTTGAGGAACTCATGCTCCACCCAGTCGGCGAGCGCGTCCAGCCACCCTTCGGTCGCGAGGTCGAACCGCGTACCCGCGAAAGAATCCGGCTCGGCGTCCGACACCATCGCCCGCCAGCTCGCCGCGTTCGGCAGCGCCGCGTCGAACAGGGGCGCGTCGTGCGCCTCGCGCCGGAAGATCTCGACCTTCGGGATCGCCGAGGCCTTGAATCCCTCACAGAGCACGAGGTCCGCGTCCGCCAGGTGCCGCGCGACGATCTCCTCCGGGGCGAGCTCACGCTCCCAGCGCATCACCAGCGCGAACTTGTCGGGCGAGGCCATCGCCACGCGCTCCGCATTCCCCTCGTGGTAGTGACGATACGTGTCCGTCGCTTCCGGGTCGAGGTTGAACGTGTGCGAGCCGTGCTTCAGGGTCATCACGCGGTGGCCGCGGCGCGTGAGTTCGGCCGAGAGCCGCGCCACGAGCGTCGTCTTCCCCGCGTGCTTGCGGCCGACCACCGCCAGCATCGGCGGC
>CAZHAG010000127.1:6860-8199 GCA_964529705.1 uncultured Gemmatimonas sp. | reverse complement strand
GTGGAGGTGAGGTCCACCACGACGTCCGCGATGCCGAGGTGCGGAGCGATCTCCACCGCTCCCGACACCGGCACGAGCTGCACGCGCGCGCCGCGCGTCTCGAAGAAGCGTTGCGTGAGTCGCGGGAAGACGGTCGCCACGCGGGCGCCGTCGGCGATGCCGTCGAGACCGACCGCTCCGCGCTCGTCCCGCGCGGCGACGACGAGCCGGCAGCGTCCGAATCCGAGGTCGAGAAGCGACTCGAGCGGTCGCTCCGACTCGCACACCAGGTCCCACCCCGTGATCCCTGCATCGGCGGCCCCGTCCGCGACGAACTCGGGGATGTCCTGGGCGCGCACGAAGATCGCCTCGAACTCGCCCCCCAGGGAGGCGACCAGGGCGCGGTCCGAGGAGGCACGGACCTCGAGTCCGGCGTCGGCGAGGAGGGAGCGGGCGTCTTCGTTCAGGCGACCCTTGTTGGGCAGGGCGAGTCGGAGCATCGGGGGGAAGTCGGGTGGATGGCAGAAAAAAAGAGACCCGTCCGGAAGTCGGACGGGTCTCGGGAGCCGCTGGCGGAAGGAGCTCTGGCGGGCCTCTAGGCCCCCGCCGCTCGCGCCACGCGTCCCCGGCCCGTCGGGCCGTGGTGGGAGTGCGCGTGGTGGTGCTGGCGGGAGGTGCTCATGGAGCGCGAAGGCTAACGGGACCCGTGGCGAGGGTCAAGCCGGAACCTTCTTCGGCCGATACGGTGTACAGATTGCAATCCGCGGAGCTTGTGAATAATTTCACAACCAGCGGACGGCACCACGGATCCCCCGCTCACCACACCTCAGATCGAACGGAGACACCTCTCAATGAAGCTCAAGGGTCTGGCACTCGCGGCAGGCGCGCTCCTCCTCGGCACCGCCGCCATCAACACGACGCCCGCGTTCGCGCGCGCCGAAGCGCAGGCGGTCAAGCTCGCCCCAGTCACCGGGAAGATGCACGAGATCAAGATGGTGGGCGACGCCAAGGGCTACCGCTTCGAGCCGGCGAACCTCACGATCAAGGCCGGCGACGGCATCAAATTCGTCATGGTCGGCTCGCAGGGCCCCCACAACGTAGCCTTCGAGGCCGGCAAGCTGACCGCCGCGGTCAAGGCGCAGCTCACCGCCAACCTCGGCACGCAGAAGATGGCCGACCTGATGTCCAGCATGGTCATGGCCAATGGCGAGTCGATCACCGTCTCGTTCGCCAAGATCCCCGCGGGCGCGTACGCGTACAACTGCACGCCGCACCTCGCGATGGGCATGAAGGGCATCATCACCGTCCAGTAGCACCCCATCGGCAGGCGACGGGCGGGCGGTGAGGCAGAAGCCTCGCC
>CAZHAG010000127.1:0-6850 GCA_964529705.1 uncultured Gemmatimonas sp. | reverse complement strand
ACGCATGAGCGCCCCACCCTCTCCATCGGTCGCACCCAGCCAGCCGCCGCGTCCCCTCGCCGGGCGCGAGTGGCTCGCCGCGCGCGCCACGCTCGCCGCCCGCCGCTCCGTCCGGTTCGCGCGCACCTGGGCGATCGCGGTCGGCGCGCTCACCGTGATCGCGCTGCTCGTTCCGTTCGCGGCGAGCGACCCGCTCGCGGCGGACCGCGCGCGCTTCGAACGGCTCGTGGCGGACACCCTCCGCACCGCACAGCGCGTTCGACGTGGCGAGGGCGCGGTGACGGCCGCCGAATCGCTGCTCGCCGTGGTGCGTGCGACGCCCGGCGTGAACCGCACGTCGACCCCGCCGCGCCGGGCAGCGGCGCCGAGTGATCCTGCGGCGATGGCGCTCGCCGCCGCGATCCAGGAGGCGCGGCGCCTCCGCACCGTCGATGCCTGGCTGGCCGTCGCCGCCCAGCCGACGCTGAGTGGCGGTCCCCGGATGCGCGCGCTCGCGGACACGCTCGCCGAACTCGCGCGCCAGCGGGAGGAACTCCCCTCGGGTCCCGAGCGCGACCAGCGCCTCGCGGCGCTCACCCAGCGCATCGGTCGCACCGGATACACCATCCTGGCGATAGCGGACAACCGTCTCGCCGGCTTGACGAGCGGCGCCACCGCCGAGCGCGATGTCGCGAACGACGCTCCGTCGGAGGACGAGACCACTTCGCGCTCCTCGCGCGCCGACACCCTGGCGGCGCTCTCCGCGCTCGAGGCCGCACGCGACACGCTGGGGAGCGCCCGGCGCGCGCATGATTCCCTCAGCGCGGCCGTGCACGCGGCCGAAGCCGCACTCGGCGCCAGCCAGCCGGCGCGCCTGCGTGCGGCGGCGCCGGCGATCGCGCTCGGGACGATCCTCGTGCTCGGACTGCTGGTGCGCTTCGGTTCCGCGCTGCGCGCGGAGATGCGGTCACCGACGCTCGCGCACGCGCATGAGGTCGAACGCACGGCGGGCGCGCCCGTGGTGGCCGTGGTGCGGGAAGCCCTGCTCGACGGGCCCGCACGGTACCGCCCGAGCGGCGTGGACCCGTTCCGGATGCTCTACCTTGGCCTGACGGCGACCGGGACGCGCGCACGGACGGCGATCGTGACCGGGAGCGACCCCGTGATCGCCGCCGCCGTGGGCGGACGCCTCGCCATCGCCGCCGCGGCCGACCACCGCACCACGCTGGTCGTGGACCTCGACCCACGGGAGATCGCGCTCGCGCGGACCTTCCGGGAGCGCGCGGAGCCGGGTTTCACGGATGCGCTCGCGGGCGCGTTCAAGTGGCGCGAGGTGGCGCGTCCCGTGGGCTCAAGCGACGGCCTCCCGATCACGCTCCTCCCGGCGGGCACGGAGCGAGATGACCTCCCCGAAGGCGACGCCTTCGTCCGCGCCTGTGAGGAGTTCACGCGCTTCCGCTCGACCTACGAGCTGACGATCCTCGTCGCGAGCCCCGCGCAGGTGGCACAAGCGGCGCGACTCGTGGAGCGGACCCCGCTCGTGCACTGCGTCACGACGGGGACGACAGCGGTCGCGGGCTTCGCAGCGGAGATCGCCGGGCTCCGCGGAGAGGGACACCGGGTGCATGGGGTGGTGGTGTGGGAGGCGGTGCGCCCGCAGCTGCCGAGCCGCGCGGAGCTGGCCGCGTTGCTCAGCAAGCGGAAGGGACGTACACCGGGCGGATCATTCGAGGCGGTGAAGAAGGCCGTATCGAAGCCCATCAAGGGCCAGCAATAGGCCAGTAACATGCCCTTTCAAGGACAGTGGGCCGACACGCTGCTCGCCCTTGAGCGCGCGTATCTCATGCGACTGGTGCTCTGGGCCCTCGCCACCCTGCTCGTGGCCACGGCCCTCGTGGCCTGGCTGCGGGTACGGAACGTCGAGTCGGCACTCGTGCGCGGGTTCGCGGTGCACTCGGCCGCATGGGGTGGTGCCCTGCTGCTCCTCGCCACGTGGGGCGCCCGCTCCGCGGAACTGCGCGACCTCGCCGGTGCGACTGCGCTCGACCGTCGCACCTGGCTCCTCATCGGACTCTGCCTGGGCGTGACCGCGCTCGGCGCGACGCTCGCGCGGATCGCGTACTCCCTCGGTCGACGATTCGACCTGGTGGGCGCGGGCATCGCCGCCGGTGTGCAGGGGTGCGCGATCGCGCTGCTCACGCTCCAGTTCGCGTCCGTGCTCGTGCGCTAGCAGCGGTTCCGCGCGCGGGTTCCGCGCGCGCACCTGCGCGTCTCCGGCTGCGCGACTATGTTCCCAATCCGACTGAGATGACAGGCTACTCCGACCGCATCAACCACGCCTTCGCGTTCGCGGCGAAGCACCACGACCGCCAGGTGCGGAAGGGCACGCGCCTGCCCTACCTCACGCATCCCGCCAACGTCGCCGTGATCCTCACGCGCTACGGGCGCGACGAGGAGACGGTGATCGCCGGCATCCTGCACGACGTCGCCGAGGACTGCGTGCGCGACGGCTGGACGCGGGACATGCTGGAGCAGCGGATCGGGTCGAAGTTCGGGCCGCGCGTGCTGGAGACCGTGCTGGCCGTGACCAAGCGCCGCGTCGACGACGACGGCGTGGAACTCTCGCGCGAGGACGTCCGCGCCGACTACCTTGAACGCCTCGGCAGCGCGAGCGAGAGCGCCCACTGGGTGTGCGCCGCCGACAAGGTGCACAATGCGGGTTCGATCCTCGCGGACCTGCGCCGGACGATCGATGCGGACACCGTGTGGGGGCGGTTCAACGGGGGCCGCGCAGGGACGATGGAGTGGTATCGCGGCGTGCACGACCGCCTGGTGGAGCTCGGATTCGCGGCGCCGATCATGGCCGAGCTGCGCGCGCTCGTGGAGCAGCTGGAGGCCGCCTGACGCTTCCCCGCCCTGCGGCGCCGGCTACTTGCCGACCCGCTCGGTCGCGGGATACGTCGACGCGACGTACTCGTTCAGGATCTCGAGGAACTCCGCGACGATCCGGTCCCCCTTGAGCGTGACGCGCAGCTTGCCGTCGACGTAGACCGGCGCCTTCGGCTCCTCGAACGTCCCGGGGAGCGAGATCCCGAGGTTCGCGTGCTTGCTCTCACCCGGGCCGTTCACTACGCACCCCATCACGGCGACCTTCATCTCCTCCACGCCGGGATGTGACTCGCGCCAGACCGGCATCTGGTCGCGCAGGTAGCCCTGGATGTCCTCCGCCATCTTCTGGAAGAAGGTGGACGTGGTGCGTCCGCACCCGGGACAGGCGGTCACCTGCGGCGTGAAGGATCGGAGCTCGAGGGACTGCAGGATCTGCTGCGCGACGACGACCTCCTCGGTGCGGTCGCCTCCCGGCCGCGGCGTGAGCGAGACGCGGATGGTGTCGCCGATGCCCTCGCTGAGCAGGATGGCGAGCGCAGCGGTCGTGGAGACGACCCCCTTCGTGCCGAGTCCCGCTTCCGTCAGCCCAAGGTGCAGCGGGTAGTCGCAGCGCGCCGCGAGCCGGCGGTAGACCGTCACGAGGTCCTGCACCTGCGAGATCTTGGCGGAGATCAGGATCTGGTCGTGGCGCAGCCCTGTCTCCTCCGCGAGCTCGGCCGAGCGCAGCGCGGACTGGAGCATCGCCTCGAAGTAGACCTCCTTGGCGTCGAGTGGCTCGTCGCGCTTCGCGTTGTCGTCCATCATCTGCGTGAGCAGACCCTGGTCGAGCGAGCCCCAGTTCACGCCGATCCGCACCGGCTTCTGGTGCTCGATCGCGACGGCGACGATGGTGCGGAAGTTGTCGTCGCGATGCTTCGTGCCGACGTTGCCGGGGTTGATGCGGTACTTGGCGAGCAGTGCCGCGGTCTCCGGGAACTTCCGAAGCAGGAGGTGGCCGTTGTAGTGGAAATCGCCGACGATCGGGACGCTCACGCCCAGGTCGCGGAGTCTAGAAGCGATCTCGGGGACCGCCGCCGCGGCCTCGTCGTTGTTCACCGTGATGCGCACGATCTGCGAGCCCGCCTTGGCCAGGGCCGCGACCTGGGCCGCCGTGGACGCCGCGTCCGCGGTGTCCGTGTTGGTCATGGACTGGACGACCACCGGCTGGGAGGAGCCGACGAGCACCCCTCCGATGTCGGCGGTGACAGTCTTGCGGCGGGGCTGGAATGGCAGCACGGCGGTACCGGGATCGTGGACTAGGCGCGGTGGGGTGGCGGGAGGCACCCTGAAGATAGTCGGGGCAGGGCGGTTCATCCTGGGGCGCTGAGGGGATGACACCGGCGGGGACTTGCTATTGCGGGGCGAACATGCACCCCCTAGGTTTCCCGCATCCTCCGGACTCTCCGGGGGATTGTCCAGCACGGGGGATAACATCAGTCCCGTGAGCTCGATTGTGCAGGGCACGGCGCGTTCCGCTCCCGGCATCAATCAACAAAATCAGGAGTAGGGAATGCGTACGACCGGCAAGGTGAAGTGGTTCAACGACGCGAAGGGCTTCGGGTTCATCACGCCCGACAACGGCACCAAGGATTGCTTCGTGCACTACAGCGCGATCCAGGGTTCCGGCTTCAAGTCGCTCGCAGAGGGCGACGCCGTCGAGTTCGACATCGTGCAGGGTGCCAAGGGCCCCGCTGCCGAGAACGTCTCGAAGGTTTCGTAACCACCGCCGGCACAATCAGAAGGCGCTCGGAGCTTCGGCTCCGGGCGCCTTTTGCTTTGTGTCCGATCAGCCTCCGCGGCAATGCGTACACCGAGGAGGAGCGGCCGCGGCGTCCGGCCTGCTAGGCAGACGCGGACCGCGGCGGGCGCCCCCGCCTCCGACGCACCACGGACTCGATCGCGACCTCGAGCTGCACGTCCACCTCGGCCTGGACACTGGCCAGATCGGCTCCAACGTGAAGGAAGGGGCCGATCTGCACCGTCCCACCTCGCGTGAGTTCTTGCGCGAGCGCGAAAGCCTGCTGCGATGGGGTCCCGAGCCTCGCTGAGAGCTCAGTGGCCAGGAAGAGCTCTACGAGCGCGGAGACGGGTATTCGACGCTCCACACCTTGGCGCCCCTTCGGGATCTCCGGAGTCTCAACGCGTCCCAAGATGTTGTCCAGCGCCTTCCGCTTGACGCCGAGAACCGCAGCTGCGGTGGCAGTAGTTACGGCTCGCAAATATCCTCTCAGATAAGGATATTAGACGATAAGCGCGCACGACGTTCGCCGCCATAGGCTTAGCGAAATATCGGTCGCGTTCGAGAATCCGATCTTCTGCGGACCGCGACCAGGCCTCCGTCGCAACATCGGCTTTGCCGAGTACTCCGCGACTCCTGGTCTCCAGATGATTTCGTCGAAAAGGCGTAGGTCCCGACCGCTGGAGGCCGCGAAAGCGCGCCGAACAAATAAAGCGGCGTGATGAGATTAAAACACAAATGCTTTTGCGGAAATGTCTTATCGTGCGTAAAGCAACCGCACCGACGGAGGCCGAATCACGAACTAGAGCAGCGCCTTTGCTCGCGCCAGCTGAGCCCTCACGGCAGCCGGGCCAGTCCCGCCATCGATCTCACGGTGCGAAACAGACGTTTCAGGTCGAAGTTCCGCCATCACGTCGGGCCCGAATTCAGGATGCGCGGCCTCGAAACTCGCGAGCGGAAGTTCTGTCATCTCGACACGCCGCTCCTCGGCCTCCCGCACGAGCCGCCCAACGGCGGCGTGCGAATCCCGGAACGTCACGCGCTTTCGCACCAGGTAGTCCGCGAGGTCCGTCGCCATCATCGACGAGGACAGCGCAGCACGCGTGCGCTCAGCGCTGATCGTCAATGTCGCCACGGAGCCCGCCACGGCCGGGAGCAGCAGGCTGATCGCATCGACGGCGTCGAACAGGCTGCGCTTGTCCTCCTGCAAGTCCTTGTTGTAGCCGCTCGGCAGTCCTTTGATCGTCGAGACCAGCGCCACGAGGTCACCGAGCACGCGCGCCCCGGCACCACGCGCGAGCTCCATCGCGTCCGGGTTCCGCTTCTGGGGCATCATCGACGACCCCGTTGAGAAGGCGTCGCTGAAGCGCACGAAGCCGAACTCGCTCGACCCGAACAGGATCAGGTCCTCGGCCAGCCGGGAGAGATGCGTCCCCAGCATGGTGAGTGCGTAGAGGAGATCGGCCACGAAATCACGATCGCCGACCGCATCGATCGAGTTGGGAGAGATGCGATCGAAGCCGAGCACGGCGCGCAGGGATTCGCGGGGCACCGGGAACGCCGAGCCCGCAATGGCGCCGGATCCCAACGGAAGCACGGCTGCGGCAGAGCGCGCGTTGGCCAGCCGCACCCGGTCACGCTCGAGCGGCCAGAAGTGCGAGAGGAGCCAGTGAGCGGCCGAGACCGGCTGCGCGCGCTGCAAGTGCGTGTAGGCGGGCATCAGTGTTCCGAGGTGCTTCTCCGCCTGGCCGACGATCGCCCGCTGCACCTCGCGGACCATGCCGTCCACGCGCGCCACCGCATCCATCGCCCAGAGGCGCGTGCCGGTCGCCACCTGGTCGTTCCGACTGCGGCCCGTGTGGAGGCGGCCTGCGGGCTCTCCCGCCTCCTGATGCAGCAGGCGATCGACGAAGGTGTGCACGTCCTCGTCCGACGAGATCGGGGCTTCGCCTCCCGCGATCCGCTTTGCGACGCGGTCGAGCCCCTGCTGGATCGCCGCGGCATCGGCGGCGGTCAGGACGCCCGCCTCGGCGAGCCCCGCCGCCCACGCCTTCGAGAGCGCGATGTCGAACGGCCAGAGGCGGAGGTCCACCGTGATGGACCGGTTCACCGCCTCGAGTTCAGGGGCCGGACCACCGGTGAAGCGGCCGCCCCAGAGTTTGTGCGCGCCCTCAGCGCCTTCCGCGCCCATGCTACGCCTTGACC
>CAZHAG010000126.1:0-8338 GCA_964529705.1 uncultured Gemmatimonas sp. | reverse complement strand
CCGCGACCCTCGAAGCCACCCCCACGATTGGCGGGCGGCGTGTACCCCGGCGGCGGCGGGAGTGCGCCCGGCAATCCGCAGTTGTCGCGCGGGGAGCTGTAGCGGAACTCGGAGCAGGGGTCCTTCTGCAGGGCGATCGTGCTCAGGCCGATGAGCGACGCGACGTAGATGTGTCCGGTCTCCGGATCCACGGCCGCACCGCCATCGATGTTGACGCCGCCGCTCGCACCGGGGGCGTACCAGGCGCACTTGTACTGCGGCGAGTCGGTGGAGCCACCGGGGATGTAGTACGGCCCCATGCGGCAGCGACGGGCCACCTTGAGCGCCGAGTCCTTGATGGCGGGCGTGAAATCGATGAGGTCACTCTCGAGCAGCCCCTGCTGCGCGTACGGCGCGGGCTTCGACGGAATCGGCTGCGTCGCCGCCGTCTGCTCGCCGGGCACGTCGCTCTGCAGCACTGGCGTCTCGGGCATTGGCCAGATCGGTTCGCCGGTCGCGCGATCGAACGTGTAGAGCCATCCCTGCTTGGTGCCCTGCGTGATGATCTTCCGCGGACGGCCATCGATCGTCACGTCCATGAGGTTCGGCGCCATCGGCGTGTCGTAGTCCCAGATGTCGTGGTGCACCATCTGGAAGTGCCACTTCCGCTTGCCGGTCTTCACGTCGAGCGCGACGAGGCTGTTGCCGAAGAGGTTGTCGCCGGGCCGGTGCCCGCCGTACTCGTCCATCAGCGGCATCCCGACCGGGATGTAGACGAGCCCGAGCTCGGGGTCGGCCGAGTAGGTGGCCCACGCGTCGTTCTTCCCGACGCCCTCGGTGCCGATCTTCGAGCCGTTCTCCCACGTCTCCGCGCCGAACTCGCCGGGCTGCGGCACGAGATTGAACTTCCAGAGCTGCTTGCCGGTCTTGAGGTCGAACCCGCGGATGAAGCCTGGGATGTTGCGCACGCGGATCGGGTAGTAGCCGTGGATGGACGAGTTGCCCACCACGATCACGTCGCCGACGATGATCGCGGGCGAGCTCGCGGCGATCTGCCCGTTCACGGGGTCGATCCCGACGGTGCCGTCGGCGCCGATCTTCTTCACCGGGTCCCAGGTCTCGCCCGGCCGCGCGCGGCGCGCCGGCGCGGCGTCGGAGATGATGAGCGAGCCCGAGTCATCCACCGCCAGCGGGACGAGCGGGTAGCCGAGGCCGTCCATCAGGTCGACCACGCCGTTCCTGCCGAACTTCGGGTCGGGGAGGCCCGTCTTCGCGTCGAGCGAGACCATGTGGTAGCCGGGGGTCACGACGATGAGCCGCTCCTCCCGTCCGTCCGTCCAGTACGAGGGCCCGCGTCCGGCGAACTGGCGTGGCGCCTTCTGCCAGCGGATCCCCTCCTCGAGCCGGTACATCCAGAGCGTCTCCCCGGTCTCGGGGTCGATCGCCATCGCCGAGCGGCGCGTGGTCGCGACGGTGAAGAGCCGGCCGTTCGCGTAGAGCGGCGTGGTGCGGTAGTACTCGTCGGGGCCGAAGGTGCCGGCGTTCCACTGCCACGCGACCTCGAGCTTCGAGAAGTTCGAGGCGTTGATCTGGTCGAGCGGGGAGTAGCGGGTGCTGTGGGCATCGGCACCCCAGTAGCGCCACTCGCCCGGCACGTTGCCGCGCACGTTGGGTGTCATGACGGGCGTGGTGCCGCCGGGAGCGCTGGCGGGACGGGCGGCCTGCGCCGCGGCGCCGGCCGGCGCGAGCCAGGTGGCGATCGCGAGGGCGCTCAGGAGGGTTCGCGTGGTCATCGGCGGGGATCCGAGTGGGAGGGTGCGTTCGTGGGCGGGACGGAGTCGATCCTGATACGGTGCAACGCCGCGGAGTCCGCGGCCAGTGGTGTCTGACCGGTGGGCATGCCGTTGATGCGCATGAGGTACGCCACCAGCAGGGCGTACTCCTCGTCGCTCAGCGATCCCGGATTGGCCTTCGGCATCTCGCGCCGCATGTAGCCGAAGAGTTCCCCCAGCGTGTGCCCGAACCACTTGTTCCGGAAGGGCGGGCCCGCGTGGACGGTCGGAGTGTGGCAGGACTGGCAGAGCCCCGCGAAGACGTCCTTCCCACGGTTCGCCTGCGCGAGGGTGTACACGCCATCCTGGGTGGAGCGCTGGGCCGGCTGCGCCGGCCGTGCATCACCCGGACGCGCGAGCAGCAGCACGAGCGCCGCGAGCGCCGCGGCCACGGAGGCCACGACGAGCGCGCGAGGGGATCGGTCGGCGGTGCGGGAGCGTTGCATCGGTCTCGGTCAGGGGCGCCAGACGGTGCGGAGAATGTGCCGCATCGCGAGCCCCGCGGCCAGCGCGACGGTCGCGAGCAGGGCGAGCCGCATCGCGCCAAGCGCGAAGCTGGCATCCAGCGCAGGCCACGCGAGCGCCCCTCGGAACTCGGCCAGCGTGCCAAGCCGCTCGCCCGCCCAGTGCCATGCCGTGTGCGCGACGATCACCGAACCCGCGATCACCACCACGCGCTCGCGATGCGCACCCACGCGTCGGAGCAGAAGCGCGAGCAGGGGGAGCACAAGTGCGAGCACGAGGAGCTGCCCGAGCTCCACGCCGACGTTGAAGGAGGCGAGCGCGGTCACGAGGTGCGCGCCCGCGAACTGCAGCTGGTCGCCGAGCGCGAAGGCGAACCCGAAGCCGTGGATGAGCCCGAACCCGAACGCCAGCGACCACCGCGCCTCGAGCCGCTCGGGCGCCAGGAGAACGTTCTCGACGGCGAGCCAGAGGATCGAGAGCGCGATCCCCGCCTCCACCAGGGGCGGGAACCAGAGCGCGGTGGGGACGAAGCCGAGTGCTGCGGCGCCGAGCGTGATGGAGTGCGCCACCGTGAACGCGGTGACGATCGCGACGAGCGGGCGCCAGCTTCGCACCGGGAGCACGAGGCAGAACAGGAAGAGGAGGTGGTCGAAGCCGCCAAGGATGTGGCGGAAACCGTCGCCGGTGAAGGTGAGCGCCGCGTCGTACCAGCGAGGTTCGAGCACGACCCGCCCGGGGTTCCCCGCGTACGTGAGGATCCGCTCGCTCCCGTCCGGGCGCACGATCCGCAGCACGCTCGTGGTGCGCACGCCGAGGTGCGCGAGCGCGGGCACGAGGGTGAAGCGCGCGTCGGTGCGGTCGATCCGGTACTCGAGCAGCACGTCGAGCAGCGCCGGCTGCCAGTGCAGCTCCACCTCCGCGCCGAGGGGGGGCGCGTCCATGTGAGCTAGCGCCGTGGCGAACGACTCGAACGAGCGGTCGGTGGGGATGGCGATGCGCGTGGCGACGATCCGTGGCGCGTCGAGCGCCCTGCCGTCCCCTTCGAGCGTGAGGTAGTTCGCGAGCCAGAGCCGCGCTGCGTCGGGGAGGAGTGTGCGCACCGCCACGAGGTCGAGCGCGCCGTCGGCACGGAGCGGGAACTCCAGGTCGCGCATCGCCTCGAGCGGGACGCGCAGGAGGAGGCGGAGCCGCGGGCCGTCGGGCGTGTCGTGCGGCTGCACGTACGCCTGCACCGCCACGCGCGCCGGGGTCTCGTGCCCGCCGAGCGGGCGCGGCAGGGCGACGAGCGCCGCCACGAGCGTCGCGGCGAGCAGGAGGGAGAGGGTCCGTCTCTGGTGCATCACGGCGGGGAGATATAGCATTTGGCGCGAGACCGCACAGCCTCACTCGAGATCGGAGCGCATCGGATGCCACGCAAGCGTACGCTCGTCACCGCCGGGGTGTTGGGAGCGATCATCGCCTCGCTCGCCATCGGCCAGTCGAAGCTCAGCGCCTCGCTCGCGGAGCAGGCGGCGATGGCCCCGTATTTCGAGGTCGATCCCCTCTGGCCCAAGCCGCTCCCGAACGGGTGGCTCCTCGGCATGACGATCGGCGTCGGGGTGGACGCGCGCGATCACGTGTTCATCGTGCACCGCGGCGCGGAGACCCTCAACGCGCGCACCGAGGGGGGCTATCCGCTCGTCGGTCCCTGCTGTTCGGCCGCGCCCCCGGTGCTGGAGTTCGATCCGGAGGGGAACCTCGTGAACTCGTGGGGCGGCCCCGGCGAAGGGTACACCTGGCCGACCAGCAACCATGGGATCGCGATCGACCACATGAACAACGTCTGGATCGGCGGCAACGGGAGTCCCGACACCACCGGCAAGGCGGGGTGGGACTCGCACGTGCTCAAGTTCACGCACGACGGGAAGTTCATCAAGCAGATCGGCGTCCCCGGCCGCCGCGCTGACTCGAAGAGCATGGACTCGTTCGGCCGCGTGGCCAAGATCGCCTTCGACGCCAAGGCGAACGAGGCGTACTTCGCCGATGGCTACGGGAACCGCCGCGTCGCCGTGGTGGACATGACCACCGGCGCGATCAAGCGCATCTGGGGGGCGTACGGCAACGTCCCGTCCGACTCGAACTTCGGCAATTACAACCCGGACGCGCCGCTCATCCCGCAGTTCCGCACCCCGGTGCACTGCGCGGACCCCTCGAATGACGGGTTGGTCTACGTCTGCGACCGCGTGAACAACCGGCTGCAGGTGTTCAAGACGACGGGCGAGTTCGTGAAGGAGGTCCGCGTGGCGCCGCTCACGCGCGGCGACGGCGCGGTCTGGGACGTCGCCTTCTCGCGCGACCCGCAGCAGAAGTATCTCTACATGGCTGACGGGAAGAACGAGCGCGTCTACGTGATGGATCGGAACTCCCTCCAGATCCTCACCGCCTTCGGCGATGGCGGCCGGCAGCCCGGCCAGTTCTTCGCGGTGCACTCGATCGCGACCGACTCCAAGGGCAACATCTTCACGACCGAGACCTACGAGGGGAAGCGCCTCCAGCGCTTCGTCTACAAGGGGATCCGCCCGGTCACCAAGAAGGACCAGGGCGCGCCCTGGCCGGGGAAGATGTGAGCGGCGCGCCGGCGGCCGCGGCCGGAGGAAGCCGCCTCGCGGGGCCGCGCGCCACGCGGAGCCTCTTCGTCTGGGGGTGCTACCTTACGGCGGTCGGCGTCATGCTGCTCGTCGCGCCGAACGTCCTCCTCACCACCTTCCTCCTCCCCTCGACCGACGAGGTCTGGATCCGCGTCGTCGGGACGCTGGTGGTGGTCCTCGCGCACTTCAGCTTCTCCGCGGCGCGCACGCGGAACGCGGAGTACATGTGGTGGAGCGTGCAGGGGCGCCTCGCGGTGCCGCTCTTCTTCACCGCGTTCGTGCTCGCGGGGTGGATCACGCCGGCACTCATCCCGTTCGGCCTCGTGGACGCAGCCGGCGCGGGTTGGACGCTGTGGGCGCTCCGGCGAGACGCCGCTGACTGAGCCGGCGGCCGAGCCCGCTTCCGCGCGCCCCGCTCAGGGCACGATCACGGTCCTGAGCGGCGCCCGGTAGGTGTCCAGCTCGTCGAGCACGCCGTTCACCGCTGCCGCGTCGAGCGGCACGGTCCGCACCACCACCTCCGAGAGGTCGAGCGACTTCCGGCGCGCCAACTCCAGCAGGAGCGGCAACTCGGTGATCAGGTGGTCGTTGGAGCCGAGGAGCTCCGTCTCCGGGCCGAGCAGGTCGCGGTAGGTGTCCACCTCCATCGGCGTGCGCGAGAGTCCCGCGATCACGGCGCGGCCGTGCACCGCGAGCATCCGCAGCGCCTGCCGCATCGTCCCGGGCGCGCCGACCACCTCCACCGCGACGTCCACGCCGCGTCCCCCCGTGAGCTCACGCACGCGCTGGACCGCCTTGGCGGCGCCGCCATCACCGGGATCGCCGCCCTCGCCGGCGCTCGCCTGCACCGGGATCGCGCCGTGCCGCGCGGCCGCCACGAGCTTCGCGGGGTCGAGGTCGATCGCGTACACGTCGAGCGCACCGAGCGCTCGCGCGAGCTGCACGGCGGAGATGCCGAGTCCTCCGATGCCGATCACGGCGACGGTCTCCCCCGGCGCGAGTCGCGCGCGCCGGAGCGCGTGCAGCGAGGTCGCCGACGAGCACATCAGCGCCGCGCCGTGCTCGAAGGGGATCCCCGCCGGCAGCGGCACGGCGTTCCGCGCGGGCACCACGATGTACTCGGCGTAGCCGCCGTCGCGGTGGTGGCCGATCATCCGCCCCGTGGTGCAGTACTGCTCGCGCCCCGCCGCGCAGTGCGCGCACGCGCCGCAGGTGACGAGATAGTGCAGGCAGACACGGTCGCCCAGGGCGTGCGAGGTGACGCCCGCGCCGAGCGCGGCGACCTCCCCGGCGACCTCGTGGCCGAGCGTGACGGGTGCCTTGAGTGATGCGGATCGGCCGGCGCGGTAGTGCGCGTCGGAGTGGCAGATGCCGGCGGCGCGGACGCGGACGAGCACCTCGCCGCGCGCCGGTGTCGGCCGCTCGAGCTCGAGCGCGATGAGGGGCGCGCCGACGGTGGCGAGGCGGAGGGCGCGCATCCGGGGGGCGTGCGGAGTCATAGGCGGTGAATATGTCGATTCCGCGGCGCATGGGGATGCGTCGACCGACGCGAGGGCGCGCGCTACATTCCGGCGATCCCCTTCGACCCATTGCACAGGACGCCGATGCGCCACCTGACCCGCCAGCTCATCCGCCCGCTGCTCATCGCACTGCTAGTCCTCGCCGCCAGTGATGCGGCCAGTGCGCAGGACCGCCTCAAGTCCATGCCAGGCTATGAGCGATTCGCGGCCATGGCCCCGAAGATCGCCGGCGCGGTCAAGTCGGGCGCGGTGGTCGGCCAGTGGACGGAGGACGGAAAGAGCTTCGAGTTCGCCCGCGACGGCAAGCGATGGCGCTTCGACGTGGCCACGGGGAAGGTCGCGGAGGCGACCGCGGCCGCGACGAACGGCGGGCCCGCCGGTCGCCGTCCGGGGCCTGCCCGGGGGCGCCAGTCCACCGAGGCCTGGACCGCCGACTCGTCGATGAAGGCGATCTACAAGGACCGCAACCTGTACGTCGCGAACCGGGACGGGTCGGGGGAGCGCCAGCTCACCACCGATGGGAGCGAGACCGGCCGCATCAAGTACGGCACCGCGAGCTGGGTGTACGGCGAGGAGCTGGGCCAGACCACCGCGATGTGGTGGTCGCCGGACGGCAAGCGGCTGGCCTACTACCGGTTCGACGAGCGGCCCGTCAAGGACTACTGGCTGCAGACCGACCAGACCGCGGTGCAGGGGAGCGTCGAGGTGGAGGCGTACCCGAAGGCGGGGACCGAGAACCCGATCGTGGACCTCTTCGTCTACGACCTCGCCACGGGGAAGACCACACGCATGGACGCGCGCGACGGCAAGCCGCTCACCGACGACGTGGTCGGGCACTACGTGTACCGGATCGCCTGGAGCCCGGATGGCCGCGAGCTCCTGATCAATAGGACGAACCGACGCCAGAACGTGATGGAGTTCGCCGCCTGCGCGCCGGAGACCGGGGCCTGCCGCGTGATCGTGCGCGAGGAATGGCCGGCGAGCTGGACCGAGAACTCCCCGACCATCCGCTGGCTCGAGGACGGCCGGCGCTTCATCTGGGAGTCCGAGCGCACCGGATTCGCGAACTACCACCTGTACGACATCAGCGGGAAGCTCCTCGCGACGCTCACCGCGCACCCCTTCGAGGTCGCGGGGATCGTGAAGGTCGACGAGAGGGCGCGGCAGCTGTGGTACTACGCCCGGAGCGGCGACAACTTCATGAAGCTCCAGCTCCACCGCGTGGGGCTCGACGGCAAGGGGGACCGGCGCCTCACCGACCCCGCCTTCAACCACACCGTGAGCGTCTCGCCCGACGGCCGCTACTTCACGGACATCGCGCAGACCCATGCCACGGCGCCGGTCACGCGCGTGATGGACGCCTCCGGCAGGGCGCTCGCGACCCTCGCGGAAAGTGACCTTTCCGGCTTCGCGGCCGCCGGCCTGAAGCCGGTGGAGATGTTCACGTACACCGCCGCCGACGGCGTCACCAAGTTGCAGGGGATGCTGCACAAGCCGTCGAACTTCGATCCCGCCAGGCGCTACCCGGTGCTCTTCTCGGTGTACGCCGGCCCCGCGACCAATGGCGCGCGCGAGACCTTCGGTGCGCCGAACCCGATCACCGAGTACGGGTTCCTGGTGGTCACGCTCGACACGAGGAGCGCGGCAGGCCGCGGGAAGAAGGCGCTCGACGCGATCTACGAGAAGCTCGGCGAGGTGGAGATCGACGACCTCGCCGCCGCGTCGAAGCACCTCGCGACGCTCCCGTACGTGGACGGCCGGCGCGTGGGCATCTACGGCACCTCGTACGGCGGCTATGCGTCGGCCCTCGCGGTCCTGCGGCACCCGGACGCCTTCGCGGCCGCCTCCGCCTCCTCTGCCGTGACGAGCTGGCACCACTACGACACGATCTACACCGAGCGGTACATGTTCACGC
>CAZHAG010000125.1:6660-8395 GCA_964529705.1 uncultured Gemmatimonas sp. | reverse complement strand
CCCGCTCGCCTCCCACGCGCAGTGCCTCGCGCTGCACATGCACCCACCCGATCGCTGCGGCCGACTGCGCCGCCGGAGCGGCGAAGACCACCGCGGACCGCGCGCGCCCCGGGAAGCTCGCCACGAACTCGAGCGCGACCATCCCGCCGAGCGAGCCCCCGGTGACGAGGCGCACGGTGGGGATGCGCAGCGACTCGAGGAGCACGGCGACGGCGCGGGCCATGTCGCGGCTGGTCAGGCGAGGGAATGCGTCCTGCGCGTGCGCCGGACCGCTGCTCCCGTAGCAGGAGCCCAGGAGGTTCGGCGAGAGGATCGCGTATCGGTCGGTGTCGAGCGCGCAGCCGGGTCCGATGAGCCCGCGCCACCAGTCGCCCGCCGCGTCGGCGGATCCGGTGAGCGCGTGGAGCACCAGGACCACGTTGTCCCGTGCCGGGGAGGGAGCGCCGTCGAGGTGGTATGCCATCGTCGCGCCGCGCAGGAGGTCCCCGCCCTCGAGGGGAAGGGGTGGGAGGTGCGCGAACCTGAGCGGCCGTTCGGCGGGGAGTGTGGCGTGACGTGGCATGGGACGCGTGCTGGGGTGGAAAACGAAAGGCCCTCTCCTGGGGGAGAGGGCCGCGGTCTTCGGGATCCCTGGCAGCGCCGAGAAAAAAACCCACGGCACTGCCGCGGGTGATCGCGTTTTAGCTCGTTCTTTAGCGTGGCGGCAATCGCGGCAAATGACCACGGGCTTCGGTTGTGTGCTGGCGATAGTATCGGCGACGCGCGAGCCCGAGTCAAGGGCCCGCCGAGGCTAGGGCAGCGTCACCCCGTTCCACACGAGCACCGGAAGTGGTCCGGGAAGCGACTGCTTGAGGTAGCGACCGGTCATGCTGCCGGCGACCGGACTCGAGTTGAAGAAGGTCACAGCCATCGCCAACCCGGCCGATGACGTGTTCTGCAGCACGAGGTAGTTCACTCCTGCGTTGGGGACCGTGGAGAATACGACCTGGTTCGGGAAGAACGTGGGGACGATCCCCGCGCGCCGGATGATGAACTGGTCCACCGCGGGGTTCATGTTCTGGAACGTGAACACGCTCATGTTCGTGAGCGCTGCCGCCCCCGAGATGCGCAGCGGCACCCCGTCGAACGTGATCGAGTCCGCGAGGATCCCGGCGATCGTGAGCGGCGTGGCCGACGAACCCGCCACGCGGCTGATCGCGGGCCGGCCTGGCTGCGACCGCAGTTGGTTGATCGCGAACACCGGCGACTGGAACTGCACACCTGCCGCGGAGCTGTTGGCGATCTCGAGGTCCGCGAAGTGCGAGCTGGTGGCGCTGCTGTCGGGGTTCACGAAGCGCACGCGCTGCAGGCCGGTGCCGGCGAGGCGCACGCGGAAGGACCCGGTGGCCGCGAAGGCCGCGGGGTCGCCGCCGGACTGCACGAAGTCGCCCAGTGCGTGCAGCGTCCCGGCCGTGAGCGCACCGTTGGTGGTCCCGCCGGCGAAGATCGTGCTGTCCACCACGGTGACGTTCACGTCGGTGCTGAAGATCGCCAGCTGGCCGGTGCCGTCCACGCGCAGCTTGCCCCCCACGCGGAAGGTGGTGCTGCCGGGGAAGAACCCGAGGGTGGAGGCGACGTGCAGGTCGCCGATGATCGTGTCCGAGGGGAGGCTGAACGACGCCGTCCCGGCGATGCGAATGCTGCGATAGTTGTACCCGGCACCGACCGGCAGCGCGTTCACGTTCCCGCCGATGAA
>CAZHAG010000125.1:4965-6560 GCA_964529705.1 uncultured Gemmatimonas sp. | reverse complement strand
CCCGTGAGCGTGAAGACGCCGCCCGAGAGGAAGAGCGCGCCGGAGGAGATCGTCGCGGTCCCGCTGAAGTTCGTGACGCTGCCGCCGGAGAGCTGGAGCGAATCCCCCGTGACCGAGAGCGCGCCGAGGTTCTGCACCGGGAAGCTGATCTGGCCAGTCGTGGCGCCAGAGCTGCGGAGCGTCGCACCGGCGAGGTTCTGGAACGTGGTGGCGGTCCCGCCCTGGTTCCACAGGATGCTCCCGCTCCCCTGCAGGTCGAACAGCCCGGAGTTCGCGATCACCGCACCGGAGCCCGAGTTGATCGAGCCCGTCGCCGTGAAGTTGGTGTTCCCGAGGAGCTGCAGCAGGTGCGTGCCCGAGAGCGTCCGGGCGCCAGCACCGCTGATCGTCATCAGGCCGCCGGCGCGCACGCGCGTGGTGCCGCCCCCACCCACCGTGTTCGAGGTGATGTCGCCCGCCGACCAGTTCATCGCGGTGATCACATCGACGAGCCCTTCATGCGTCAGCTGGCCGCCAGCGAGGTCGAGGCGCGGCATCGTCACCGTCACCGCCGAATCGAGCGTGAGGGTGCCGGCGGTCACGCGCACATAGCCGCCGGTGCCGGACCAGAGCATCCCGCTCCGCATGCTGAGCGTGCCGCCGCCGAGCTCGAAGACGCCCCCCGTGAGCGCCTTGTTGCCGCCGATCCGTCCGCCGTTCGCGGCCCGCAGCTCCCCGGCCGCAAGCGCGAAGCTCGTGCCAAGCGTGTCGATCAGCTGCGCGCCGAGCTGGGCGACGCCCGTACCGGTGCGCTGGAAGACGCCGAGGTTCTCGAAGACGCTGATCCCACCGCCCTGGTTGAACAGGTAGGACCCGTCGCCCGCCCAGGTGAACGTGCCGCTGTTCCGGATGCGCGCCGCGGACCCACTGTTGATCGTCGCCGCGCCGGTCCAGCTCGCGGTCCCCTCGTTCGCGATCGTGTGGTTGTTGAGCTGGCGCGTGGTCGCGCCGTTGATCGAGAGGTTCGCGGCCGGCATCACGCGCGTGGTGCCGCCACCGCCGAGCGACGCCGCGCCGGACCAGTCGAGGAGGGTGTTCACCCGCACCACGCCGCCGACGCCGGGGTTGAGCGCCCCCGTCTGGAGGACGAGCGAGTTGAACTGCACGGTGTCGCTCGCGGCGAGCCCCGCGAACGTGGCGCCCTCGAGCGAGGCGGAGCCGGTCCCGGCGACGCTCATCCCCGGCTGCATCGTGAAGGTCCCCGCCGGGAATCGCAGCAGGCTCGGCGTGTTCACCGTGAAGGTGCCGCCGAGCGTGCCGCCGCCGCGCAGCTCGACGATGCCGGTCTGCACCGCGAAGGAGCCGGCGTTGGTGACGGGCGCGTTCAGCACCACGAGGCCAGCGCTCACGGAGCGCGTGATGGTCCCGAGGTTCTGGAAGAGCGAGGCCGCGCCCCCCTGGCTGAAGACGAAGGTCGGGTCGCCCTGGATGTCGAGCGTGCCGGTCGCCGCGACGCGCAACGTGCCCGCGCTTCCCGTGTTGACCGTGTGCGTGCCGAACCAGGCGGCCGTGCCCGCGACCTCGAGTGTCTGCGCATTGAGGGTGCGCGCCGCCGT
>CAZHAG010000125.1:0-4865 GCA_964529705.1 uncultured Gemmatimonas sp. | reverse complement strand
CGCCACCCTGGTTGAAGAACCAGAGCGGGTCGCCCGAGATGTTCATCGTCGCACCGGCGAACACCCGGAGGGTCGCGCCGGAGCCGCTGTTGATCGTGTGCGCGCCGGTCCAATTCCCGGTGCCGGCGTTCTCCAGCACGAAGTTGCTGAAGGTGCGCGTGGCGGTACCGCCGATGGTGAGCGATCCGCCCGCGAGCACCCGCACGCGCGCGCCGGCGCCCGAGAGGTTGCCTCCGTTCCAGGTGAATGCGCTGGCCACCGACATCGCGCCGGCGCCGGCGATCCCGCCCCCGGCGACGACCACGGCCCCGTTCGCGTTCACGAGCACGCTGTCGTTCATCGTGAGCGTGCCCGTGTTCACGTTGAGCGTCTGCGTGCCGCTCGTGCCTCCCACGAGCATCCGACCCACGGTCGCGGCCACGTCCACGTTCACGGAGTAGGTGCCCGACTGCCGGATCCAGACGGTGTCCGCGGCCGTCGGCACGGTGCCGAGGCTCCAGTTCCCCGGCGTGCTCCAGTTGCCTCCCGCGGCGTTGACCCAGGCGTTGATCCCGGCGCCGACGGCGACGTTGAAAGGCACCGACGTCGCGGTCGTGAGG
Organism: uncultured Gemmatimonas sp.; assembly: GCA_964529705.1. Taxonomy (GTDB): domain Bacteria; phylum Gemmatimonadota; class Gemmatimonadetes; order Gemmatimonadales; family Gemmatimonadaceae; genus Pseudogemmatithrix. The sequence goes on along the minus strand of CAZHAG010000125.1, from coordinate 4,266 downwards.
CCCGCGCGCGTGGCGCTCAGCGTGTACCCGGTGCCGACGTTGTCGATCGAGAGCCCGGCGAAGGTCGCGACGCCGGCCACGGCATTGACGGTCGTCACACCCGAGAGCGTGCCGCCGGCGGGGTTCGTGCCGATGGCGACGGAGACGGGGAGCGTGAAGGTCGGCACGATGTTCCCGCCCGCATCACGCGCGGCGACCGCGACGATGAACGGGGAGCCCGGGCTCGTGGCCGGCGGCTGCACGGTGAAGGTGAGCGCGGCCGGCGCGCCGATGGTGATGTTGAATGCCGCGCTCGTCGCGGCGCCGAGGGCACCCGAGGTCGCCCGCATCGTGATCCCGGTGCCGAGCCCGGCGAGCGCGAGGTCGTTGAAGGTCGCCACGCCGGCGACCGCCGCGCGCGTGAGCGTGCCGCCGAGCACCGCGCCGGAGGGGTTGTTGAGCAGGGCGATCGTCACGTTCCCGGTGAAGCCCGTGACATCGTTCCCGAGCGCGTCGCGCGCCCGAACGGTCACCGCCGGGGCCAGCACCGCGCCCGAGGTCGTGCTCACGGGCTGCACACCGAACACCAGCTGCGTCGCCGCCCCCACCACGGCCGTGGCGGAGAACGACGCCGTGGCGCCGCCGAGCGAGGGCACCACCGCGCGCGCCGTCTGCACGCCCGGGGCGGCGCCGAGCGTGAGCGTGGTGCGCGCATCACCATTGGCGTCCGTGGTGTCGACCAGCCGGCTCAGCGTCCCGCCCCCCGTGAGCACCTCGAAGTTGACGGGCACGCCCTGCACTCCGAGGCCGTCCGCGGCGCGGACGCGAGCCACCAGGGGTTGCGCGAGCGCGAGCCCCACCGTGCCGGTCTGCGCGGAACCGGACTGGGCGATGACGTTCTGCGCCACCGGCTGCACCGCGATGGCGTGCTGCGCCGTCTGCCCGGTGGCGAGCACGGCACGCACGGGCACGACGCCCCGGAGCGAGCGCGCCACGATGGTCCCGGCGCGCTCGTCCGTGATCGAGAGCCGCGTGGAGTCCGCCGGGTTCACCAACTCGAATCCGATCGGCGTACCGGGGATCACCGTCCCCTGCGCGTCGAGGGCCTCCGCGAGCAGTGTGGCCGTGGCCCCGAAGGTGAGGGCGAGCGGCGGGTTCACGAACCGGACCGCGGTCGCGTTCGCTCCCGTGCCGACATACGTGAGCAGGGGCTCGGCGACGCGGACCGCGAAGGGCGAGCTGCTGACCCGCACGGGGATCGGGCCGGCGCGGAAGACCGTGTCCCCAGCGGCGTCGGTCATCGCCAGGACGAGCAGGAAGTCGAGGCCGGTCTCGAGCGGAACGGTGAGCCGGATCGCGACGCTGTCGACGCTCACCGGGAAGGCGACCGTCGTGTCGACCACGGTCGCGTTCGTCTCCGGCTCGAGCAGCTGGAGGCGGATCGCGGAGACATCCACGATCGCGTTGGCCATCAGGTTGGCGTAGCGGGGGGCGATCGCAAGCGCCCCCACCCTGGCCCCGGGGCCGGTCGGCTCTCCCACGCAACTTCCGAGCAGGACCGCCGCCACGAGGCAGCCGGTCAGAGTGCCGACGATTCGCTTCACGATGCTGCCAACCTGTCTCCCGGAGCGCGATGGTGTCAATGCGAGGGTCACACCTGCCGTAACGATGTGCGAGGGCCGAGTTTATTGCGGTGACCGGGACCACATTCCGCATTGCCCACAGCGCACAATCCGCGAGGACCGGGACCCTCTCCACCCCCCACGGCCCCGTCGAGACACCGGCCTTCATGCCGGTCGGGACGCAGGGGACGATCAAGGGGCTCTCGATGGACGAGGTGGCCGCGGTCGGCGGCCGGCTGGTGCTCGCGAATGCGTTCCACCTCTACCTGCGCCCGGGGGATGAGACGGTCCGCGCCCTGGGCGGGCTCCACGCCTTCACGCGGTGGCCGGGGCCGATGCTCACCGACTCGGGGGGCTTCCAGGTCTTCTCGCTCGCGAAACACCGCACGGTGACCGAGGCGGGAATCACCTTCCGATCCCACCTCGACGGGTCGCTCCACGAGTTCACCCCCGAGTCGGTCATGCGGATCGAGCGGAACCTCGGCGCCGACTTCATCATGCAGCTCGACGAGCTGATCGAGGGGCGCGCCGACGAGACGGCCTCCGCGACGGCGATGGAGCGGAGCCTGCGCTGGCTCGGGCGCTGCCGGGAGGAGTTCGAGCGCCTGGGTCGTGAGGGGCGCGCACCGCTCGCGAGCGGAGAGCCCGATGACCTGACCCCACCGCCACAGTCCCTCCTCCCGATCGTGCAGGGGGGCGTGCACCCCGAGCTCCGGCGGCGCTCCGCGCGCGGCATCCTCGCGGCGGGCGACTGGGACGCGGTGGCGGTCGGCGGGCTCTCGGTGGGGGAGCCCAAGCCCGCGATGCACGCCACGCTCGAAGTGTGCGACGCGGAGCTCCCGCGCGAGAAGCCGCGCTACCTGATGGGCGTGGGACACCCGGACGACCTCATCGAGGCCGTGCGGCGCGGCATCGACCTCTTCGACTGCGTGGCGCCCACGCGCATGGGGCGCCACGGCACCGCGTTCACGCCGGACGGAACGCTGCAGGTGCGGAAGAGCACGCATCGGCTGGACCGGCGCCCGCTCGTTGAGGGCTGCGCCTGTCCCGCGTGCACGCTGTACGACCGCGCCTACCTGCGGCATCTCTTCGTGGCGGAGGAGATGCTTGGGCTCCGGCTCGTCGCACTGCACAACGTCGCCTTCCTGCTGGACCTGATGGCGAACGCCCGCCGCGCGATCGCGGACGGGCGTTTCCCCACGTGGAGCGAGGAGTGGCTGCGGCGCTACGGCGCGCCGCCTGAGCGCCCGTCGTAGTCCTCCCCGCGGATCCGCGGCGCACTCATCCGTCCTGCTCGTCGCCGTCGCGGTCGTCATCCTCGAAGATGCGGACCGAGTTCTTGATGTTGTTCTCCACCACGCTCTTGTTCACCCCGCTCGGTCCGGCGGTCGCCGGGTTGATGAGCGGTCCGATGCCTCCGGTCCGGAACCAGAGCGAGAGGTCGAGACGCACGGTGAGGTTGACCGCGGCGACGGCGTCGACCACGAGGCTGGGCTGCAGCTCCTCCTCCGCGTCGAAGTTGACGTCGGAGAGGTACGTGAACGCGGCGCCGTTGTAGAAGCCCGTCACCCGGATGCTCTGGTCCTCGGGCCACGCGGGGTTCGCGGCGAGGAAGGCGAGGTCACCGGCGTCGTCGCTGACCTTGTGCACCTTCATGCGGAGCGAGGAGTACGTGCCGGCGGGGAGGTCGACGCTGAGCACCTGGGTCGCACCCGGGGCGAGCGGGAGCGTCACCAGCCGGGCGGAGACGCTGAAGTACTCGCAATCATCGGTGGAGGCCGACGAGTCGCAGCTCGCGACGCCGGCCCGGCGCAGCTCGATCTCGCGAGCGACCAGTTCCACCCTGGTGATGACGAGCGTGTTCGTGCCATCGGTGATGGTGAGCGAGTCGCCGACGGCGTCCGCCGTCACGCCGCCCGGGCCGGCGTCGAATGCCGCGGCGGCACCCGACGGGCGCGTGCCGGAGAACGAGAGGGAGACCTGGCGGTCGCCCGGTGCCGTGGTGCCGTCACAGGCGATGGTCGCGCCGACGAGGGCGCACCCGAAGATGATCCGTGTTGCGTGCATGAGCATGGCTCCTGGTTGTCTGCGGTGAGTCGAGGCCCGCTGCTCGGCATGGTCGCCGGGCGATGCGGTCGACACCTCCGAGACAGGCAACCGGCATGCCGGGTGCGGCGTCGGCGGGACGAAGGCTGCAAGAGTCTGTGCCGCAGGGAGTTACGACATCCCACCGTGCGCCGGGGAGGCGCGGTATGTGCATCGGGCCGGTACAGCGCCGTATCGTTTCGATGCGATCCGGTGCGCGTCTCCGGCCGCCGATCCCCCCGCGGAGCGACTAGTTCATCGCCACCCGTCCCCCTTGCTCGATCACGAGGGACTGGATGAAGAACTCCATCATCCGCTGCGGGTTGATCCCGCTGTGCCCCGCGTCCGGCCCCACCTGCACCTCGAAGCTCTTTCCGGCTTGCTGCAGGGCGCGGATGAGCTGCATCGAGTTGTTGGGATGCACGTTGTCGTCCGCGGTGCCGTAGTAGATCATGAGCCGCCCCTTCAGGTCCTTGGCGTACTCCATCGCGTTCCCCTTCTTGTAGCCCTCGGGGTTCGCCTGCGGCGTGAACATGTACCGCTCGGTGTAGATCGTGTCGTAGTGGTGCCAGCTCGTCAC
>CAZHAG010000124.1:5555-8479 GCA_964529705.1 uncultured Gemmatimonas sp. | reverse complement strand
ATCCGTGGGAGAGAGGCGCGGGACCCCGCAATATAGGCCACGGGGGCTGGTGCCGACGCCCGCGGCTCGCGACACTACGGGCGATGCGGACCCGGTGGTTTCTCCTCGGTGGGATGCGCGTGCGCGGCGCGCTGGCGACCGTCGTGGCGGTCGCGCTGGCCGCGATCGCATCTGCATGCGGCGGCGGCGCGCCCGGTCCCGACGGCCCGCTCGTCGTGTTCAACGCGGGAAGTCTCGCGCGGCCGATCCGCGCCGCGCTCGATACCTTCGCGCGCCGCGAGGGGGTGCGCGTCGCGCAGGAGAGCGCCGGCTCGCTCGAGACCGCGCGCAAGCTCACCGAGCTCGGCAGCATCCCCGACCTCATCGCGCTCGCGGACGCGGAGGTCTTCCCGCGCTACCTGATGCCGTCACACGTGGACGGTTACGTGCGCTTCGCCCACAACCGGATGGTGCTCGCCTACACGGACCGCTCCCGCTACGCCGACGAGATGTCCACGGAGACCTGGTGGCGGATCCTGCTGCGCCCCGGCGTGGAGGTCGCGCGGTCGGACCCGGAACTGGATCCCAACGGGTACCGCACGCTCCTCGTCTGGCAGCTCGCCGAGCAGCACTATGGTGAGCGGGGGCTCGCGGCACGGCTTGCGATGGGGAGCCCCGCGCGCAACGTGCGCCCGAAGGAGGCCGACCTCGTCGGGCTCCTGCAGGCGGGGGAGTTCGACTACATCTGGTCGTACGAGTCGATGGCGCGTGCGATCGGGCTGCGGTACGTGAACCTGCCGCTCGAGGTGGACCTCTCCTCGGCTGAGCACGCCGCGCAGTACGCCACCGCGAGCGTGACGGTTCGGGGCGCCACCAGCGGCGAGCGCGTGACTTTCACTGGCGCGCCCATCGAGTACGCGTTCGCCGTGCCGCGCGACGCGCCGCACCGCGCGCTCGGGATCCGGTTCGCCCGATTCCTGCTCTCGGCCGAGGGGCGCGAGATCCTCCGCCGGGAAGGGCTCGACGCCCTCGAGCAGCCGCGCGCGGAGGGAGCGCCGGGGGAGTGGTTCACCGTGGTGCACGACAGCGCGGGCGCCGGACCGTCGCGGTGACCGAGGTCGCCGGCTCGTCCAGAGTCGTTCGCGGACCGCGCGCCGGGTCGCCCACACCCGCGCGCAGCGCGCAGCGCGTGGCCAGCGTCCTCGCCGCGCTCGCAGGATCGTTCCTCCTCCTCTTCCTCGCGGCGCCGATCGTCGAGCTGGTCGGCGTGGGGGGCGCCGACGGCCTGCAGCGGCTCGGCAGCGATGCAGAGCTGCGCGCCTCGCTCCTCCTCACGGCACTCACCGCCACCGCCGCGACGCTGATCGGCGTGGCCTGCGGCACGCCGCTCGCCTACCTGCTCGCGCGCCGCGAGTTCCCGGGCCGCGCCATGCTCTCCGCGGTGCTCGACCTCCCGCTCCTCATCCCGCATCCCGTCGCCGGCATCGCGCTCCTCCTGCTGCTGGGGCGCGAGAGCGCGGCCGGTGGCGCGGCGCTCGAGCTCGGCCTGCGCATCGTCGGGACCCCGCTCGGGATCATCGCGGCGATGCTCTTCGTCTCGGCCCCGCTCTTCGTGAGCGGCGCGCGCGAGGCGTTCGCCAAGGTCGATCCGCGGTACGAAGGGGTCGCGCGCACGCTGGGTGACGCGCCCTGGCGCGCCTTCCGGCGCGTCACCCTCCCGCTGGCCGGCCGCGGGCTGCTCGCGTCGGCGGTGGTGATGTGGGCGCGCGCCGTGAGCGAGTTCGGCGCGATCGTGATCCTCACGTACAACCCGAAGGTCGCGAGCGTGCTCAGCTACGACCGCTTCACGAGCTTCGGGCTCACGGAGGCGCTCCCCGTCGCGGCGGCGCTCGCGATCCTCGCGCTCGTGCCGCTCACACTCCTGCGCGCGCTCCGCACCGAGCGGCGCCCCGACCGATGATCCGCCTCGACGGCGTCACCGCGCGGAAGGGGCGCTTCACGCTCGACGCGGTGAGCTTCGCGCTCGAGGCCGCGGCGTACGGCGTCGTCATCGGCCCCGCGGGCTCCGGGAAGACGACCCTGCTCGAGGTGATCGCCGGACTCCTCACGCCCGCCTCGGGGCGCGTGGAGCTCGACGGCGCCGATGCGCGCCGATCGCCGCCCGAGACCCGCGGCGTGGGACTCGTCTACCAGCACGCGTTCCTCTTCCCCCACCTCACGGTGCGGGAGAACGTCGCCTACGGCGCCGCAGACACGGCCACCCTGGACGAGGCCTCGGAGCGGATGGGGGTCACGGCGCTCTTCGGCCGCGACGTCGGGAGCCTCTCGGGGGGCGAACGGCAGCTCGTCGCGCTCGCGCGCGCGCTCGCACGGCGACCCCGGCTCCTCCTCCTCGACGAACCGTTCAGCGCGCTCGATCCGCGCCGCCGTACCCTCATCCGTCGCGAGGTGCGCGCGCTGCACCGCGAGTGGGGGCTCACCACCCTGCAGGTGACGCACGACTTCGCCGAGGCCGGGATGCTCGGTGACCTCGCCATCCTGCTCGACGGCGGGCGTGTGCTGCAGTCGGGCACGCCGGCCGAGGTCTTCCGGCGCCCTGCATCTCCCTATGTGGCGGAGTTCCTCGGCGCGGAGAACGTCTTCGCCGGCGTGGCGCGCGACCTGGGCGCCGCCGCGCCCGACTGGGTGGACGCCCCGCCCGCCGAGCTCGCACAGGGGCACCGCGCCTTCGCGTTCGAGGCCGACGGCCTCACGCTCTACGCCGTGGGGGACTTCGCGCCCGGCGCGGGGCACGCGGTGATCCGCGCCGAGGAGATCACCATCGCCCGCGAGCAGCGCCACGACTCGGCCCGCAACCGGTTCGCGGGACGCGTGACCGAGGTCGCCTCGCTCGGCGCGCTCACCCGCGTGACCGTGGACGTGCGCGGGACGCCGCTCATCGCCGC
>CAZHAG010000124.1:0-5455 GCA_964529705.1 uncultured Gemmatimonas sp. | reverse complement strand
GCGCCGAGCAGCCGCTCCTTCCGCACGACGATCCACTTGAGCAGCGCGAGCCAGACGAAGAAGTAGCGCGCGCGCACCACCTCGAGACCGCTCTCGGCCACGAGCGACTCCAGCTCCGAGCGCCGGTAGCGGCGCACGTGGTGGTTCAGGTCGTCGTGCGCGGTCCAGAGCGACTGGAACGCGGGGACCGTCGCGATGAAGGTCCCGCCGGGCTTGAGGCGCCGCACCAGTTCGTGCAGCGCGGAGGCCGGATCGTCGAGGTGCTCGAGCACGTCGAGGGCGACGATCAGCCCGTAGCGATGCGCCTCGCGCGGATCGACGGTCAGCAGGTCGGTGCTGATGCGCGCGCGCCAGGGGCCCGCGGGGTCGAGGAGCGCCGCCTCGGGTTCGATGCCGTAGGGCTCGCCGTACTTGGCGAGGGCGGGGAAGAAGAGGCCGTCGCCGCACCCGAAGTCGAGGATGTCGCCCGCCGTGCCGGGGGCGAAGCGGCGGTCGAGCGTGTGGATCAGGTAGGCCTCGCGCGCGCGCCACCACCAGTGTCGGTGGTAGAGCTCCGCGTAGCGCGCGCCGTAGCCGGCGTCCATCAGAGCCGCCGGTCGCTGGACCGGTCGCTCGTTCCCCCGTCAGCCGCCACGCGCGAAGCGTTCACGACGCGGTCCACGAGGTATACGGGCCGTCGCTTCGTCTCCTCATAGATGCGCCCGACGTACTCGCCGATGATCCAGAGGGAGATTAGGATCATCCCGCCCATCAGCGTGCCGAGCACCGTGAGGGCGGTGAAACCCTGTGGTGACCGTCCGAGCGCGAACTTCGCATAGACCGCGAAGGCGGAGAACGCCACGGAGCCTAGCAGGACGAGGAGCCCCATCACCCCGATGAAGCGGAGCGGTGCGGTGGAGAATGCGAACGCACCGTCGAGCGCGAGGCCGATCAGCCGGCGCACGGAGTACTTGCTCTTGCCCGCCGCACGGGCGGCGCGTTCCACCTCGAGCCCCGTCTGCCGGAAGCCGACCCAGCTCCGGAGTCCGCGCAGGTAGCGCTGCCGTTCGGGGAGGTCGCGCACGGCGTCGATCGCGCGGCGGGAGAGGATCGCGAAGTCCCCCGCGTCGATCGGGAGCGCGATCTTCGCGAGGCGGGCGATCGCGCGGTACGCCAGGTGGTAGCTCGCGCGCAGCCAGAGCGGTTCCTTCCGCTTCGTGCGCCGCACGTAGACCACGTCGAATCCCTCGTCGAGGCGCGCGAGGAGGGGAGTGAGCGCCTCGGGCGGGTCCTGCAGGTCGCCGTCCATCAGGAGCATCACGTCGCCGCTCGCGTGGTCGAACGCGGCGGAGAGCGCCGCCTGGTGTCCGAAGTTGCGCGAGAGGACGACGACCACCACGCGCGGGTCGCGGCGTGCCGCGGCCTCGAGCTGGGCAAGCGAGTCGTCGCGGCTCCCGTCGTCCACGAGCAGGAACTCGTGCGGCCCGCCCGGCGTGGCGTCGAGCACGGCGAGCACCCGTTCGAGCAGCTTCGGGATGACCTCGGACTCGTTGTGGATCGGGACGGCGACCGTCACGCGACGCGCGCTCATCGGGCGACTCCGTGGAAGTAGACCATCCACCAGAGCGGCACGCCCGGGAGGCCGAGCGGGTAGAGCTCCAGGTGGCGTTCCTCGAGATGCTCGGTGAAGAGGGCGCGCCACTCGTGCAGCGGTCGCGCGAACCGGCCGCGGTCGAGCCGCGCGAAGAGCCGGGCCGCGGACGCGCCCTCGGGGAGGACGAGGTCGAGGATGTGCACGCCGCCCTCCGGCGTGGTGAGCCGCGACATCCGCCGGAGCAGCGAGCGCACCACGTCGTCCGGCAGGTGGTGCATCAACGAGTTGGCGAAGACGCAGTCGAACCGCTCGTCGGGGAGCACCCGCTCGTCCGCCACGTCGCCGACCACGAACCGGCCGGCGTGCTTCCGCGAGGCGGTCGCGATGTAGTCCGGGTTCACGTCGATCCCGACGTAGTCGGAGTCCCGGAAGACCGCGGCGTTCGTGCCCGGGCCACACCCCACGTCGAGCACGCGCTTCACCGTGCGCAGGTCCACGCGCTCGAGGAACGGGCGCAGCTTGGCGTCGGCGAAGGGGGCCTGCCAGAGGCGGTAGACCACCGGCACCTCGAGCAGCCGGTCGGTCGCGCGGCGTCCGACGCTCATCGCCAGAGTACCACGAAGCCAGGGAAGCCGCTCTCCCTCGGGAAGCGCTCGCGGAGCGCCGCGAAGGTCTCCCGCGAAAGTCCCCGGGAGAACTGCGAGTTCAGCTTCACCACCACGACCCCGACGCCCATCGCATCGAGTCGGTCGGCGAGCGGCGTGGCCATCGTCTCGGGGGCGTCGAGGAAGTCGAAGAAGGTCCGCGTGCGGTTCGGGATGCCGGAGAGGAAGTATACCTCCGGCGAGTCCGGGCCGGCCCAGATCGGGCGACCCTCGGCGCGCTCGACGACGAGGCGGATCAGGTCCTCGTACTGCACCGCCTCGCGCGGGTCGATCCGCAGCCCGCCGCGCGGCAGCTCGAGGAGTGCGACGTCCGGCGTGCGATGGAAGGCGATCCCCATGCTCCCCACCGAGCCCGGCAGGATGCGGGTGATGCCGAAGGCCAGGAAGAACACGAGCACGAGCCACTGCGTGGCCACGCCCACGCGCCCGCCGCTCCGCACGCCGCCGACCACCGCCAGCATGGTGAGCGGGAGTGCGTACACCGTGTAGATCGGCGCCGCGAACGGGTACTCGACAAGCGCGATCGCGACAGCGAGGCAGGCGATGACGATCGCGGCATCGCGGAGGGTGCCGTCCTCGCGCGGGGTGTGGCGCCGTGCGAGCACCAGCCGCGCCCCCTCGATTGCGGCGATGAATAGCAGCCCCCACGCGGAGAACCATCCTGCGCGGTAGAAGCGCGGATCCGATCCGGCGAGCAGGAGGATCGCCCCGAACCAGAGCGTCCCGAGCGCGGGGACGCTCAGTCGGGCACGGCCCGCTGCCGACGGGAGCCAGAGCAGCGCCGCGAGCGGCACCACGAGCAGCAGCGTCACCACCGGGGGCGGCGTGACCGAGGCGAACGCCACGCGCCGGAACGGCGTCACGAAGACGCCTTCCAGCATCTCCGGGAGTCCGCCGACCACGGCATACACCGCGAGGAAGAGGCCGACCGGGACGATCACGCCGAGCGCGAAGGGCCCGACCCGCGCCGCGAGGACACGCCAGCGCTCAGCCGCCGGCGCGAAGGGCGGCGCAGCGACGGCACCAGCGAGCGCAATCGCGAGCAGGCCGGTGGGGAAGACGAACCGCAGCAGCTGCTGGCTCCCCCCGCGCCCCGCCACGACGCCGAGGGCGAGCACCACGAGCACGAGCGCGGCGGCGACGATCCACTCGAACGCGCCACGTGAGGTTCGTGAGGCCTCCGCCGATCCGGCCGCGCTTCCCGGCGCGCCGTGATTCGTGCGGTCCGCCGCGTCGCCGCCGGCATCGCCCGCCGCCAGCAACGCGAGCCCGCCCCCGAGCCAGACGAAGATCCCCGAGAGCTTGAACAGGAACGCCACGCCCCCCAGCGCGCCCGCGAGCACCAGGAAGCCGCGCCGCCCCGTCTCCTGCCAGCGCACCAGCGCGAGCGCCGTTCCCGTCGCCGCGAAGAGGATGTACCAGGAGGGCAGCGACGCCGGATAGTTCGGCACGCTCCAGACAAGCACCGCCATCGCGACCGCCGCCGCGCCCACCGGCGGCACGAAGCGCAGCAGGAGCCTGTACACCACGACGAGCCACCCCATCGTCGCTATGAAGAGCGGGATCCGGAGGAACGCGCTCTTGATCCCGAGCAGCGCGAAGACGCCCGCGTGCAGGAAGCCGAGCAGCCCGGTGTAGATCTCGTCGAAGTCCCGGTGCGGGATCTCACCGCCGAGGATCCGCTCGGCCGACTGGCCGAGCGCGCCCTCGTCGTGCGGGTACCAGCCGCGGAGGATGTACGACGCGAGGAATGCCGCGCCGACCACCAGGACGAAGAGGAGGCCGATGTCGGCGGCGCGCCGCTGCCGCGCCGCCGCGCCGGACGTCACCACGAGATCCCGTAGTCCTCGCCGAAGTTGCTCGCCGCGCCCCAGAGCGAACCGTGCTTCCGGTCCATCCAGATCGCCGTGATCGGGCCCGAGGTGCGCGGCGCGAACTCGAGCGCGTAGCCGCGGCGCCGCAGGTCGTCACGCACCCAGTCGGGGATCCGCTCGTTCAACTGCAGCCGCCCGGGCCGCGCGTCGTGCTCCCCGAAGCTCGATCGCATCTGGTAGCTGTGGAATCCCGGATGCTCCGCCGCCTGCTGCACCGTCTGCCCGAACTCCACCATCGCGAGGAAGAACTGCAGCAGGTCCTGGTCCTGCGTGTCCCCGCCCTGCACGGAGAACGCCATCCAGGGCTCGCCATCCTTGAGCGCGATGGTCGGCGTGAGCGTCACGCGCGGCCGCTTCCCCGGCTCGATCACGTTGTACGGCCCGTCCTCGGCGTCGGTCACGAACGACTGCGCGCGCTGCGAGAGCCCGATCCCCGTGCGCCCCGCGATCACCGCCGGGATCCACCCGCCGCTCGGCGTGATCGACACCATCCAGCCATTCTTGTCCGCCGCCTGGATGCTCGTGGTGCCCTTCGTGAACGCCTCGTCGAACGCCGTGTTGTCCTGCGCCTCGCCCGGCGTCTCGCCGGCGGTGCGGCGCGCGCTGTCGGAGCGCGGACCCGTGGTGGACCAGCGCTTCAGCAGGTCGGTGAAGGGGTTCGTGCCCCCCTGGAACGCGTAGGGATCGCCCGGGCGCACGCCGGGATCGTTCCGGTCGTGCGACATCTGGTCCCAGCGCGCCTTGGCGTACGCCTTGCTCATCAGCCCCGCCACCGGCTCCTCAGGCGGGAAGTACGGATCGCCGTAATAGAAGTCGCGGTCGGCGTAGGCGAGGTTCATCGCCTGGTAGATCGTGTGGATGTACTGCGCGCTGTTGTAGCCCATCCCCTTGAGGTTCGCGTGCTCGAGGATGTTCAGCGACTGCAGCAGCACCGGGCCCTGCTGCCAGATCGGGAGCTTGTAGACGTCGATGCCGCGGTAGTTCGTCGAGTAGGGCTCCTCGATCCTCACCTGCCAGTTCGCGAGGTCAGCCTTGGTGAAGAGCCCGCCCTGCTCCTGCATCCCGCGCACGATCTCGTCGGCGATGTCGCCCTTGTAGAAGCGGTCGTACGCCGCGTAGATCGCCTCCTTCCGCGACTTCTTCGCCTTGAGCGCCGCCGCCTCGGCCTGCACGAGCTTGCGGAAGGTCGCCGCGAGGTCGGGCTGCTTGAAGATCTCCCCCGCCGAGGGCGCCTCGCGCGCCTCGCCCGCGTGCGGGAGGTAGACCGGCGCCGAGTACTTCCACTGCTTGATGCGCGCCTTGTTCGACTCCATCCCGTTCGCGGCCTGCGCCTCGATCGCGTA
>CAZHAG010000123.1:0-8484 GCA_964529705.1 uncultured Gemmatimonas sp. | reverse complement strand
GCTCCAGGTCGTGGTCATCGCCTAACGTGAGCAGGTGCGGGCTCACTGCGGGCCGGGCAGCGCGTCCGCCCACCCACGACTTGGCCACCTTGAGGTCGAGCCCGGCGTCGAGCGTCATTGCACCGCGCCCATCCACGCCGCCAATCCCCGGCGGAAGCGGACCGGTGACCTTGAGGTGCGACTTCATGTCGGTGCCGTCCCAGCGGAACGAGACGAGGCCGTCGCGCCCGCCGTAGGCGAAGATGCGGTCCCGGTCGGTGGTGAAGTGCGCGTTGCCGAACCCACCGCTCGGCATGATCACCGTCGGTGCGCCGCCGGCGGCGGGGATCGCGACGAACTCCGAGGCCGCCGGCCCGAAGAACGCGCCCCCCGCCTCCTGCATCTCGCGCGCGGCGGCGCGCGTCGCGACGATCCGGTCACCGGCCGGTGACCAGGCCAAGTCAGTGAAGTGCCCGCCTGAGACGAGCGAGCGCGTGATCCAGCCGCGGCGCGCGTCGAGGTCGCCACGCATCACGCCGCCACCGGCCGCGTCGGTCCAGGTCACCCAGGCCAGCGACTTCGAATCCGGCGACCAGACGGGGCCGAACTCGCCGACGGTCGCGTTGCTCACGCGCTGCGGCGTGCCCTGCACCACGCCGTTCGCGAGCGCGACCACGTACACCTTGGCGAGCGCCGAGAAGGCGAGCTTGGTTCCGTCGGGCGAGGGGGCGATGTCGCGGATCTGCCGCGCCGTGAAGGTGCTCGCGGTGTCCACGCGGTACTCGAACGCCACCTCGGGTCCCATCTCGAGCTTCACCTCGGCCTCGAACGGGATCCTCGTCGGCGCCGTGCGGTCCACCGGGACGCGCCAGATCTCACCGCCGTACGAGACGACCACGGCGCGCGAATCCGGCGTGAACGAGTAGCCCGGGTACGCGTCCATCGGCGCGCGCGATTCGGTCTCGTCGCGTTGCACGGGGAAGGCGAGCCACTCCTCTTCCTGCGTCCCCAGGTCGCGGATGCGCAGCCCGGTCTTCGTCTCGAAGCGCGTCGCGTACACGAGGTACTTCCCGTCGGGCGAGAGCGCGGGGCGGAACCCCGACCCGAAGCGCGTGGTCATCTGCGACGTCTTCCCGTTCTCGCGGTCCCACACGTAGAGCTGGTACTGCGGCCCGAGCGCGTTGTACTGCCAGTCGCCGGTGCGGGCGGCGAACCAGAGATAGCGCGGGTCCTTGCCGAAGGCGGCGCCGAGCATCTTGAGATTCGCTGGCGGCGCGGGCTGCGAGGAGAGCGCGACGCCGTTCCCGCCATCCACGTGGTACATCCAGAGCTTCGCCGGCCCGAACGTCCCGCCCGAGCGCGACGCCACGATGTACTTGCCGTCGAGCGTCCACTCCGGGGAGAAGTACTGGTTGACATTCCCCTTGGTGAGCTGGGTGGTGTCCTTCCCGTCGAGCGACTGGATCCAGACGTTCTCACCCCCGCTCCGGTCGGAGACGAACGCCACGCGCTTGCCGTCGGGGGAGAAGCGCGGCTGCGCGTCGTACCCCATGCCGCTCGTGAGCCGGGTCGCCTTCCCGCCGGTGATCGGCAGGGTGTAGAGGTCGCCGAGGAGGTCGAAGACGATCTGCTGGCCGTCCGGGGAGACGTCGAGGGAGAGCCAGGTGCCCTTCGTGGTCGTGAAGGTGTGCGTGCGCGCGGTCTTGAGGGGGAGCGTCACCGGTGGCGTCGCGGGCGAAGCGCCGGAGGCTGGTCCGCCCTGCGCGTGGAGCGGCCGGGCGGCGGTGAGCGGGAGCGAGACGAGGGCGGCGGCGAGGCACGCGGCGATCCGGCAGGTCTTCATGATGGGCGCTCGATGGGGCTGGGCTCGCACCCGCGCTGGGCGGGCGATGGACACCCGAAGCTACGGCCGGGCTCGCCGGGCGGACAGTCGCGCGGCTCTCGCGGTGGCGTTCGCGGTAGCTTTCGCACCGTGACCGGGACCCCAGCGTACACTCGATGAGGATCGTCGGCGGCAAGCACGCCGGCCGCGACCTCGCCCAGCTCAAGGACGCCCACGTGCGCCCCACCGCGGAGCATGTGCGGGTGGCGATGGTGGACGCGGTGCGCGAGCACCTGACCGGCGCCAGCGTTCTCGACCTCTTCGCCGGCACGGGTGCGCTCGGGCTCGAGGCGATCTCGCGCGGGGCGCGGAGATGCGACTTCCTGGAGACGCGCGCCTCGAGCCTGCACACGCTCAAGGCGAACATCGGGCTCCTCCGCTACAAGTCGCGCACGCGGGTGTTCAAGCAGGACGCCGTCCCCTTCGCCGCGCGACTCTCCGAGGGCGCGTACGACATCGCGTTCGCGGACCCGCCCTACGGTTCGCGCATGCTCGACCATGTGGTCCGATCCTGGCAGGCGACGCGCTTCGCGAAAGTGCTGGTGACGGAGCACGCGGCGGACCACGAGGTGCCGGCCGGCGGCACGACGCAGCGCTTCGAGGACACGGCGGTCACGGTCTACCGGCTCTGACGCGGCGCGGGCGCGGCGCACGAGTCCGCGCGGCGCCTCACTCCCGCCAGTCGTCCCCCGGCATGATCCGCCGCATGAACTCGTCGAAGAGGGGCACGGTGAACGCGGTGTCGCCGTGGTTCGGGCTCCAGATCATCCCCTTGGAGATGAGCGTGTTCCGGGTGGGGCCGAGCGAGGTCACCTTGCGACCGAGCTGGTCGGCGATGTCGCCCGAGCGGTGCGGGCCCGGTCCGAGCTCGGCCATCGCGCGGAGATAGCGCCGCTCGGTGGGGGTGAGCCGGTCGAAGCGCACGCGGAAGAAGCTCTCGTCCAGCGCGGCGATCGCGGTCTTTGACGCGCGCTCCACGTCCGCCGGGGTGATCGGCGACTTCTCCGCGGCGTCCCACGCGTGCTTCCCCCACTCCTGCAGGAAGTAGGGATAGCCCATCGTGCGCTTCACGATCCGGTCGAGCGCTTGGGCCGAGACCGCGACGCCCTGCTCGCGCGCCGGGCGCTCGATCGCCCGTTTCGCGGCTGCCGGCGGGAGCGGACCGATCTCGGGGAAGTCGAAGAGCCGCTCGGCGTACGACTTGGCGCGCCCCATCCGCCCGCGGAGCTGCGGGAGCCCCGCGCCGACGAGCACCACCGGGAGGGAGCGCTGGGCCACGCGGTGGAGCGAGGTGATGAGCGCGGCGAGCTCCTCCTCGGGGACGTACTGGAGCTCGTCGATGAACATCGCGACGGCGGTGCCCGCCTTCTTCGCCGCCTCGCCGACCGTCTCGAGGAGCGCCTGGAGGTCGTGCTCGAGGTCGCCGTTGTCGGCGAGTCCCGGCTCCGGGTCGTAGTCGAATCCGACCTCGATGTCCTTGTACTTCACCTTGAGCGCGCTCGCGAATCCTGCGAGGGCGCGGAGCGAGCGCTTGGCGAGGGCGCCCGCTTTCGCGTGGCGCGAGAGCCGGAGGAGCGCGACGCGGAGCGAGGGGGCGAGGAGCCCGGGGAGGGAGCGCCCCTCGGGCGCCTCCATGCGCAGGGTGTGGATCCCGTCCCCCTCGGCGTCGTCGCGCATGCGGTCGAGGAGGACCGTCTTGCCGACGCCGCGGAGCCCGACCATGAGGATGCTCTTGGTGGGGCGTCCGGCGCGGACGCGGGCGAGGGCGACGCGGACGGCCTCGAGGAGCTCGTCGCGGCCGGCGAGTTCGGGCGGGGGGGCGCCGGCGCCCGGGGCGAAGGGGTTGGTGACCGGGTCCATGCGGGGAGTATAGCGTTCTTAGCGAGTTTATGCTAACAGCATAATATCGCTAATCTCGCCATACCCGCGCTGCCCGACCCCTACTGGAACTGCAGGTCGCGCACGAAGTCCGCGGGACTCGAGGCCGCCGCCGTCGCCACGTCGGCCGAGAGCAGCCCCGCCCGGTGGAGGTCCATCAGGTGCTGGTCGAAGGTCTGCATCCCGTACTGGCTCCGCCCCCCCGCGATCAGCTCCTTGATCTCCCCCGTGCGCGCGGGGTCCGCGATGAGGTCCGCCACCGTCGGCGTGTTGATCATCACCTCCACCGCGGGCACGCGGCCCTGGCCGTCCTGGCGCGGCAGGAGCCGTTGCGACACCACGCCCCGCAGTGTCTCCGCGAGCCGCTGCCGCACCGACGCCTGCTCCCCTGGCGGGAAGACGCTCACCAGCCGCGAGATCGTCTTGATCGCGTCCGAGGTGTGCACCGTGCTGAACACGAGGTGCCCCGTCTCCGCCGCCTTGAGCGCGATGTCCACGGTCTCCACGTCGCGCATCTCGCCGACCATGATGATGTCCGGGTCCTGGCGGAGCGCCGCGCGCAGGGCGCGGGCGAAGCTGTCCGTGTCGCCCCCCAGCTCGCGCTGGATCATGATCGCGCGGTCGTCCTTGTAGAGGAACTCGATCGGGTCCTCGATCGTGACCACCTTCACCGGCTTGGTCTTGTTCACGTGCGAGAGCATCGCCGCGAGCGTCGACGACTTCCCGCTCCCCGTCACGCCGGTGATGAGGACCAGCCCACGGTCCTGCTCCGCGAGCGTCTGGAGCACGGGCGGGAGGTTCAGCCCCGCGATGTCGGGAAGGGTGATCGGGATGTTGCGCAGCGTGGCCGCGACCGAGCCGCGCTGGCAGCAGAGGTTCACGCGGAAGCGCGCCGTCCCCGTCAGCGAGTACGAACAGTCGATGTCCGTCAGGTCATGGACGACGCTCTCCACGTTCTGGGGTGTCGCGTGCTTGGAGTCGAGCAGGATCGCGGCGGCGATCGCCGCGGTGTCCTTCGGCAGGAGGTCGGGCGTGCCGGTCACCGGCACCACCTTGCCGCGCATCCGCAGCCGGAAGGGTCCGCCGGCACTCACGTGCACGTCGCTCGCGCCGAGCTGCACGGCCTTCGTGAGCACGGCGCGGAAGAGCTGCACCATGTCCATCGGGCGCGAGGCGGACGGCCCGCTCACGGGCTCGGCCGCGGAGGCGGGCTCGGACACGGGTCCTGACGGGTGCTGCGGGGTGGTGGCGGTCACGGCGTCGGCTCGGGGACGAGGGCGTCGAGGGTCCGCGAGGCCGGACCGTCAGGGCGAATGATGACGGGTCCGGCGAGCCGGCGGCAGTCTTGACTTCGCTACCGCCCCCCGAACGCGACCGGCAGCCAGTAGCTGACCTTCACGGAGAGGAAGTTGTCCCCCGCCCCACGCGTGGTCTCGAAGAGCTCGCGGAAGCGCACGTCGGTGCGGTACGCCTCGCTCGTGCGGCGGTTCTGCTGCCAGACGAGGAAGAAGGTGCTCCCCGGCGCCCACTCCCAGCGCAGCACCATGTTCGAGCGGAACGAGAGCACGTGGAAGTCGCGGTTGGAGAGCGTGAAGGAGTCCGCGCCGTCCGTCACGGTACGCTCGCCGTCGGCGTCGACCGTCACGCTCGTCCCGTCCGTGCCGTACTCCCGGAGGTCCGCGCTCCCGGCGGCCTCGAGCTCGCCATGGCGGGAGTAGCGCCCACTCGCGGCGAAGGGCTCGCCATAGCCCTCGAGCGTGAGGTTCGGCGTGAAGGTGTAGTTCACGCGCAGGCGCGTGGAGATCGTCGTCCGGTCCACGAAGGCGAACACGTAGCGACTGCCGAAGGTCCGTGTGCCGCCGTCCACGCGCGTCACGTACTGCCGCGGGTCCGTTCCCTGCTGCCAGTTCGGCTCGACCGTCACGCTCATCCGGTCCGAGGGGCGCAGCGTCACCTGCCCGCCGAGGTTGAGTCGCTGGCCGCCGAGCGCGTCGGTCTCGTAGCCGCCGCTCACGCGCCAGAACCGGGCGGAGCCGAAGGCGCTGTTGAGCCGGAACTCCTGCCCGAACGATGCGACGCGCCCCATCAACGGACCGCCGCGGGTGAGCGCGTCGTCGGTGACGGGGAGCTGGACGGTCGAGCGGATGTTCCCGTTCCAGAAGTTCTTGAACTGCATGTTCGCGTTCACGCCCCAGTTGTTCTGCGTGTGCACGCCGCCGTAGTTGCGCGAGCCGCGCGTGTCGAAGCCGATCCGCCAGTTCTGGAAGAAGCGGCCCGGCAGCGTCTCGCGGACCTGCAGGTCGGCGTTGTACTCGATGTCGTCCCCCGACTGGAGCCGGCCGAGGTCGTTGATCTCGAACCCCGGCGACTCGGTCTTCACTTCCATGCCCCACAGGAAGCGGCGGCCGGCGTCCTTGTCCGCCCGCAGCTGCGCCGACCACCCGGTGAGCGAGGTGCGCGTGGGGTCGTACGTGACGTGCCGGATGTCGGGACGCTGGAAGTAGCGCACGCTCGACTGCTGCAGCCGCCGGATCGCCGCGGTGTCCCCCTCCACCTGCGAGGCGCCGAAGAACCCGCTGATCGCGTAGCGCCCCTGCTTGAAGCGGAGCCGCCAGTCCACGCTCCCGAAGTAGGCCGCGCGCGAGAGTCGCCGCGCGAGCGTGGTGTCGCTCCCCACGTCGCGCTGCACGGTGGTCATCGCCATCCCCACGGTCGAGGCCTGCCTCCCCACCTCCTGCTGCAGGCGGAAGACCCCATACGCCGTGCGGGGCTCCACGCGAAACGACTCGGTCACGGCCGTGCTGCTGTCGTAGGTGCGCGCCCGCTCGGCCGCCGTGACCGCGGCGAGTCCCGCGACCGTCAGCCGACTCGGCAGCCGTCCGGTGAGCTTCGCGGCGCCGAGGATCGTGCTCGACTTCGGCGCGTCCACGAAATCACCGCTCACGGAGATGCGCGGCGCGGCGCCGATGCGGCGCGAGTAGAAGTAGTTCGCCGCGCTGTTCCCGCGCAGCATCTCGCTCCCCTCGGTGAAGAAGGGGCGCCGCTCGTCGAAGAAGGTCTCGAACGCGCTCAGGTTCACCTCGGCCGGGTCCGCATCGACCTGCCCGAAGTCCGGATTGATCGTCGCGTCGAGCGTCAGGTTCCCACCGAGGGCGGCCTTGGCGTCGAGTCCCGCGCGCCCGGAGTAGCGCTGGTCGAGCGGGTTCACGACGGCCGTGCTCGCGCGATACGTGCCGTCGCCGGCGGCGTAGGGGAGGAGCTCGATCGGACGCACCGAGCGCACGCCTTCGATGCCGCGGAGCGTCGCGAAGCGCGAGATGAAGCCCGTCTCGCTCGGCGGGATATCCACCCAGCTCAGGTCCTCATTCTTGTCGGGGATCCAGCGGTCCACCTGGATCCCCCACTGCTGCTCCGTCGCCGGCGGGAAGCGCAGCTGGGAGAAGGGGATCCGCATCTCCGCGGTCCAGCCGAGGGAGTCGATCACCGCCTCGGCCGTCCAGACGGGGTCGAACTGGCTCTCGCGCCCTTCGCGGTCGGAGTCCTGCGTGTGGCGGTGGTCGGAGCGGGATCCGGCCGCGCTGATCCCGAACCCGACGCCCGTACGGCGGTCGCGCTGCGGGTCGAGCGTGACGGTGAAGCGTTCGACGTTCGTCATCCCGTCGCGCCGGCTCATCCCGCGCGCGATGCGCGAGGGGTCCTGCCGCCAGAGGCGCGCGGCGATGTAGAGCGCGTCATCGTCGTACGCGATGTAGAACGAGGTGCGCTCGGTGGGCGCGCCGCCGGGCACGGGGCGCGACTGCGTGAAGTCCTCGACCGGCGTGATCCGCGACCAGACGGCCTCGTCGAGTCGGCCGTCGACGCGCACGGGCGCGTCGAGGCGGGTCGCGGTGACGACCTTGGAGGAGGGCTGGGCAACGAGGGGGGTGGCGGCGAGCGCAGCGAGCGGGATGCTCGCGATGATCGAGGCGAGGCGTCGAAACGGACGAGGCAAGCGCGGGACCGGGACGGGGAGGACAAGGGCTCGTGTCACGCGAGCGGAGACCCCGCGACGAGAGCGACGCTCATACTACGCAGGAGGGACCCGGAACGCTCGGACGGGCTGGTGAGGGGGCCGCCCTCGCGCCGCGGCCCTCGCGCCGTAGATTCCCGGAGTCCCGTCGCCTCCTCCCGAGAGCCCATGCCCGACAACATCCGCGCGCAGGTCCAGTCGTCGCTCGGCGATGCGTACGTCATCGAGCGCGAGCTGGGCGGCGGCGGGATGTCGCGCACCTTCGTCGCGCTCGAGCGGGCCCTCGAGCGCCGCGTGGTCGTCAAGGTGCTCTCGCCGGAACTGGCGGCGGGCGTCTCCGTGGAGCGCTTCAAGCGCGAGATCCTGCTGGCCGCCCAGATGCAGCACCCGCACGTGGTGCCGGTGCTCTCCTCGGGCGACGCGGACGGGCTCCCCTGGTTCACGATGCCCTACGTGGAGGGCGAGTCGCTCCGCGCGCGGCTCGGGCATGGCGCGCTCGGCACGGGCGAGGCGGTGAGCATCCTGCGCGACGTGGCGCGCGCGCTCGCGTTCGCGCACTCGCACGGCGTGGTGCACCGCGACATCAAGCCGGACAACGTGCTCCTCTCGCAGGGGAGCGCGACGGTCACCGACTTCGGGATCGCGAAGGCCATCAGCGCCGCGCGGACCGAGTCCCACGCGACGCTCACCATGGCCGGCACCTCGCTGGGCTCGCCGGCGTACATGGCCCCCGAGC
>CAZHAG010000122.1:0-8569 GCA_964529705.1 uncultured Gemmatimonas sp. | reverse complement strand
GAGGACCGCGCCCGCGGCCCCGGCGGCCGCGGCGGCGGTCGCACCCCTTCCCGCACCCGGCGACCCGGCCGCGGGGGTCGCGGAGGCGGCCGATTCCGCGCGCGCGCGCAGCATCTCGAACGCGGACTCGCGGTCCACCTCCTTCTCGTACACGCCGGCCACGACGGACCCGCGGATCAGCGCCGCACGCTCGGACGCCTCGATCGGCCCCATCCGCGACTCCGGTGCGAACATCCACGCGCGCTGCGTCACCCCGGGTGCGCCCTTGGCATCCAGGAGCGAGACCAGCGCCTCGCCCACGCCCAGCTCGAGGATCACCTGCTCGATGTCGAGGTCGGGGTTCGGACGCATCGTCTGCGCCGTCGCCTTCACCGCGCGTTGGTCGCGCGGCGTGAAGGCGCGGAGCGCGTGCTGCACGCGGTGGCCCAGCTGGCCCAGCACCTTGTCGGGGATGTCGACCGGGTTCTGCGTCACGAAGTAGACCCCGACGCCCTTGGAGCGGATGAGCCGCACGACGAGCTCGACCTTGTCGAGCAGCGCCGCCGGCGCGTCG
Source organism: uncultured Gemmatimonas sp. (assembly GCA_964529705.1). GTDB lineage: Bacteria > Gemmatimonadota > Gemmatimonadetes > Gemmatimonadales > Gemmatimonadaceae > Pseudogemmatithrix. The sequence continues at coordinate 8,016 of CAZHAG010000122.1, read as the reverse complement.
GCGAAGAGCAGGTGCGCCTCGTCGAAGAAGAAGACGAGCTTCGGCTTCTCCGCGTCGCCAACCTCGGGGAGGTTCTCGTAGAGCTCGGAGAGGAGCCAGAGCAGCAGGCAGGCGTAGAGCCGCGGTTGCTGCATCAGCCGGTCCGCGGAGAGGATGTTCACCACGCCGCGCCCATCGACGGTCTGGAGGAGGTCGTCGATGTTGAGCATCGGCTCGCCGAAGAAGCGCGCCGCGCCCTCCTCCTCGAGCTGCAGCAGGCCGCGCTGGATCGCGCCGATGCTCGCGCTCGACACGTTGCCGTACTGCGTCTTCACCTCGCTCGCGTTGTCGCCCACGAACTGCAGCATCGCGCGGAGGTCCGCGAGGTTCAGGAGCAGGAGCCCGTTGTCGTCGGCCACGCGGAACGCCATCGTCAGCACGCCTTCCTGCGTGTCGTTCAGGTTGAGCAGCCGCGCGAGCACGAGCGGCCCCATGTCCGAGATCGTCGCGCGCACGGGATGTCCCTGCTCGCCGAACACGTCCCAGAAGGTGACGGGGCAGGCCGCGAAGTCGGGGGTCGGCAGCTTCAACTTGTCGAGCCGCGCGACGAGCTTCTCGCTCGTGCTCCCCGCCTTGGCGAGCCCGCCGAGGTCTCCCTTCACGTCGGCCAGGAAGACGGGCACGCCGATCCGGGAGAAGCGTTCCGCCATCACCTGCAGGCTGATGGTCTTGCCGGTGCCGGTGGCGCCGGTGATGCAGCCGTGGCGGTTGGCGAGGGCCGGGAGCAGGGCGAGGTCGCTGCTCCCGCGCGCGATGGTCAGGGGTTCGGTCATGCCTGAAACTGTGAAGTGCGCCGCGCCGTGGCTACTCCCGCCCGGGTGCCTCCACCGCGATCCGGGCGATCCGGGCGCCCTCGAGGATCCCGTCCACGACCTCCATGCCCTCCACGACCTCCCCCCAGACGGTGTAGTCCGCGTCCAGCCGCCGGTTGTCGCGGAGGTTCACGAACCACTGGGCGTCCCCGGTGTCGTGTCCGCGGGTGCTCATGCCGAGCGTGCCGCGCGCGTGCGAGACTCCGCCCAGCTCGTCGCGCAGGTAGCGCTCCCACCCCACGTATTCGTTGGCGCCGGGGCTTCCGCCCTGGATCACGAAATCGTGCTCGACGCGGTGCCAGGTGAGTCCGTCGTAGTAGCCGCGCCGCACCAGCGCGAGCAATCGCGCACCCATGATCGGCGCCGCGTCGCCACGCAGCCGCACCACGAAGGAGCCACCGCCGGATGCGGCATCCATCGCCACGCGCACACGCACCTCGCGCCCGAGCGCGAGGGCGGCCGCCTCCGCGAGCTCGACGCGCGAGAGGGTCAGGCGCGTCGTGGGCGGGCGGTCGGCCTCCGGCGGGAGTCCCGCGGCATCCAGGAGCGCCAGGCGCGCGTCCCGCGCTGAGGCATTGTCGCGAGCGACCAGCCGCTCGAACGCGGCGCGCGCGGCGGGGGCTACGTCAGCGCGCGGCGACCCCTTGAGGGCGATCGCGGCGACGCGCACCGTCTGCGCTCCGTGCCCGGCGAGCGCGGCAAGGTACGTCGCGTCCTCGGCGTGGCCCACGAGCCTCGAGAGCTGCTCGATCGCGGCCTCCGCCACGTTGTCGTCCGCGTCGCGCGCGAGCGTGCGCAGGGTCGCGGTGTCGGCGACGATGCCCGCCGCCCGCGCCGCGTATTGCCGCAGGCCCCAAGTGGCGTGCGTTGAGAGCCGGCGGACCCGCGGGCGCGCGTCCGCCGGGTGCAGGCGCGCGAGCGCGAGCAGCGCCTGCGCGCTCCCCTGCCAAGGCAACGTGACGGCCGCGGCCGGAGGAGAGGTCGCCCGGTCGACCCAGCCGCGCAGCGTTGCGACCACCGATGTGTCCCCCGCGCAGGGCTCGCGGAGGAGTGAGGTCGCACGCATCCGGACCGGCCACGAATCGTCACCGAGCGCACGGGCGAGCGCGGCGCAATCCTCGCGCACCGACGTGAGGGCCCGGAGTCGCAGCCGCCACGCCGGTTCGTCCCAAGCCACCGGCGGCGGCAACGGTGCGAGCGCGGTGCGCTGCACGAACTTCGGATCGGAGATCCGGCCACGTGCGCGGAGCGCCAGCTCGCGCACCCGCGCGTCGGCGTGCCGCGCCCCCTCGGCCAGAGCGACAGCACTGGAGTCCCGCGCATCCTCGGCGAGCAGGATCCGTCCGACGAGCGCCGTGTCCGCGGCGCTGAGGCGCTGGACCGGTCCTTGGGCGACCCCGGCGGCGGCCGGGAGGGCGAGTGCGAACAGGTGGAGGAGCAGGCGAGCGGCAGGGCGGGGCATCAGGGCGCGATCGGGGACGGAGGAGGGAGGAGCGGCACGGTCGCTAAGGTAGTGCACCCCGGATACAATTGCCTGATGCTCCTGTTGAAGTTCCTCCAGACACTCGTCAAGGCGCTCAACTCCGACGGTACGCCGGGTCAGGTCGCCGCCGGCATGGCGATCGGGCTCTGCTTCGGGCTCACGCCCCTGTTGAGCCTGCACAACGTCGTCGTGCTCGCCGTCGCGATGCTCACGACCGTCTCCTTCCCAGGCGTGATGCTCGGGTGGGCCGTCGCCGTGCCGGTCGGGTTCATGCTCGACCCGCTCTTCGACCGCGTCGGGCTCGCGCTGCTCACCACGGACGCGCTCGCACCGTTCTTCACCTGGATCGTGAACACCCCGGTGGTCGCGCTCTCCCGGCTGAACAACACGATCGTCCTGGGCAGCCTCGTGAGCTGGCTGCTCCTGCTGGTGCCGACGTACTTCCTGTTCCGATTCCTCGTCTCGAAGTACCGCTCGGAGATCTACGAGCGCCTCGAGCGGAGCAAGGCCTTCCAGGCGATCCAGGCCTCGAAGCTCTGGAACGTCTACGAGCTCTTCCGCCCATGAGCTGGATCCGGTGGAAGGCGCTCCTCCCGCTCTCCGTGGCGCTCCTGCTCATCGTCGGAGCGACACTTCTCTTCCTCGACCCGGCGGTCCGGCGCGGCGTCGAGTACGCGGGCACCGAGGCGGTCGGGGCGAAGGTGGACCTCGCCGCGGCGCACGTGAGGCTGCGCGACGGCTCCGTCGCGCTCCGAGGTCTCGCCGTCACCGACCCGGCGAAGCCGATGACGAACCTCTTCGAGGCGGAGGAGATCGTCTTCACCGTCGACCCGGTGCCGGCGCTCGAGCGCAAGGTCGTGATCGACACGATGGCGGTGCGCGGGCTCCGGTTCGGCACGCCACGCGCGACCTCGGGCGCGCTCCCGGCGCGCGCCGGCGCCGGCGACGAGGGACCCGGTGCCCTGCGGCGCGCGGTGGACGAGTGGCGCTCGCGCGTGCAGGTGCCGCCGATCGCCTTGAGCACGCTCACGCAGTCCGTGAATGTCGATGCGATATCCGCCGACAGCCTCGCCACGCTCCGCGCCGCGCTGCACGCGCGCGCGTACGTGGATACGGCGCGCGCGGCACTCCTCGCCGACCTCCAGGTGCTCGACCCGCGCCCGACGATCGACTCCGCGGAGGCCCTCGCGCAGCGCCTGCAGGGCGCGAGCCTCCGCACCCTCGGCCTCGGCGGCGTGCGACAGGCGGTCACGGACGTTCGGCGCACCGTCGCCGCGCTCGGCCAGCTCGACGACCGGCTGCGCGCCTTCCAGGAGGAGACCCGCACCAACGCCAAGGGACTCACGCAGCGCCTCGAGGCGATCCCCGCCGCGCGCCAGGCCGACTATGCGTACGCACGGTCGCTCCTCCGCCTTCCCACGTTCGCTATCCCATCCATCGGGCCGCAGCTCTTCGGCCCGGTCTTCGCCGAGCAGGTCGCCGAAGTGCTCTACTGGGCACGGCTCGCGGAGCGATACGTCCCGCCCGGCGTGCAGCGGCAGTTCAAGTCCGGACCCTCGCGCGTGCGCGCGTCGGGCACGGACGTGCTCTTCCCGAAGGCGAACGTCCACCCGGACTTCCTCACGCGGCTCGCCGAGCTCTCGCTCACCGTCGGTGGGGCCGACGCCGCGACCGGGGCGTACGCGGCGCGCGTCGAGGGGCTGACCACGCAGCCAGCCGTGTACGGGCAGCCCACGCGCTTCGCTCTCTCGCGCACGGGAGGGCGCGTGGGGCCGCGTGACGTGAGCATCACCGGCTCGATGGACCACCGGCGCGCGCCCGTGCAGGACGCGCTCGACGCGCGCCTCTCGGGCATCACGCTGCCCGTGGTGGCCATGCAGGGGATCGGGGCGCGCGTGGACCTGGGCGCGGGACTGTCCGAGCTCCAGCTCCGGCGCACCGGCGACTCGCTCGATGGGCGGTGGCTCTGGAGGGCGCCGCGCGTGACGTGGACGCGCGACTCGCTCGCGCAGCCGCGCGCCACGACCGCCGCGCTCCGGCTCGTGGAGGACGCGCTCTGGCGCGCGGTGAGCCGGATCGACTCCGTGGAGGTCGAGGCCCGCTTCGAGGGACCGATCGACCGTCCCCGCCTCGGCATCCGCACCAACATCGCCGCCGCGGTCGGCAACGCGCTCCGCGACCAGTTGGGCGACGAGGTGCGGCGGGCGGAGCAGCAGGTCCGCGCGCGCGGCGACGCCGTGGTGGACGCGAAGGTCGCCGAGGCGCGCACCAAGGCCGACGAGGTGAAGGCCGAGGTGGAGGCACGGGTCAGCGCGGAGCGCGCCCGGCTGGACGCGCAGAAGGTCGCGCTAGAGGCGAAGCTGCGCGACCTGGTGCGGATCCCCGGGATGGGCTGAGCGCGCGCGGTCCCCGCGCTCAGCCGGCGGTCGCGACCTCCGTCAGGACACCGGCTTGCCGTCCGGCTTCGCCGGCCACCGCTCGAACCAGCTGCGCAGGTAGAGCTGCGTGCGCAGGAAGTTGCTCGGCCGGCTCGACGTGCCGTGCCACTCCTCCTTGAAGCGGATCATCGCCGTCGGGACCTTGAGGTACTTGAGCGCGGAGTAGTACTCCTCGGTCTGCGGCATCGGCGTCCGCAGGTCGAGTTCACCGGTCATGAGCATCGTCGGCGTCTTCACCTTCCCGACGTACATCAGGGGCGAGCGCTTCAGGTGGTCCGAGGGGTCCTCCCAGAAGGGGCGCGCGAACGTCGTGTACCAGAACGGGCCGTCCGTCTGGCCGGCGAAGGACATCCAGTTCGTCACCGGGCAGTTGGCCGAGGCCGCGGCGAAGCGGTCGGTGTGTCCCACCACCCAGCTCGTGAGCACTCCGCCGCCAGAGCAGCCGAACACGTACATGCGCGCGGTGTCGATGTACCCCTTGGCGATGGTCGCATCGACGCCCGCCATCAGGTCGTCGAAGTCCTTCCCGGGATAGCTCTTCTCGATCCCGTTGATGAAGGCCTGCCCGTACCCGGTCGAGCCTCGCGGGTTGGTGTAGAGGATCACATAGCCGTTCGCCGCGTGCTCGTTGCGCGAGAAGCTGAACGCCGTGGTGTACTGTGACCACGGGCCGCCATGGATCTCGAGCATGAGCGGGTACTTCTTGGACGGATCGAAGTCGGGGGGCTTCACGATCCAGCCATGCACGCGGAGCCCGTCCGCGGAGGTGAACCAGATCTCCTCCACACTCGCCAGCTTCTTCCCGAGCAGCACGTCCTCGTTCACCGCCGTGAGCCAGGTGAACTGGTCGGGGCGCCGCACGTCGAAGCGCACCACGTCGTTCGGGCGGTCGGGGAGTGCGCGCACGCCGACCGCGACGCCGGTCCGGCCGATGTCGCTCGTGTTGAGGACATGGGCGCCACTCGTGAGCTTCCGCACGGCGCCAGTGAGCGGCGCGAAGTAGAGCTGGGTGGTGCCCTGGTCGTCCGCGTTGAAGTAGATGCCGCTCCCGTCCGCGGCCCAATTGAGGCCGCCGGGCGAGCGGTCGAGCGTGCGCGTCAGGGAGCGTGACCCCGTGCCGTCGGCATTCATCACGTAGAGCTGGCTCACCGTGTTGTCGAGCCCGGTGTCGTCGTAACCCGTGTACGCGATGAGCTTCCCGTCCGGCGACCAGGCGGGGGAGCCGTCCGGTCCCTTGCGCGAGGTGAGCGGGCCGATCGCGCCGCTCGCGACGTCGATCGCGTAGATCTCGGAGTCGCGGAACGCGTGCTCCGCGTCGGCGCGCCGGTTCCCGGTGACGAGGAGCGTCCGCCCGTCGGGCGAGTACCGGGGCGAGCCATGGTCCCAGTCGCCGTCCGTCATCTGGCGCGGGGACCCGCCGTCGGCAGGCACCACGAACGCGTGGCGATAGCCACCGTCCGTGTACCCCACGCGGTCCTGCCGGTAATCCATCCGCGTCACGACCTTCGGCGACTCCACCCACTTCGCGCCCTTGGGCGCCGCCGGCAGCCGCACCGACCAGGACTCGCTCTTCGCCTGGTTCATGGTGAAGGCGATCCACTTCCCGTCCGGCGACCATTCGAGGTCCGCGGGGGCGTCGGTGAGGTGCGTGATCTGCGAGGTCGCCCCTTCCGCGTCCATCCAGCGCACCCATACCTGGGGACCGCTCGGGTCGCCCGGGGCGATGTACGCGATGCGCTGGCCGTCCGGCGACCAGCGCACGTTGGTGCCCTCCACGAGCGCACGGTTCTTCGTGCCGTCGGCATTCATGATCCAGACCGACGACTGCTGGCGGTCGTTGATCTTGTCCACCCAGGTGCGGACGTACACCACCTGGTTGCCGTCGGGGGAGAGCTGGGGCGCCTGGACGTTCTCCCACTCGAGGTAGTCCTCGAGCGAGATGCGGTCGCGGCGGGGGGCCTGCGCGGCGAGGGTGGCGGAGGCGACGGCGAGAAGGCCGACCAGGGCGACCGCAGTGCGGCCGAACGGGTGGGAGTGCGGGCGGGACATGGGGACTCTCCGGGAGGCTTACTGGAAGCCTCGAACGTATCGCCGGCGCGTGCGGGTCGCGAGGGGCTTCCCCCGCGCCCTGCAGACGCCGAACGTTCGGGCCATGCTGCCGCGCTCCCCCCACGAACCGCATCGCACCGCGACGCCGCTCGAGCTCTTCTTCGACCTCGTCTTCGTCGTGGCGATCGCGCAGGCGTCCGCCGGCCTCCACCACGGGGCCTCGGAGGATCATCTCGCCGCGGGCCTCCTGGCCTTCGTGATGGCGTTCTTCGGCATCTGGTGGGCGTGGATGAACTTCACCTGGTTCGCGTCCGCGTACGACTGCGACGACATCCCGTACCGGCTGCTCGTGTTCGTGCAGATGACGGGGGCCCTGATCTTCACGGCCGGGCTGCAGGCGATGGGCGCCGGCGACCTGCGGCTCGGCGTGGCGGGATACGTCGTGATGCGCCTCGCGATGGTGACCCAGTGGCTGCGGGCCGCGCACGGCGACCCGGCCCGCCGCGCGACCGCGCTCCGCTACGCGTCCGGGATCGCCGCGGTCCAGCTCCTGTGGGTCGGGATGCTCGCGGTGCCCCCGGCGTGGGTGGTGCCGGGGTTCTTCGCGCTCGTCGCGCTCGAGCTGCTCGTGCCCGTCTGGGCGGAGCGCGCCGGCGGCACCCCCTGGCATCCACACCACATCGTCGAACGCTACGGCCTCATGACGATCATCGTGCTCGGCGAGTCCGTCCTCGCCGCCACGCTCGCGACGGAACGGGCGCTGGCTGCGGGCCAGGCGTTCGGCCCCCTCGTGCCCGTGGTCGCGGGCGGGATCCTCACGATGTACGCGATGTGGTGGCTCTACTTCGACCACGCCTGGCACGAGGAGCTGACCTCCTTCGGGCGCACGTTCGCGTGGGGGTACGGCCACGTGCTCGTGTTCGCGGCAGCGGCGATGGCCGGGGCAGCGATCGCGGTGGCGGTCGACCAGGTGACCGGCGTCTCCCGTCTCGATCCCCGCGCGGCCGGCGCCCTCCTGGCCTGGCCCGTGGCGGTCTACCTCGGGATGCTCTGGTTCCTGCATCGGCACGCACGGGCGCGCGACGATCGCCGGACCGTCGGCCGGGCGCTGGCGCTCGCCACGCTGGTGGGCGCGCCCTTCACCCCCGAACCCGTGCTCGTCACCGGAGCCACGCTGGTGCTCGTGCTCGCGGCG
>CAZHAG010000121.1:0-8570 GCA_964529705.1 uncultured Gemmatimonas sp. | reverse complement strand
GCTGGCGCGGGCGTTGGCGCGGTCGCCGCCGGTGCCGCCGGTGCCGCCGGTGCCGCCGGTGCCGGCGCGGACTCGACCTTTGGGGGCTTCGGGGGCTCGGGCGGCTTCACGGGAGCCGGTGGTTCCGGAGGCGCCGCCGGCGGCGGGGCGGACGGGGCGGGCGGGCGCTGCGCCGCCGGGACCCCCACCATCGTCGCCGCCAGGGAGGCCGCGGCGGGGGGCGCCTGCGACACGGGCGCAGCCTTCGCGACGTCCGCGTAGAAGCGGAACTCCTCCGCTCCCATCTTGATCACGTCCCCGCGCCCAAGTCCCTGCTCCCCCGCGACACGGGAGCCGTTCACCCAGACCCCGTTGGTGCTGTGGTCGCGGAGGATGTAGCCGTTCGGACCCGCCACGATGCTGGCGTGCTTCCGGGAGATCTCGCTCGAGGCGATGACGACCGTGTTCCCGACCTCGCGGCCGAAGGAGAGCTCTCCCTCGGGCACCACGTACTCGCGGCCATCGACGAGCGAGACGAGGCGGCCCCCCGTGGCGGTCGTAGGGCGCTTCGGCGCGCTGGGCCCGGCGGTCCCTCCCGCCTCCTGCACGAGCCGCGCGATGTCGGAGGCCTTCACGAAGGCGGTGTTCCCGCCCTGCTGGTCCTCCCCGACGCGGAGTTCGTGCCCCTCGATCTCCACCCGATCGCCGTGCAGGATCGGGGTCGGCTCGACCCCCAGTTGGACGCCGTTCACGAGCACCACGGTGTCGGCTGAGCCCCGTCGGATGGTGACCCCGGACCCGTCCACCATCACCACCGCCCGTGACGCCGGATTGCCACTTGGAAGGCGAACGTCGGCGCCGTCGAAGGCGCCGATGGTCGCTTCGCCCGGTGCGAGCGGGAAGAGCCGGTCCTGGAGCTTCAGATAGGGCATCGAAGGGTGGAAACTACCGGACGGGCTGGGGGGACGGCAAGCTCAGGCGCCCGCGACGGATGGCGCATCCCACTGGCCGGACTGCAGGCGATGCAACCGTGCGTACAGCCCGCCGCGCTCCAGCAGCTCCCGGTGGGTCCCCCGCTCGCGCACCTCGCCGTGGTGGAGGAGCAGGATCTCGCTCGCCCCGACGATCGTGCTCAGGCGATGCGCGATGGCGATCGTCGTGCGCCCGGCCATCAGCACGGCCAGACCGCGCTGGATCTCCGCCTCCACCTCGCTGTCCACCGCGCTCGTCGCCTCGTCGAGGAGGAGGAGCGCCGGGTCCGCGGCCACCGCGCGCGCGAACGACAGGAGCTGGCGCTCCCCGACGCTCACCGAGCTCCCCCGCTCCCCGAGCCGGTGGTGGATCCCGCCGGGAAGGCGACGCAGCACCCGGTCGGCGCCCACGCGGGCTGCGGCCGCCTCCACCTCGTCGTCCGAGAGCGGACTGGCGAGCCGGATGTTCGTCGCCACGTCGCCCGCGAAGAGGAAGATGTCCTGCTGGACGTACCCGACCACGCGCCGCAGCTCCGCGACCGGGAGCGTGCGGATGTCGACGCCGTCGAGCAGGATCCGGCCCCGCTGCGGCTCGTAGAATCGGAGGAGGAGGTTCACCACCGTGGTCTTCCCCGCTCCGGTCTGCCCCACGAGGGCGAGCGTCTCGCCGGGGCCCACGGTGAAGCTCACGCCGCGCAGCACCCACTCGGGCTCCCCTTCCCGCGCCGCGGTCCCGGCCGCCACGTGCGAGAGGTCGTACGCGAACCAGACGTCCTCGAACGCGACGGTGACGCCGGCGGACGCGCGGCTCGCGGCGACGGCGGCGGCGGCGGCGGCCGAAACGTCGGTGCGCGCCGAAGTCGCCGCGCGCTGCGAGGACGTGCCTACGCCCGCCGTGCGAGCGACCGCCGTGTCCGTGCCCGCCGTGCCCTCCGCCGCCGGCGTGTCCAGCAGCCGGAAGATCCGCTCCGAGCTCGCCATCGCCTGCTGGAGCGTGTTGTACTTGTCGGAGAGGTCCTGCAGCGGCTGGTAGAAGCGCCGCGCGAGCTGGATGAAGGCCGCGACCGTCCCCACCGTGAGCGCGCCCGCGCCGACCGCCGGCGCTGCCGCGACGACCAGCGCCGCGAGCGCGACGGACGTCAGGATCTCGATCGCCGGGAAGTAGAGCGCGTACACCGTGATCGAGCGCAGGTGCGCATCGAGATGGTCGCGCCCGAGGGCGGCGAAGCGCGCCGACTCGTGGCCCTCCCGCCCGAAGAGCTGCACCACGCGCATCCCCGCGATCCGCTCTTGCAGGTAGGCGTTGATCCGCGCGAGGCGCGTGCGGATCTCGCGGTACGCCTCGCGCACCCGCACCCGGAAGATGCGGCTCACCCAGAGGATCCCCGGCACCACCAGATACGCCGCGATCGCGAGCCGCCAGTCCACCAGCACCATGAGGATCGTGATCGCCAGCAGCGTGAACAGGTCGCCCAGCCCCGCCACGACGCCGGACGCGAAGAGCTCGTTCAGCGACTCCACGTCCGAGGTCACCCGCGTGACGAGCCGCCCCACCGGGTTGCGGTCGAAGAAGGTGATCGGGAGGCGCTGCAGGTGCGCGAAGACCTGCCGCCGGAGGTCGTGCATCACGCGCTGGCCGAGGATCCCGGTGAGCAAGGTCTCGGTGTATCCGCAGGCGACCTGCGCGAGCAGCGCCGCCACGAGGACGAGGGCCGACCGCAGGATCGCCCCGCCGTCCCCGGCCGGGATCCCGACGTCGATCACGTGCCGGGTGAGCATCGGCGGCACGAGTTGGAGCGCTCCCTCGAGCATCAGCACGAGCACCGCGCCGACCACGAGCCATCCATAGGGCCGCACGTAGGTGACGAGGCGTCGCGCGAGTGGCCCGTCGAACGCCTTGCCGAGCGCTTCTTCCTCGTGCTGGATGGCGGTGGGTGCGGTCACGGTGGTGGCGTCGGCAGGTCGGCGGGAGGTGACGCAAGGTCGCATCCCGGTGACGATCGTCGCCACCCTCGTGCCGGCGCCCCGGCCCAGACCCGACCTTAGATTCCGCTCGATGCCGCTCGCCCTCGACCCCTCCCTCGCCGGACTCTCCGCCGCCCTCACCGGGATGTTCGACCTCGAGCGCGAGCTCGGGCGAGGCGCGATGGGCGTCGTCTTCCTCGCGCGCGACGTGGTGCTCGACCGCCAGGTCGCCCTCAAGGTGCTGCCCCCGGACGTCGGAGCCTCCGCCGAGATCCGCGAGCGCTTCCTGCGCGAGGCGCGCACCGCCGGCCAGCTCTCGCACCCGCACATCGTCCCCATCCACCGCGCCGACGAGCGCGGCGGGTACGCCTTCTTCGCGATGGGGCTCGTCGAGGGGGAGACCCTCGGCACGCGCGTGAAGGACCGCGGCCCCCTCCCCGCGCACGACGTCGTCCGCCACCTCCGCGAGGTGGCGTGGGCGCTCGCCTACGCGCACGCCCGCGGCGTGATCCACCGCGACGTGAAGCCCGAGAACATCATGATCGAGCGCGGAACCAACCGCGCGCTCGTCACCGACTTCGGGATCGCCCGCTCCGAGCGGGCCGCGGGCCTCACCGCGGACGGTCACGTGGTGGGCACGGCGCACTTCATGAGCCCCGAGCAGATCCAGGGCGCCGCGATCGACGGCCGGTCCGACCTCTACGCCCTCGGCGTCGTCGGGTTCTTCCTCCTGAGCGGCCGACTCCCCTTCGAGGGGGACGCAGCCCCCGCGGTCCTCGTGGCGCACGTCACACGACCGGCACCCGGCCTGGCGAGCGTCGCCCCCGACGTGCCGCGCGCGCTGGCGGCAGTGATCGATCGCTGCCTCGCGAAGGACCCGGCGCATCGCTTCGCCACGGGTGAGGAGCTGAGCGAGGCCTTGGAAAAGGCACTCGCCGAGCGCATCACGGCGAGCGCCCCGGTGAGCGGGGGCCACTCGCTCCTCTCCGAGGACCAGGCCGCTCTGGTCTGGCGGCGCGCCGCCCAACTGCAGGCTGAGGCGGCCGCACGCCTCGAGCGCGAGACCCGCGTGCACGCCGCCCGTGCACTCGGGGGCGAGGTGGCCAGCACCTCCGTGGACGCACGCACGCCGGGCGCGCCGCCCACCTCCTCCTTCCGCGTGAGGGACGTCGAGGCCGCCGCGGTGGAGGCGGGGATCTCGCAACGCTTCGTCGCGCTCGCGCTCTCGGAGCTCCCGAGCGAGTCCCTTGCGACGACCCCGTCCAGCGAGGGGGGCGTGCGCGACCGGGTCGGGCGCGCCCTCATCGGCGACCTGCAGCGTTCGCTCTCCGTCTCGCGCGTGATCCGGGCCCCTGCCAAGGACGTGCTCCAGGCGATGGGGCGCACCTTCCAGCAAGGCCCGTACTGGCTCAGCCTGAAGGACCAGATCGGCCCGCATCCGCTCGACGGCGGCATCATCGTCTTCAAGCTCCCCTCGGCGATGGACTCCTCGGGCCAGGTGACATCCCCGCTCCTCTGGCTGCGACAGGGACTTGGCGCCCGCGAGCTCCGCGCCACGCTGCGCGTGCTCGAGCACGACCGCGGCGCCTGCGAGGTCACGCTCTTCGCCGACCTCCGCCCCGGCTTCAACGCGAACGTCTGGGGCTACAGCGGACTCTCGTTCGGCGTCACGGCGGGTGCGACGTCGGTGGGTGTCGTGGTGAGCGCGAAGGTGATGGCCCTCGCCGGCGCGATGCTCCTCGCACCGGCGGCGATGACCGCGCTCGCGGCGGGCTCGCTCGCGGTGGCGGGGACGCGGCTGTTCTATCGATGGGAGCTCCGCAAGGCAACAGCCGAGATGGACGAACTCCTCCGCGCCATCGACGGCACGCTGCGGTCCCGGTCGCTCTTCGACGTGGACCCGCCGCAGCCGCCGCCCTCGGTGTTCGGCGGCCTCTTCGGCCCGGGGAGTCCGACCGGCAGGTGAAGGATCGCATCGTCGTCCGGGGCGCCCGGCAGCACAACTTGCGGAACATCGACGTCGAGTTCCCGCGCCGCGCCATCACGGTCGTCACGGGCCCCTCCGGCTCGGGCAAGTCCTCCCTCGCCTTCGACACGATCTACGCCGAGGGCCAGCGGCGCTACGTCGAGTCCCTCTCCGCGTACGCGCGGCAGTTCCTCGAGCGGATGCCTAAGCCCGACGTCGACGCCATCGACGGCCTCTCCCCCGCCGTGGCGATCGAGCAGCGCAACCCCACGCGCACCTCGCGTTCCACGGTCGGCACGGCCACCGAGATCTACGACTACCTCCGGCTCCTCTGGGCGCGCGTGGGACGGACCGTCTGCCCCGCCTGCGCCCGCGAACTCCGGCCCGACTCGGCCGAGCGCGCGGCGGACACGCTGCTCGCGCTCGCTGAGGGGACGCGACTGCAGGTGGCCTTCCCCTTCGCCCGCTCCAGCAAGCTCGTGCACGCGCGCATCGTCGAGCACCTGCGCGCGAAGGGGTTCGTGCGCGTGATCGCGGACGGCGCGTCGCACCACCTCGACGAGCTCGATACGGCCAAGCCCAACCTTGCGAAGGTGAAGGAGCTCCTCGTCGTCACCGACCGTCTCGTGGCGGGGGGCGACATCCGCACGCGGCTCACGGATGCGCTCGAGAGCGCCTTCCGCGAGGGGGATGGCGACGCCGTCGTCGTCACCGACGCGGGGACCCACCGCTTCACGACCACCTTCCGCTGCCCGAACGACGGCCACGTCGCGCCGGAGCCGACGCCGCAGCTCTTCTCCTTCAACAACCCGCGCGGCGCCTGCGGCACCTGCAACGGCTTCGGCGCGAACCTCGAGTTCGACGAGGCGCTGATCGTCCCCTACCCCGAGCGCTCGCTCGCCGAGGGCGCGCTCGACCCCTGGACCAAGCCGCGCTACGAGAAGCAGCGGAGCGCGCTCGCCGCCTTCGCCCGCGCCGAGGGGATCCCGATGGACCGTCCCTGGCGCGCGCTCTCGCGCGCCCAGCGGGAGCGCCTCCTCCGCGGGAAGGCCAAGGGGTATGTCGGCATCTTCCCCTTCCTCGAGGCGCTGGGACCCAAGAAGTACAAGCAGTACATCCGCATCTTCCTCCGGCAGTACCAGACGGCGCAGACCTGCGGCACCTGCGGGGGGACCAAGCTCCAGGCCGACGCGCTCAACGTCCGCATCGGCGGGAAGAGCATCGCCGAGGTGGCCGCGCTCCCGGTGGGACTCCTGCGTGCGTGGGCGGACTCGCTCGTGCTCGGCGAGCAGGACGCGCAGGTGGCGGCACACATCCTCCGCGAGGCCCGCGACCGCATCGCCTTCCTCTGCGACGTGGGGCTCACCTACCTCTCCCTCGACCGCGCGACCCGCACGCTCTCCGGGGGCGAGGCCCAGCGCATCGGGCTCTCGAACTCCCTCGGCGCGCGCCTCGTCGACACGCTCTACGTGCTGGACGAGCCGAGCATCGGCCTCCACGCCCGCGACCTCGACCGGCTCCTCGGCCTCCTCGGCCGGCTCCGCGATGGCGGGAACACCGTGCTCATGGTGGAGCACGATCTCGACGCGATCCGGATGAGCGACTGGATGCTCGAGCTCGGTCCTGCGAGCGGGGAGAAGGGGGGCGAGCTCGTCTTCACGGGTCCCACCGCGCAGGCCAGCGAGAGCCCGCTCACCGGGCAGTACCTCACCGGGGCGCGCGTCATCCCGCTCCCGAAGAAGCGGAGGCGCGCGGGCCCGCAGTGGCTCACCGTGACCGGAGCGCGCGAGCACAACCTGCGCGACGTGACCGCGCGGATCCCCCTGGGCACGCTCACCTGCTTCACCGGCGTCTCCGGGTCCGGGAAGAGCACCCTCGTGCACGACGTGCTCTTCCGCGCGCTGGAGCAGAAGCTCACCGGGGAGCACACGGCGCGGCAGCACCTGGGCGAACGCGTCGGCGCGTACGCCACGCTCGAGGGGTGGGAGGCGCTGGAGGAGGTGGTGCTGGTGGACCAGGAGCCGATCGGCCGCTCGCCCCGCTCGAACCCCGTCACCTATGTGAAGGCGTTCGACGAGATCCGCCGGATCTTCGCCGAGGTGCCGCTCTCGCGGCAGCGACGCTACACGGCGGGGACTTTCTCCTTCAACGTGAAGGGCGGGCGCTGCGAGGCCTGCGAGGGGGCGGGGGCGCTGGAGGTGGAGATGGTCTTCATGGCCGACGTCTTCGTCCCCTGCGAGACCTGCGGCGGCGCCCGGTTCAAGGAGGCCGTGCTCGAGGTCACCTATTTCGGCAAGCGGATCACCGACGTGCTCGAGATGACGGTGGACGAGGCCATCCGCTTCTTCCCGCGCGAGGAGAAGCTCGGCCAGGCCCTCTGGCAGGTGCAGCAGGTGGGGCTCGGCTACCTCCGGCTCGGCCAGCCGGCCACGACGCTGTCGGGAGGGGAGGCGCAGCGCCTCAAGATCGCCCGGGAACTCGCGTTGGCGGCCAAGAAGGGCGGCAGGAAGCTCTACGTGATGGACGAGCCCACCACGGGGCTCCACCCGCGCGACATCGAGGTGCTCTGTGCGGTGCTCGACCGGCTGGTCGAGGCCGGGCACACCGTGGTCCTCGTGGAGCACAACCTGGACGTGATCAAGCGGGCCGACTGGCTGGTGGACCTGGGCCCCGAGGGGGGCGACGGAGGGGGGCGGGTGGTGGCGATGGGACCCCCGGAGGAGGTCGCCCGGGTGCAGGGCTCGCACACCGGGCGCTTCGTCGCGCCCCTCTTGAAGGGTTAGATTGCAACAGCAATCGCTGACTGAACGCCAACGCAGCACTCTCAAGAGCCGGAGCGAACCGTGGCAACGAAGAAGCGCGTGGTGCGGAAGAAGATCGCCAGGAAGAAGGTGGCGGCGAAGAAGAAGGGCGCGACGACCATCGCGAAGCGGGTGAAGGCAGCCGCGAAGGCGGCGTCGAAGTCCAAGCTCGCGATCCGGGCGCGCGGGGCGGCGAAGAAGGCCGCCAAGAGCGCCAAGACGAGCGCGAACCGCGCAGGGAAGAAGCTTCGCGCCGCCGGCACCAAGGCGAAGCGCGCCGTGGTGAAGGCGAGCCGCAACAAGCAGGTGCGCGCCGCCGCGGCGGGCGCCGTCGTCGGGGCCGCGGTGGTCGCGGCCGGCTTCGCGCTGGCCTCGCGCCGCAACGACCAGCAGGACGGGATGGCCTCGGCCGACGCCCCGATGAACGACGCCCCGATGTCCGACGGCGGGATGGCCGACGACGGGATGGAGTCGCCCGTCGAGGGCTGACCGCCGCGGGCGCGATCCGGCGCCTCAGTCGTGCCGGATCGCGTCGATGGGTGAGAGCCGGGACGCCCGCAGCGCCGGGTAGAGCCCGAACACCAGGCCGATGAGGATCGCGAGGCCCGCCGCCACGAGGATGGTGGCGGGCGTCACGGCGGCCTGCACCGGCGCGCTCGTCTGGGCGCGCATGATCGCGGCCGTCGCGAAGGCGATCCCGAGGCCAAGGGCCACGCCCACCGCGGCGCCCGCGCCGGTGATCGCCACCGACTCGGCGAGGAACTGCACCAGCACATCGCGGTCGCGCGCGCCGGTCGCCTTCCGGATGCCGATCTCGCGCGTGCGCTCCGCCACCGAGGCGAGCAGGACGTTCATGATCCCGATCCCGCCCACGAGGAGCGAGACGCC
>CAZHAG010000120.1:0-8677 GCA_964529705.1 uncultured Gemmatimonas sp. | reverse complement strand
CGACCCAATCCACCGACGGGACGGACGATGCTGCCCCGAGCACCTCCGTCCCGTCGGCCGAGGTGTACGTCACGGTCGTGCTCTCCGCGCGCTGGAGCGCCCGGAGCGTCTCGACCGGCGGCGCCGTCGTGGCGCTCCCGGCCACCAGGATCGCGGCGCCATCCGCGCGGACGACGACCACCCGGTCTTCGCGCTCGTCGAGCCGGTCCCGCAGCACCTTCTCGATGCCGCGGAAATCGAGTCGTCCGGCCAACACGCCGACGAACCGTCCGGTGGGGCTGACGATCGGCACCGCCACCTCCATCGCGGACGCGCTGCCGGAGTCCCCGCGAACGGGCTCGCCCAGAACCACGTCGCCGGCTCGCGCGCGACGCAGCGTTTCGGGCCCCAGCGCGAAGCGCGCGGGCGTATCCTCGCTGCTCGCCACCGTCCTGCCGTCCGGCCCCACGACCACGAGTTCGTCGTAGTCCGGGAACCGCTCGTTGACCGACCCGAGGTAGTTCGCGAGCCGCTGCCGGGTCTGTGGCGTGGTGCGCTCGACGTTGTCCGTCACCTCGTACGACGTGGCGAACACCCGCAGGTCGTACTGGCGTTCCTTGAGCCAGAGTCCGATCTCGCGTCCCGCGAACGCGCTCGCGCCGCCCAGTTGCTCGTCGACCTTCTCACGGATGGCCCGGCTGTTCTGGCGATACGAGGCGACGCCCGTCACGAGCGCGGGGATGAGCGTCGCCAGGACCGCGAGGGTGAGGATGGTCGTGCGGACGCTGTCCAGCCCGAACACCCGGAGGACCCGCCCCGCGCGGGTCTCCCAGATGTCGAGCAGGATGGCGGTGGAGAAGAGGCCGGTGGCGCGCCTCACACCGGCCCCGTGGCCATTCGCGTCACGGATCGCGCGTTACGGCGCCCGGGTGCCCTCGATGGTACCCATCACCACCTCCGGGCCCTTCGGCGTCCGATAGGTCGCGATCACGTTGCCCATCATCTTGCCGTCCTTGAGGACCGAGGCGGTGCGCGTGGTGACCATCACGCCCTTGCGGAGGACGCTCTCGTACTCAGCGGTCACCGCGACGAGGCTGTC
Organism: uncultured Gemmatimonas sp.; assembly: GCA_964529705.1. Lineage (GTDB taxonomy): Bacteria > Gemmatimonadota > Gemmatimonadetes > Gemmatimonadales > Gemmatimonadaceae > Pseudogemmatithrix. Next base: position 7,599 of record CAZHAG010000120.1, on the reverse strand, counting down.
CCCGCTCATCGAGACCGTGAGCGCGATGTTCGGACGCTGGTCGAGCGAGAGGGTGGAGTTCATGCCGTCGGCCGCGAGCGTCATGGTGGACGCGACGGGTGCCGCCACACCCTCAAGAGTGGTCGAGCTGTTCCAGGTGCCGGCGAAGTCGGCGAGCGAGGGAGCCGGCGGTGCGGCCTCGGGCATCGGCTCGGCCTCCTCGGCCGGAGCGCAGGCCGCGAGCAGCGCGGCGGCGGCGAGAACGACGGACGTACGACGGAACATGAGGGGACTCCTGCGGTTGTGGGGGGGGAGGGGGTGCGCCCAGAAGCTACCGCCTCCGACTCTCCCTCGCATCTTTGCTGCCTGCCGTGGGGGTACGGCGGCGCCTGCGGCGGTACGCCGCCCAGCCGGCCGCACTCAGCGCCGCGGTCGCCCCCAATGCGATCCGGAAGGCGAGTCGGTCTCCATCGTCGGAGGACAGCCGGGCGACCTGGAGGGCCACTCCGATCCCGGCGACGCCGACGAGCACGTCGATCACGCGGTTCTCGACCGACTCCCGGACGCCCGCGCCCCACTCGAGGACCTCCCAGAGGATCATCAGCGCGGCCCCGACGAGGACGAGCGTCGCGGTCGAGAGGCGCAGGTGCGCGTTGGACAGCCCGCCCGTGAGCCCCGTCATGAAGTGCACGACCATCCAGAGGTCGAAGAGCCGACCCTCGGCGAAACTCCATGAGATGAGGCGTGGCATCTTCATCACGGGATCCCCGGTGCACAACAACAGGCGCGCGCACTGCGTAGCGGAGCGGCGCCCTCCGTCCATAGCTTTCCCGCGCGACGTCGACCTCTCCCCACGGAATCTACCATGCGCAGAATCCCGTTCCTCGCCCCGGTGGCCGTTCTCGCCGCACTCCTCCTGCCGCCCGCGGGCGCGGGCGCGCAGCAGGCCGCCGCGCCGGCACGCGTGCCCCTCACCTTCCCGACCGAGGACGCGACGCTCAAGCGGATCTGGACCGTGGGGATGGACAGCTCGCGCCTGGAGCAGCTCGGACAAGTGCTGCTCGACTCGATCGGACCGCGCCTCACGGGCAGCCCCGGGATGAAGTCCGCGAGCGACTGGGTGATGAGCCAGTACAAGGCGTGGGGTATCGAGGCCCGGGTCGACACCTACGGCACGTGGCGCGGATGGCGACGGGGCACGTCGCATATCGACCTCGTGGGACCGCGCGTGCGCTCGCTCGAGGGCACGATGCTCGCCTGGAGCCCCGGCACCAATGGCCGCGCCGTGACGGCGGAGGCGATCATCCTGCCGAAGTTCACCGACAGCACTGCGTTCGTGCGCTGGCTGCCGCAGGCGCGCGGGAAGATCGTGCTCCTCTCGCCGGCCTGGCCGACCTGCCGTCCCTCCGAGGACTGGTACCGCTTCGCGACGGCGGAGAGCAAGGCGCGGATGGACACGATCGTTTCCGTGATGCAGCGCGAGTGGGCCGTCGACACGCGCGACAGCACGAAGCTCTATCGCGGCACCGGGAAGTCGCTCGGGCTCGGCACCGGCACGCTCGGCATGCGGCTGGAACAGGCGGGCGTGGCCGGGATGATCACCTCCCGCAACAAGCTCAGCGGGTTCGGCCTGCCCGGAGGCGGAGGCGGCTTCGGCGGCGGCGGTCCCGGCGGCGGCCAGGGTGGCGGCGCGGCGCCTGCGGGGAACATGAGCGGCGGCGGTCCCGCGCGCTCCCTCCCTCCCGCCGGCCGCGCCACCGGCCTCGGCAGCGGCGGTTGGGGCACGACGGAGATCTTCGAGTCGTACAACACCATCGCCCCGGCGATGACCCTCTCCTGCGAGGACTATGCGCTGGTCTATCGCCTGGCGGAGAACGACCAGAAGCCGATGGTGCGCATCGATGCCGACGCCCAGCTCCTCGGCGAGGTGCCCGCGTTCAACACGATCGCGACCATCCGCGGCACCGAGAAGCCGGACGAGTACGTGATCCTCTCTGCCCACTTCGACTCGTGGGACGGCTCCTCGGGCGCGACCGACAACGGCACCGGCACGCTGATGGCGATGGAGGCGATGCGGATCCTCAAGAAGGTGTACCCGAACCCGAAGCGCACCATCCTCGTGGGGCACTGGTCGAGCGAGGAACAGGGGCTGAACGGGTCGCGCGCGTTCGCGGCCGACCATCCGGAGGTGCTGCGCGGCCTGCAGGCGCTCTTCAACCAGGACAATGGCACGGGGCGCGTGCAGTCGCTGTCCGCGGCCGGGCTCACCGCCATCGGGCCGCACCTGCGCGACTGGTACGCGAAGCTGCCGAGCTTTTACACGGACAGCATGAGCCCGAACGTGGTGGCCTGGAACTTCCGCGACACCCCCACCGGCAATCCCGGCGGCACCGACGGCGCGGTCTTCGCCTGCTACGCGACTCCATCCATCGGGATGGGTGCGCTGAATTGGAACTACGGCAGCTACACCTGGCACACCAACCGCGACACGTACGACAAGGTCGTGTTCGACGACCTCCGGCACAACGCGACGCTCGCGGCGATGCTCGCCTACCTCGCGTCGGAGGATCCGGTGTTCATCGATCGCACCAAGTCGCCCGGCACCTGGCCGGCGAACTGGCCGGCGAACTGCGGTGATGCGCCGCGGGCCACGCGTCCGCGGTACTGACGGAGGGGCCACGTACACCGTGCTGGTCGAGATCCGGCTCGCCGTCGCAGCGGACGCCGCGCTCCTGGCCTCGCTGGGCGCGGAGACGTTCTCCGAGACGTTCGCGGCCGACAACACGCCCGAGGACCTGCGGGCGCACCTGGCGCGGCACTTCGCGCCGGAGATCCAGGCGCGCGAACTGGCCGACCCGGGCACGCGCTTCCTCATCGCCGAGGTCGACGGTGAGAGCGCCGGGTTCGCGCGGCTGCGCGAGGGGCCGCCACCGGCGGCACACGGCGCCGCGCACCCGGTGGAGATCGTGCAGTTCTACGCGCGGGCACGGTGGATCGGTCGCGGGGTGGGGAGCGCGCTGATGGAGCGCTGCCTCTCGGCGGCACGCGAGGACGGGGCCGACCTCGTCTGGCTCGGCGTCTGGGAGCGGAACCCTCGGGCGCGCGCGTTCTACGCCAAGTGGGGCTTCCGCGAGATCGGCACCAAGACGTTCACCGTGGGAAGCGACGTGCAGGACGACCTCGTGCTCGCCCGCGCACCATGACGCCTCCGCCTACCGCGACGGCGGCAGGCGGAGGCGTTCCAGCGAGCCGGTGATCGCGTCGCCGGCGAAGTCGAGGTGCAGTTCAGCGTCGTTCACCAGCAACGTGAAGGCGAGGCGCCGGTCCAGCCGCTCCTCGAGCTCCGCGAGCATCGCCCGTGGGATCGCGACGATCTCGATCGCCTCCGCGCGGTGGATGCGCGCGCCGTCGTAGCCCCGCAGCAGGAGGCGTGGTTCCTTATGCGTGTAGAGGGCGACCCGCGGGCTCGCCTTGCTCGCCTTGTGGAGCCGCGCCGCGTCGGGCGCGCCGACCTCGATCCAGGCCCGGAGCGCACCGGTCAGGTCGCGCACGGTGATCGCGGGGTCGTCGGGATCCGAGAGCCCGCCCTTGGAGAAGGCGATCCCCTCCGTGTACTCGAGGCAGTACGCCAGCACGCGCGTCCAGAGGTACTCCGCCGACTCGGACGGATGCCGTGCGACCTTCAGCGTGAGTTCCTCGTAGACCGCACGGTCCACGTCGCTCAGCCCGATCTCGAGGGTGGAGAGCGTGGCGGTCAGCGCCATCGCGGCGCTACTCGTCGATCGCGCTGACGTCGACCTCGGCCTTCCCCTCGACGTCGTAGTGCACGGTCACGCTCCACGGATTGCAGCAGACCTCGCAATCCTCGAAGTACTCCTGCACGTCGCCCCCGCTCGGGTCGAGGGTGATCTCGACATCCTCGCCGCAGTGCGGGCAGGTGACCGTGGCAGAGGTCTCGGCATCGCCGTCGCCGAGGTCGAAGTCGTCATCGGATTGGTCGTCGGACATGCGTGCAAGCTACATCACCGTCCCGGCAGCGGGAGGGAGTTGCGCCGCGCGTGCACGCGCCGTAGCGTGTGCGCGTCGCACCACCCCCGAGGCTCGCATGACCGTCGCCGTCCGGAACCGCGTCCGCGCGTTCGCGCGCACCTTGGCTTGCGTCCTGCTCATGCTGGCCGCCGGCTGCGGGGGGTTCTCCCGGTTCTTCGCCTCCAGCAAGCCTTGCCCCGACGAGGTGGTGGTCGTCGTCGGCAACCGCACGGGCGAGACGCTGATCGTGAGCCTGGTGGCCGAGCATGGCGACATCGTGCTCGGGAGCGCGCGACCGGGCAGCTCGGTCTTCTCGCTCCCGCAGGGCACCACCAAGCGTGCGAGGTTCAAGAGCCGGCGCGCGCCATCGTCGCCCAGTCCCGAGCCGCGGATGGGAGAGCTGCGGCTCGACAACGGGGGCGTCTCCTATTCGGTGCAGTGCCGATAGGAGGCGGCCGGCGGACCGCTAACAGTCGGCGACGATCGTCACCGCGTCGGGCTTGGCCGGCACCACGCAGATGAACTCGAAGGGCGCCTCGACCACTTCGTAGGAATGCGGCACGCCCGCCGGTATGAAGAGGGTGTGGTCCGGCGCGACCTCGTGCACGGCGTCGCCGATGCGGATCCGCGCACGCCCGCGCAGCACGTACTGCTGGTGCTCCACGAGGTTGGTGTGGAGCGGCATGCCCCCGCCGGCGCCCATCATGAAACGGCGGAGCGCGAAGGAGGTCTCCCCCTGCGCCGGCCCGACCAGCACCTGCATCTCGGTCGCCGTCCCCGCGCTGACGGCGACCCTCGGCACGCCGTCCGCGGGGCGGACCGTCGCCTGGGACCCCTCTTTCTCTGCGTTCGCCATGTGCCGCGCCCCTACCGCCCGCCCGGCGGGTCGCGCTCGACATCGAGCTCGGTGATGTTCGCGCTCCACCGGTCGTCGCCGAGCAGGTGGCGGACGAAGTATTCGGCCCGCAACCAGAACCAGTACTCGGACATCGAGCCGTACCCGTGCCGCTGGCCCGGGAAGATGAAGAAGTCGAAGCGCTTGTTCGCCTTGATGAGCGCGTCGGCCATGCGGTAGGTATTCGCCGGGTGGACGTTGTTGTCCATGTCGCCGGTGGTGAGCAGGAGCCGCCCCTTGAGGTTCCGCGCCAGCTCCGAGTTCTTCTCGATGCTGTACTCGAAGGTGACCGTGTCTCCCTTCACGACCTCCTTCACCCCGTGGTGCTTCTCCGACCAGTTGAGGTTGTAGACGTCATTCTCGTGGTTCCCCGAGGAGGAGACGGCGACCTTGAAGAAGTCGGGATAGACGAGCATCGCCGCAGTGGACATGAAGCCGCCCCCCGAGTGGCCGTAGATGCCGACCCGGTCGATGTCGATGAAGCGATGCCGGTCCGCGAGTTGCTCGGCCGCCGCCTTCTTGTCGGTGAGCCCGTAGTCGCGGAGGTCGCCGTACCCGTAGTTGTGGTACCACTTGGAGCGGTCGGGATGGCCGCCGCGGTTGCCGACGGTGACGACGATCATCCCGAACTGCGCGAGCGCCGCCTCGTTCGCGGCGGTGGAGAACTGCTTCGCGACCGACTCCGTCTGCGGGCCGGGGTAGACGTACTCGACGAGCGGGTAGCGCTTCGTGGAGTCGAAGTCGAAGGGCTTGTACATCACGCCGTAGAGGTCCGTGACGCCGTCCGCGGCCTTCACGGTGAAGGGCTCCGGGAACCTGTACCCCGCCTCACGCAGCTTCGAGAAGTCCGCCGTCTCGAGGTCGAGGAGCTTCCTCCCCGTCGTCGCGTCGTGCAGCGTGGCGGCCGGAACGGTGTTGACGCGTGAGAAGTTGTTCACCGCGTACCGGTTGGACTCCCCGACGGCCACGCGATGGTCGAATTCGCCCGGATTGAGCAGCGTGGTGCCCTGCCCGTCCAGGCCCACCCGATAGAAGTGCTGGTAATAGGGATCCTCCCCGCGCTCCCGGCCGTGCGCGCTGAAGTAGACCACCCCCCGCGCCTCGTCGATCCCCTCGATCCCGCCCACGTTGAACGGCCCTTCGGTGAGCCGGTTCTTGAGCCGACCGTCCGCGCCGAAGCGATAGAGGTGCGCCCAGCCGTCCCGCTCCGACCACCAGAGCAAGTCACCCGACTTGAGGAGCTCGAGCCGCTGGTGCTCGACATACGTGTTCAGGCGTTCCTCGATCACGACCCGTACCGCGCCCGTCGCCGCGTCCGCGACGAGGACGTCAACCCTGTGCTGGTCGCGGCTCCGGCGCCAGAACCAGACCTCGTTCGAGTTCGTCGCCAGCCAGAGGGAGCGGCGCGGCTCGTCATCGTCGGGATAGAGGAACTGGCGGGCCGAGAAGAGGCCGAGCTGCTGGTCCTTGAAGCCCGCCGCCTGCACCATCACCATGCGCGACGCCGCGAGGTCGTACACGCCGATCTCGGGCTGGCTGACGTTCACCTCGCCCGGCATGTCGTACTTGTACGTCTCGAGCTGCGGCCGCTTGTTGCCGATGGAGCGGATGACCCAGAGCGCCCCGACCTTGCGCCGGTCGTCGCGCTCGGCGGTGAAGCGCTTCGAATCGTGCGACCAGCTGATCGAGGCGCGCTTCCGGCGGTCGGCCGACTTCACGGCCTCGTCGTCGCTCTCGTTCTGCTCGCGGAGCGCCCAGCTGTAGTCGGCCTCCCCGTTCGTCGTGAGCCGCGTCTCCTCGGTGACGACCTTCCAGTCGGCGCTGTCGGCGGCCGCACCGGTCTTCCCGCGCCGGGCGTCGAGCACCTTCTGGTACTCGGCGCGCGTCATCCGGTACAGGTCGTGGCGCTTGCCGTAGACGATGGTCTGCCCATCCGGCGAGACGCTCGCCCACGCCGGATGGTTGTCCGGATGCTGCCAGTCCGGGATCTCGGTGAGCGCCTGCGTGTTCACGTTGTAGGTGAAGTGCCAGACCTTCTTCCTCGGCCGCGGCCGGCGCGCCGCCTGCTGTCCGCCCTGCTGCGTGTTGCCGCGCTCGGCCTCGGTGTCCGCGACCTCCTCGTCCTGCGACGACTCGACCTCGAACTCCAGGGTGTTGGCGTCGCGGAACTTGATGGAGCGGATCGGGAGGTGCCGGCCATCCCAGGGGTCCTTCGTGATGCGCGTGAGTTCAGCGGCGATGCGGTCGTTGTCGAAGATCTGCCGCTTGGACGCCGAGGCCGGGTCCACGAGCATGAAGCGCTTCCCCTCGGAGGTCTCCCACTCGTACCAGAAGCGCTCCGTCCCCTTGATCCAGCGAGGGGTGAGCGTGGTGGAGTAGACGAGCCGGCGCATCTTCGCCGGCGCGAAGCGCGCCGCGAGGCGGTAGTTCGCCTCCACCACCGCGTCGTCGGTGCGCTCGGGGCCTCGCGGGCGTTGCGCATCGAGTCCGGTGGCGGCGAACAGCGCGACGATCAGGGCACCGAGGGCGGGCCGGACGGGCATCGGGAACTCCAGCGGGCTGAGGACACGGAGGGGACGACGAGCCATACTAGCCCTCGCCCGGCCCGTTGTCAGGAGGCCCGCGTCACCGCCCCCCGCCAATCTCCTTGTAGTGCCATTCGATCGCCCCGGCGATGTCCGCCGGCGTCGCCACCA
>CAZHAG010000119.1:0-8685 GCA_964529705.1 uncultured Gemmatimonas sp. | reverse complement strand
TGCGGCACGATGTACGGCGACGAGGCGCGCTTCTGCACGCGCGACGGCACGCGGTTGAGCGGGCCTCCGGGCGCCGCTGCGGCCCCGGCCGCACCAGCGGCGCCGAGCGCGCCGGCCAAGCCCGCCGCCCCGGCGCAGCAGGCGCGCGCCACCGCGGTCCGGCCCAAGGAGGCCGCCGCGGGGACCACGGGCGCCTCGAGCCACGCGAACATGGCGGGGAAGGTGCTCGACCGGCGCTACCATATCGTGCGCAAGGTCGGCGAGGGCGGGATGTCGTACGTCTACCTCGCGCACGACGTCGCCTCGCAGGAGCGGTACGCGATCAAGATCCTCTCCCCCGCGCTCTCCAAGGACGAGAACGCGATGGCGCGCCTCCGCCGCGAGGCGGCGCTCGGCATCCGGCTCGCGCACCCGAACGTCTGCCACATCGTGCGGATGGGGGAGACCGAGGACGGGATCGTCTACGTCGTGATGCCGTACGTGGAGGGGGAGATCCTCTCCGACCGGAACTACCGCGTGGGGAAGACCACGCTGGCGGACGCCGCCAAGTTCGTCACCGAGATCGCCGACGGCCTGCACGTCGCGCACCAGCTCACGATCATCCATCGGGACCTGAAGCCCGAGAACATCATGATCTGCAAGCGCGCCGACGGCACCGAGTACGCCGTGGTGATGGACTTCGGGCTCGCGAAGGAGCGGAAGGCCGGGGGCGAGCTCCAGAAGCTCACCGCCACCGGGATCATCCTCGGCACCCCGGAGTTCATGAGCCCCGAGCAGCTGCGCGGCAAGACGCTCGACCTCCGCACCGACGTCTACTCGCTGGCGCTGATGGTGTACGAGATGCTCACAGGAAAGCTCCCGTTCGAGGGGAAGAACCAGCAGGAGATGATGATCTCGCGCCTCCGCAACGACCCGATCCCGGCGAAGAACCGGCGCGCCGACCTCCCCGACGCGGTGGACGCGGTGCTCCTCAAGGCGATGGCGCGCGCGCCGGAGGACCGGTACCAGTCGGCGCCCGACTTCGCCAAGGCGTTCCGCGATGCGGTGGGGTGAGCGCGCGGTGAGCAACCGGTGAGCTCACCGTGAGGTCGCTGCTCCTCGCGCTCGCCGCCACGGCGGCGCTCGCCGGCCCGGTGCGCGCGCAGCAGGCCGACGTGGACGTCCTGCGCTACCGCTTCTACCTCACCCTCCCCGACACGGGGAAGCTCGTGAAAGCGGCGGCGACCACGATCTTCCACCGCGACTCCGCGAACGAGTCGATCTCACTCGATCTCCTCGCGCCGATGGCGGTGCGCGCGGTCTACCTCGGATGCAGCGCCGCGCGTGCCACGCCCTTCACGCACGACGGCCGCGTGGTGCGCGTCCCCCTCGGCGAGGGGGGCGATTCCGCCGACTCCACCTGCGTCACGGTGCAGTACGAGGGAGAGCCCGCGGACGGCCTCGTGATCTCCACTGACAGCGCGGGTCGCTGGCGCGCCTTCGGGGATAACTGGCCCAACCGCGCGCGGCACTGGCTCCCGACGGTCGACCACCCGTCGGACAAGGCGCAGGTGGAGTTCATCGTGGATGCCCCTGCGGCGCTCACGGTCGTCGCGAACGGCACGCGCCGCGGAGTCGCGCCGATCGAGCCGAGTGAGGGCGGGGAACGGCGGCGCACCGCCTGGGCCACCGTGGAGCCGATCCCGACCTACCTGATGGTCATCGCCGCCGCGCCCCTCACCGAGACGCCACTCGGCGAGACGGCGTGCGGCTACGCGGCGCTGCAGCGCTGCGTGACGCAGTCGGTGTTCACCGCGCCGGAACAGGCGGGTTTCATGCCCGGCAACTTCGCGCGCGCGGGCGACATCGTGCAGTTCTTCGCGCGCACCGTGGGCCCGTACCCGTACGAGCAGCTGCTCCACCTGCAGAGCTCCACGCGCTTCGGTGGGATGGAGAATGCGGGGGCGATCTTCTACGCCGACCGCCTCTTCCGGCGCCAGGACGGCGTGAGCGTGGGGCTCATCGCGCACGAGACCGCGCACCAGTGGTTCGGGAACGCCGTGACGGAACGGGAGTGGGGGCACCTCTGGCTCTCCGAGGGCTTCGCCACCTACTTCGCCGCGCTGTACACGCGCTACGCGTTCGGGGACAGCGCCTTCCGCGCCGAGATGGCGGGCATCCGCCAGACGATCCTGCGCGCTCCCGCGGTGGCCGAGCGGCCCGTGCTCGACACGGCCCAGACCGACCTGATGGGGCTCCTGAACGCGAACAGCTACCAGAAGGGCGGGTTCGTGCTGCACATGCTGCGCACGGAGGTGGGGGACAGCGCGTTCTTCCGCGCGATCCGCGCGTACTACCAGGCGCACGTGCACAAGAACGCGCTCACCGACGACCTGCGCGAGGCGATGGAGCGCGAGACGGGGCGCGACCTGACCTGGTTCTTCGACCAGTGGCTCCGGCGTCCGGGGTTCCCGGAGCTCACGCTCAAATGGGAGCATGACCGCGCCACGGGATCGCTCGCCGTGGTGGTCACGCAGGGAGATCGCTTCGCGCCCTTCCGCATCCCGCTCCGCGTCGAGGTCGTGGACGTGAGCGGCCGGCAGACGCACCTCGTGATCGACGTGCCCGAGCAGCGCACGGCGCGGATCACGGTGCCCGGGCGCTGGGTGGAGCCGCCGTTCGCGATCCGGCCCGACCCGCTCGTGGAGATGCTGGGGGAGTTCCGCACGCCGTGATGGTCCCCGGACGCCGACATCGTGCCGGCGCGCGGCTTCGATGGTCCGGCGTCGCGATGTCCCTCGCGCTCGCCTCCGCGCCCCTCGCGACCGCGCCGCTCGCGGCCCAGCGCACCGTCGACCTCCGCAGCGTGCCGATCTCGCGCGTGGACACGCTCCTCGCGTGGGGCCGGCTCGCGGCGGCCGAGCAGGCGCTCTACGCCGCGGTCGAGGCCAGGCCGCGCGCTCCCGAGGCGCGCGGCGCGCTCGCCTGGTACCTCGCGTCGCGCGCCCGCTTCGGCATCTCCGACGTGCTCTTCTCGGAGGCGCTCCGATTCGGCGCCGACAGCGGGGCCGTGCGCCGGGCGCGCGCGACGATCGCGCCCTGGACGGTGCGGCACGATGGTGCGGAGGTCACCGTCCCCTTCGTGTTCGCGGAGGACGCGCGCACCATCGGGAGCTTCGAGGTGCAGGTGGACGGCGCGCCGATGCGCGCCGTGCTCGACCCGAACGTGAGCGGCGTCTCGGTGCGCACCGCCTTGGCGGCCCGCTCGGCCGGGCGTGGCATCTCCGTCGGCGCGCGCACGCTTCCACGGCCGCGCGTGGCCGTGGACGCGAAGGTGCCGGAGGGCGAGCTCTGGCTCGGGCTCGACGTGCTCTGGGGCCACGCACCCGTCTTCGACGAAGTCCGCGGCACGCTCACGCTCACCGCGCGGAACGCCGCGCCGCGCGTGGTGGAGCCCGCGGAGCGGATCCCGTTCGTGCTCACGATGCCGGGACTCTGGCTCGTGCTGCGCCCCGGGGTGGCCCCGGCACCGGTGGAGAGCCCACAAGGTCGCGTGCTGTTGCGCGGCGCGCGGTGGCGCGTGGACGTGGACGCCAGCGTCTTCGTGATCGAGCGCTGACGCTTCGCTGATCGCGCCTCGGCTACGCGGGCTGGCTCAGCGCCCCCGGTCCTGGAGCTCCACCATGAGGCAGCGGTCCTGCACCACGTCGATCCCCGCGCGCGCGAACTGCTCGGCCGCGCCGTCGTGGCGGATCCCCGACTGGAACCAGACCGCGCGCGGCGCCGCGGCGAGGATGTCGTCCACGTGCGCGGGGATGTCCTCCGGCCGCCGGAAGACGTTCACCAGGTCCACCCGCTCGCCGATGGATACGACGGAGCGGTAGGCGCGCTCCCCCAGGAACTCGTGGACGTCCGGATAGTAGACCGGCACCGGGATGATGCGGAGCCCGGCCCGCTGGGCGTACTCGGGCACGTAGTGCGCGGGCACGGGGCCCGGCGTCTTGATGCCGAGGACGGCCACGGTGCGGCTGCGGTCCAGGAGGGCCGTGACCTGGTCGTCCGTCTCCAGCAGGTGTGTGCGCCAGGCGGTCATCGTGAGGTGAAATCGGGGGTGCGCATGAGTAAACTTAAGGGCTGTTCACTGCCCGTTACCCCGAATCGGAGACACGATGCGGATGCTCGTCCTTGGCGCCGGCCTGCAGGGCTCGGCGTGTGCCTATGATCTCCTGCAGAACCCCGCGATCTCCGAGGTCCGCCTCGCGGACCGGACCGTGGACCACCTGCCCTCCTTCCTCCAGCCCTACGTCGACGGCGAGCGCCTGAAGCTCATCACGCTCGACGTGAAGGACGCGGCCGCGGTGCGCGCGGCGATGGACGGGGTGCAGAGCGTGATGTGCGCCATCCCCTACTACTTCAACCTCCCGATGACGGAGGCGGCGATCGCCGCCGGCGCGCACTTCTGCGACCTCGGCGGGAACACGGAGATCGTGCAGCTCCAGAAGCAGATGAACGCCAAGGCGGCGGCGAAGGGCGTCACCGTGGTCCCCGACTGCGGTCTCGCCCCCGGGATGGTGAACATCCTGGCCCAGCTCGGCATCGATCGCTGCGACTCCGTGGACGCGGTGCGGATCTACGTCGGTGGATTGCCGCAGCATCCGGAGGGTCCGCTCAAGTACCAGATCGTCTACTCCATCGAGGGCGTGCTCGACTACTACACGACCCTCTCCTGGGTGGTGCGGGATGGGAAGCGCACGCAGGTGAAGGCACTCTCGGAGATCGTGCCCGTGACGTTCGACGAGCCGGTGGGCGAGCTCGAGGCGTTCCACACCGCGGGTGGGCTCTCGACGATGGCGTTCCGGTACGAGGGGAAGATCCCGACGATGGAATACAAGACGCTCCGCTACCCGGGGCATGCGAAGATCATGGAGGCGATCCGCGACCTCGGCCTGCTCGAGCTCGAGCCGGTGGACGTGAAGGGCACGAAGGTCGTGCCGCGCGACGTGGCGATCGCCCAGATGCAGCCGCGCCTCTTCAAGAAGAACAGCCCCGACCTCGTCGCGCTCCGCGTGGTGGTCACGGGGAAGAAGGGGGGGAAGCCGGTCACGCACACCTTCGAGCTCGTGGACCGGAACGACGCGACGCGCGGCATCAGCGCGATGATGCGCACCACCGGCTTCTCGCTCTCGATCACGGGGCAGCTGCAGGCGGAGGGTGCGGTGAAGCCCGCCGGCGTCCACACCCCCGACGAGTGCATCCCGGGCGAGCGCTACGTGACGGAGCTGGCGAAGCGCGGGGTACTCATCCGGCAAGCCGTCTCCTAGCACGACGGCCGCAGGAGGCGGGGCGCGCCCGGGAACCAGGGGCGCGTCCCGCGGGTAGATTCCCTACCGACACGCACGAGGATCGGAACCGCGATGGCCCCGGGGGCAGCATCCCCGAACACCTCAACGGAAGGAGGAAGCGATGCCAGAGAATGCGTTCGTCGTCCGTACCTTCCAGAACAGTGTCGAAGCCGAGTTCGCACGTGCCGTGCTGGACGCCAACGGGATCGCGTCCATGTTGCTGAAGGACAGCGCCAGTGGGATGCTCCCGTTCCTGGACATGATGCACCCGGTCCGCCTGATCGTGCGGCAGACCGACGTGGACACGGCGGTGCGGTTGCTCGACGCCACGGCGGCGACCGATCCGTCCGAGCCGCCCCCGATGCTCAGCTAGCGGGGCCCTGCCGGGAGATCAGCGGGAGAAGCTGGCGAGCGTGACGCCCATGGCGTCGATCGCGTCGCGGGCGCGCCAGAGTTCGCGGCCGTTGTAGATGAAGGCGAAGGCGAGTTCCTCGCCGTTCCGCGCCGTCACGTAGCCGCCGAGGGAGGTGACCTCGTTCGTGGTGCCCGTCTTGCCACGCAGGTTGCCTTCCGCGGCGGTGCGGCGCATCCGCGTCCTGAGCGTCTCGGTCTGGCCGGCCACCGGGAGCGAGGCCTGCAGCACGGCCCCCCAGGGCGCCATCGCCGTGTACCCGAGCAGGGCGACCATCGAGCGTGGCGTCACGCGGTCGAGGGTGGAGAGCCCGCTCCCATCCGCCGCATAGACCGCCTCCGGCGACACGCCGACGCGGTCCGCGAGGAAGGTCTGCAGCGACTCGTTCGCCACGGCGGCCGAGCCGATGTTCCCGGTGCTGCGGGCGGTGTTCTTGAAGAGCAGTTCGGCGAAGTGGTTGTTGCTCTCCCCGTTCATGGTGGCCACGAGCTGGGCGAGCGGGGGCGAGGCCCAGGCGGTGACCTTCTGCGCCGAGGCCGGGGCCTCGCCGACGCGGACGCGCCCGTCGATCACCACGCCCCGCGCCTCGAGTGCCGCGCGGAACGCGGCCGTGGTGAAGCGCTCCGGCTGCTCCACCACCACCTGGTAGGTGCGGCTCTTGCTGAGCGAGCCGATCCAGCCGCTGACGCGGAAGAGGTCCGCGATGGTGTCCTGCCAGACGCGGATCGACGCGCCGCGCGAGTTGGGGCGCACCGTCACCGAGGACCGGATCCCCACGCCGCTGACGGGCTGCGCGAACTCCACGATGGCACCCGTCGCCGTGGGGCTCACCGCGACATGCGCGATGTTGCCGTTGAACGAGAGCGCGGAGACGCGGGCGGAGTAGCCGGCCTGCAGGTTCCGCTTGCGCCATCCCTCGGGGACGCGCGAGTCGTCGAAGGCCGACGCGTCGCCCACCAGGTCGCCGCGCACGCGGGTGATGCCCGCCGCGACCACGAGGTCCGCGATGGCGTTCATGGGCGTGACGCCCTCGTTCCAGGCGGCGTAGCGCGGGGCCAGCGTCGGGTCGCCCGCGCCGACGAAGATGAGGTCGCCGTCCACCGTGCCGTCGGCGAGCAGCGTGCCGTCGCGGAGGATCTCCGTGCGGAACTGGTGGGCCGGGCCGAAACGCTCGAGCGCGATGGCGGAGGTGTAGAGCTTCATCGTGGACGCCGGGAGGAGCAGGTCGTCCACGTTCTTGCCGTACAGGGTGTCCCCGGTGGTGAGGGAGACCACCATCACCCCCCAGGTACCGGTGCGCGTCGAGGCCCTGATGAGGGACTCGAGATCGCTGGCGAGGGCGGCGGCGTCGGCGGGCTCGCGGGCGCGCAGGGGCGCGGGCGCGGGGCGCTTGGCGGGGGTGCGCGTCGTGGTCGCCGGCGTCCGCGGCTTGGCCGCCTGCGCGTGCGCCGCCGGGGTCACCGGGGCGATCGCGAGGGCCGTGCAGAGGGCCAGGACGGGGTGGAGGACTGGGCGACGCATCACGGATAGTATCGGTTCGGGGCGGCCGCGGCGACCCTTGGGGGCGATTTCGGGGACGGCAGGAGGAAGACGAGCGGCCGGGAGCCCGGGCCACGGGAAACCCGCCGATTCCCGCCTGCATGGCGTCCGACTGTCACGCCGTGACAGCGCTAGGTGGTCCGGGGGGCGCGGGTGGCTCCCACCTGGGCCCCCGCGCGGTCATCCCGCGAAGAGGCGGTCCACTTGAAGAAGACCACGGCGGTGAGGGCGTAGAAGAAGAGCCCGCCCGGGATCCACATGATGAGCCCGCCGAGCCGCTGGTCCTCCAGCGGGGAGAGCCCCCAGAGGCGCGGGGCGCTCGCGTAGGCCGGGTAGAGGATGTGGTCCGCATACACGATGAAGATCGAGATGATCGTCATCGGCAGGGTCAGGAGGAAGCTGTAGAGCATCTGGCCCGGGTAGCTGAGCCGCGGGAGCTCCGGGAGCGGGCTCAGGAGGGGCCACCAGACGATGACCGCGCCGACGAGGAACATCAGGTGCTGCAGGATGTGCACCTCGTGGTAGTGCATCGCCGAGTTGTACATCGGCGGGAGGTGCCAGACGGCGAGCACGAGGTTGAAGATCGCGAACGCGGCTCGCGGGCCGGTGATGAATCGGGCGACGGCCGCGACGGCGGGGATGCGGAGGGCCGGCCTGAACATGAAGCCGGGGGTGCCGAGCAGGAGGAGCGGGGGCGTGACGAAGGTGAGCACGAGGTGCTGCACCATGTGCCCGCTGAAGAGGTAGAAGTCGCTGATGTCGTGGAGCGGGCCGTTGAGCGCGAGGAACATCGCGAGGAGCCCGGCCGCGAAGCTGACCTGCTGCCAGGGGGTGGGGCGCTGCGCGGGGTCGGCGGAGCGGTGCACCCCGGCGCGCCACTGGTAGAGCAGGAAGAGCGCGAGGAGGCCGATGACCGTGCTCCAGTGCACGGTGAATCCGCCCTGGCTCAGGTCGACGTTCGGATGGAGGAAGAGGACGGGCACTCTGGCGCGGTCTGGAGGATTGGTCCAATCTAGGGAGTGACCCCGGCGGATGCAGTCGTCGGGGATCCCGTTCCGACGGAGGTCTCAGTGGATCGCAGACGCGTATGGAAGGAGGGAGTGGTCGCGGGACTGCTGGGCGCCGGGGGCGTGGCGCTCTGGTTCCTGGTCGTCGACCTGGTGGCGGGTGCGGCGTTCGCGACGCCCGAGATGCTCGGCCGCACGATGCTGAGCGTGCTGGGGAAGGGGATCGACCTCTCGCCGGCCATGAACGTGCTCTGGTACACGCTCTTCCACGCCGGGGCGTTCGTCGGCGTGGGCGTGGTGGTGAGCCTGCTCGTGGCCGCGTCGGAGCGCACGCCGGGGGTGCTGGCGGGGCTCGCGCTCTTCTTCGCGGTATTCGAGATGGGGTTCTACGGGCTGACCGTGTTCC
>CAZHAG010000118.1:0-8806 GCA_964529705.1 uncultured Gemmatimonas sp. | reverse complement strand
TCCGAGCTCGTCTCGGCGTCGAGCACCATGCGGAGCGCCTGCACCTGCGACGCCGTGAGCGTGACGGGCCCGCCCCCCTCCGCCGCGACCGTGCGGGTCTCGGAGAGGAACTGCAGCGCCCGCTGCAGGACGCGGGTATGGGGACTCGGCTGCGTGCGCTTGGCCAGCGAGGCCACCGCCTCGAGGCGCGAGCTCTTGTGGAACTCACCGAGGAAGCGCTTCGCGTTCGCCTCCACGCGGCGGAAGGTGATCCACTTGGAGAGCATCACCGCCCACGAGAGGAGCGAGAGCACGGCGAGCACGCCGAGCACGGCCTTAGAGAAGGTCGTGGAGGCCCGGATGAGGTCGAGTGCCGTCGAGGGGACGGCGGCGGAGACTTGGAGGAAGATCACCTGGCAGCGAAGTAGTCGTACGTCCGACGGAGCCCATCCTCGAGCGACACCTGCGGGGACCACCCCAGTCCGTTCCGCGCCTTCTCGATACTCACGACGGAGCGCCGCTGTTCCCCGGGACGCGGGGCGGCGTGCTCCAGCGGGACGGCCTTCTTCGCGGCTGCCATCAGGATGCGCGCGAGGTCGACCACCGAGGTCTCCTGCTGCGTCCCGAGGTTGAACGCGCGGTCGTCGACCTTCCCGGGAGGGATCGGCGCGAGCCCCGCGGCGAGCACGTGTGCGCGTGCGATGTCACCCACGTACACGTAGTCACGCGTCTGGCCGCCGTCCCCGAAGACGGTGAGTGGCGTGCCCTTGAGCAGACGGCCACAGAAGATGGCCACCACGCCGGCCTCGCCATGGGGGTCCTGGCGCGGTCCGTAGACGTTCGCGAACCGGAGCGACACGTAGTCGAGGCCGTGGACGCGCGCGTAGTAGGCGAGATAGAGCTCGGCGGCGAACTTCGCGATGCCGTAGGGGGACTCGGGATCCTTGGCGTAGGTCTCGAGGTTCGGCGGCTGCACGAAGTCGCCGTAGACGGCGCCACCGGTGGACGCGAAGATGAAGCGCGTCTTGCGCCCGGAGGCGTGCACGGCGCTCATCAGGTTCACCGAGCCGCCGATGTTCACGTCGACGTCGAACTTGGGGTCGGTGACGCTCTTGCGCACGTCGATCTGCGCCGCGAGGTGGCAGACGAGGTCGAACGCCCCGTCCCGGATGCAGGCGGCCGCCTCCGGCGACCGGATGTCCGCCTCGACGAAGCGCGCCTTGGCGGGGACCTGCTCCGGCTTTCCGCTCGAGAGGTTGTCGAGCACCGTCACCGTCCACCCCTCGGCGATCAGGGCGTCCGCGACGTGTGAACCGATGAACCCTGCCCCACCAGTGACCAGCGCGTTTCGTGTCGTCATCGAGGGAAGATAGGCGGCCGTCCGCGCTGGCTGTAGCCGTCAGGGCATCTTGGCGGTCACGCGGGCGGGCTGCCCGGGCGAGAGGAGGCCGTCCTTCTGGCCGATGATGATCGCGCTCGCGCCCCACTTGGTGACGCGCGTGACCTGCACCACCACCACATCCGCCGGCGGGAGCTCGACGCCCTTGCTGTCACTCCCCAACTGGCGCTGGATCGTGACCTGGTCGCCGGTCACGAGCCCATCCGTGGTCGTGGCGCGCAGGATCAGGTGCTGGCCGATCGACGGCAACACCGGCTCATCGTACACCCAGGCCAGCGAGGTCTGCGTCCCGAACTCGACCCGCGACGGGAAGACCCCGTCCGGCATCGCGAGCGTGTCCACCGCCATGAGCCCCTGGCCGCCGTACACCTCCTCGAACTTCGTGAGGAGGAGCGCCTCGGCCCGGCCATTCTCCGGCGCGCCGAGGAGCTTCACGACGCCCGTGGGCACGATGACCACGCCCGCATCGGGGATCGTCGGCCCCATCCGGTACGACAGGAACTGCTCGCCGGCCACACCCGCGGCACCCGCGGGCACCGTGACGAAGAGGCGCTCGTAGATCTGCACCGGGCGGTTCCCGATCACCTTGCCGATGGCGTCGTTCCGGATCACGTCGCCGACCTGCCCCGAGCCGGTCATCCCGTTCGGGTCCCACATGAAGGGCGCGCGCAGGTAGTCACCCGGACGGACTGCGGAAGGACGTCCGATCAGCGCGAGGGACTCGCGTGGACCCCGCGCCTCAGTCTTGAAGCGGTCGGGGTTGAAGATCGTCATCGGCTTCGGCACGTAGGCCTGCTGCGGCATCGCCGGGCCACCGCCCGCGGTCGGCAGGCTCGCCATCGTATCGGTCGGCATGGCGGGCGGCAGCGCCGGAGGCATTGCGCCGGCGGCCGCGGCGGCCATCGCGGCCGAGTCTCGAGGGGCCACGACGTCGGCAGGCGTGCCGGGCGTCGCCGCCACGTCGCCCGCGATCACGAGGACCTGGTCGGGATAGATGAGGTTCGGATCCTTCACCGTCTCCGTGTTCCGCCGGTAGATCTCCGGCCACCGGAACGGGTCGCCGAGATACTGCTGGGCGAGGTCCCACAGCGTGTCACCCTTCTTCACCGTGTGGGTCTGGGCCGCTCCCTGGGCGACACCGATTGCCGGCGTGAGCGCGAGCGCGGTCAGGACGAGCGAGAGCTGGAGGCGTGAGCGGGACATGGCACGCATGGCGAGGGAATGGATGCGGACGCGGGGACGACCCGGCGGCGCGAGCGCGCCCTCCGGGTCTCGTGGGATGACGACCGACCGGGCAACGGGGAAACGCGGCTCGCCTCCAGCATACCCTCCGGGGCTTCCGGACGCCATTTGGCCGGTGCCCCACCCGCCGGCGCGGGCCTGTACGACAGCGGGGGCGGCTCGCCGAGGAGCCGCCCCCACCATGTCCCACCCCCTTCGGACCGCTAGAACGGCAGGTCGTCGTCGCCGTCCATGGCCGAGGGGAACTCCTCGAACCCCTCCGCGTTGGCCCCGGACTTCGCGCCGGCCGTGGCCTTGGCGCGCGACCCACCGTCGAACCCCGAGTCCCCGCCGCGGCCACCGCCGAGGAGCAGGATCTCGCGCACGTTGATCTCCGTGATGTACTTCGTGACCTTGTCCTTGTCCTCGTACTGGCGGTACTCGACGCGGCCCTCGACGTAGATCTTGTCCCCCTTCTTCACGTAGCGCTCGATGATGTCGGCGAGCCCCGTGCCCTTCGCGTTCCAGGCGATGCACCGGTGCCACTCGGTCTTCTCCTGCTTCTCGCCCGAGGCCGAGGTCCACTGCCGGCTGGTCGCGACGGAGAACTGCGCCATCTTGTTCCCCCCCGTCGTGGTCCGGATCTCGGGGTCGGCCCCGAGGTTCCCGATGAGGGTGATCTTGTTCAAGCTGCGGCTCACAGTGCCTCCTGGATTGGGTCAGTCCGCGCGCAGACCATACCGGGCGCTGCGGAGCGTGCTGGCATCGGTTCGCTCTCCCCGTAAGCTAATCACTCCCGCTCCGGCCGGCCGCGTTCGGCACGCGGTCCGCCCGCGGTGCGAGCGCGGCGCATGATGAGCGCGTCCTCCTCGGGCGACTGGTAGTACGCCTTGCGGCGCCCGGACTCCGTGAACCCGCGACTCGTGTACAGTGCGATGGCCGCTGCGTTCCCGGCGCGCACCTCGAGGTGGATCGTCGCGCCCCCGCGCGCAGCGACCTCGGCGAGCAGGTGGTCGAGCAGGGCGGCGCCGTGCCCTCGCCGGCGCTCACCCGGCGCCACGGCGAGGTTCGCGAGTTCGGCCTCGTCCGCGACCATCCACGCGACGTAGTAGCCGCGGACGGCGTCCTCGCGCTCCAGCACCGCCGAGAGCACCTGCGGTTGCGCGAGCATCGAGCGGAACGATGCCTCGCTCCACGGGTCGCCGAACGCCGCACGCTCGATCCGCACGATCCCGGGCAGGTCGCGCGCCTCGGTCGCGCGCAGACGCGCGCGCGCACTCACGCGGGGGATCGACGCGCGTCGAGCGGGCGGCCGTGCGCGGCCTCCCACTGCACCTGCGCTTCCGCGAGTCGGCCGTAGAGCGGCTCCCAGCTGGTGAGCTCCACCGGCGTCGCGTCGGCGAGGAGCTGGAGGCAGCGGGCGAGGCCACGAGCGTGCGGTTCCGCCCGGACCGGCTCGTCGGGACCGACCAGCCGCGCGTCGAGGGCCCGGGCGCGCGCCACCAGGTCCGGTGCCGCGAAGAGTCCGAGCGACTCGACAGTGCGCACCGCGCCGTCCGCGCCCACGGTGACCAGGGCCGCGTACCGGTCCCCCCGCATCGCGTCCAGCGTCGCGACCCATCGGGTGTCCGGGGCACGAGTCTCCTCGGAGGCCCCGACGATCAGCGCGAGCGACGGTACTCCCAGGAGGGGCTGATCCAGGCCGAGCGCGAGCCCCTTGGCGATCGCGCCCACCACGCGGAGCGACGTGAAGCTCCCCGGGCCGGCGCCGCAGACGATCCGGTCCAGATCCCTGCGGTCGGCCCCGGCGTCCGCGAGCGCGCCGAGGATCGCGGGGAAGTACTGTTCCTCCCCATCCCCACGCATCTCGACCGTCCGCTCCACGACGAGCGCACCGTCCCGCAGCACGGCGAGCGTCCCGACCGACGCCGACGCGTCGAGCGCGAGCGTCAGCCCTGGGATCACCATGTGAGGCGGCGGACGTCGGGCCGGTCCGGCACGTGTTCCAGTGCGAGCGCGACGGCGTCGCCCGGGAGGGCGCTCGCGGCGAGCTCCGGCCACTCGATGAGCACGAGCCCCTTCGCGCGGCGGATCTCCTCCCAGCCCAGCTGGTGGAGCTGTTCCGGATCCTCGAGGCGGTACAGGTCGAGGTGGAAGACGCGGCCGCGCGGCGAGTAGTACTCGCGCACGACGCTGTAGGTGGGGCTCGTCACCGGCTCCAGCATCCCCTGCGCACGCGCGATCGCGCGCACGAGGGTCGTCTTCCCCGCCCCCAGGTCGCCGCGCAGCGTCACCCAGGTGGGAAAGGTGAGCGAGCGGCCGAACTCCTCGCCCCAGCGGACGAGCTCTCCCTCCGTGAACTCAGCGACGGGCACGCTGCCGTCCTCCCTTGGATTCCCCCATGGCGGCCTTGAGGTCGAAGAGCTCGTCCCGCAGCCGGGCGGCCGTCTCGAAGTCGAGGTCCTTCGCCGCCGTCCGCATCTCCTCCTCGAGGCGCAGCACGAGCCCCGGGAGGTCGTCCGTCCCGTAGGAGCGCTGCGCCTCGGCCACCTTCTTCTGCTTCTTGCCGCGCGTGCGGTCCGCCTCGCGCTCCTCGGTGCCGTCCCGCGCGTCCGCGACGCGCGTGCTGAACCGCACCTGGTCCACGCTCTTCGTCACGCCGGCGGGCACGATGCCGTGCTCACGGTTGTGCGCCTCCTGCCGCTCGCGGCGCCGGGCGGTCTCGTCGAGGCAGCGCTGCATCGAGCCGGTGACCTTGTCGGCGTAGAAGATCGCGCGCCCCTCCACATGGCGCGCAGCGCGGCCGACCGTCTGGATGAGCGATCGGTCGGAGCGCAGGAATCCCTCCTGGTCCGCGTCGAGGATGGCCACGAGCGAGACCTCCGGGAGGTCGAGCCCCTCGCGCAGCAGGTTGATCCCGATCAGGACGTCGAACTCGCCGAGGCGGAG
The DNA here is from genome assembly GCA_964529705.1 of uncultured Gemmatimonas sp. Classification (GTDB taxonomy): domain Bacteria; phylum Gemmatimonadota; class Gemmatimonadetes; order Gemmatimonadales; family Gemmatimonadaceae; genus Pseudogemmatithrix. The sequence goes on along the minus strand of CAZHAG010000118.1, from coordinate 3,258 downwards.
GCCGCGCACGATCTCCATCCGCTCGATCGCGTCGATGTCGGCGTGCATGTACCGCACGCGCACGCCGACCTGCGCGAGGTAGTCGCTCAGGTCCTCGGCCATCCGCTTGGTGAGCGTGGTGACGAGCACGCGCTCGCCGCGGCGCTCGCGCAGGCGGATCTCGTGCAGGAGGTCGTCCACCTGCCCCTTGACCGGGCGGATCTCGATCACCGGGTCCATGAGCCCGGTCGGGCGGATCACCTGCTCCACCACCACCCCCTCCGAAAGCTTGAGCTCGAGGTCGCCCGGGGTGGCGGAGACGTTCACGGCCCGCGGGGTGAGGGCGAGGAACTCGTCGAACATCAGGGGGCGGTTGTCGAGCGCACTGGGGAGCCGGAAGCCGTACTCCACGAGCGTCGTCTTGCGCGCCCGGTCGCCATTGAACATCCCGCCGATCTGCGGGAGGGTCACGTGCGACTCGTCCACGACCACGAGGAACTCGTCCGGGAAGTAGTCGAAGAGGCAGGCCGGACGCGCCCCGGGCTCGCGGGCGGCGAGGATGCGCGAATAGTTCTCGATGCCCGGGCAGGTGCCGATCTCCAGCATCATCTCGATGTCGAAGTTGGTGCGCGACTCGAGACGCTGCGCTTCCAGCAGTTTCCCCGCCTCCTTGAGGTGCGCGAGGCGCTCGGCGAGCTCCACGCGGATCTCCCTCACGGCGCGCTCGAGCGAGGGGCGGGTGGTGACGAAGTGCTTGGCCGGGTACACCGCGGTGCGCTGCAGGGTGGCGATCGTCGTGCCGGTGAGCGGGTCGATCTTCGAGATGCGCTCGATCTCGTCCCCGAACATCTCCACGCGCACCGCCTGTTCCTCGTAGGCGGGGAAGATCTCCACCGTGTCGCCGCGCACGCGGAAGGTGCCGCGCTCGAAGGCCACGTCGTTCCGGCCGTACTGGATACGTACCAGCGCCTTCAGGATGTCGTCGCGGGCGATCCGCTGCCCGGCGTGCAGCATGACCATCGACCGCCGGTATGTCTCCGGGTCGCCGAGGCCGTAGATCGCCGAGACCGTGGCGACGATGATCACGTCGTCGCGCTCCATCAGCGAGGAGGTCGCCCGCAGCCGCAGCCGGTCGATGTCCTCATTGATCGACGCATCCTTCTCGATGTACGTGTCCGACGCCGGGACGTACGCCTCGGGCTGGTAGTAGTCGTAGTACGAGATGAAGTACTCCACCGCGTTCTGCGGGAAGAACCCCTTGAGCTCGCCATAGAGCTGCGCGGCCAGCGTCTTGTTGTGCGAGAGCACGAGCGCTGGCTTCCCGTACTGCGCGATGACGTTCGCCATCGTCATCGTCTTCCCCGAGCCGGTGACGCCGAGCAGCGTCTGGAACCGGTCGCCGCGCGCGAGCCCCGCCGTCAGCTCGGCGATGGCGCGCGGCTGGTCACCCGCGGGGGCGAAGGGAGCCTGGAGCTGGAACACGGACCCCGGGGCGATCAGCCCATGCCCGGGAAGAGCGCGCGCTGCCACGGGATGCCGAAGAGCAGTATCAGCATCGTGATGGCGATGAAGACGAGCGCCTTGCGGTGCTTCGCCGCGTCGTTCGCGGCGTTCTTCGCCACGATCCCGCCGATCGTCATCAGGACCACGGCGGCCACCATCAGGGTCGGGTGCTCGGCGACGAAGAAGCGCGTGGCGGCGTCGGACATCGTGGCGCGCATGTCGGTCATCGCGAGCTTGATCATCGGGCTCACGAGGAAGAGCGCGAGGCCGAGCAGGAGCTGCAGGTGCAGCGACGCGACGAAGAGGACCCCGACACGGCGCGCGGCCGCGTACGGCCGGTCGCCCGAGACCCCCTGGTACGCCCGCACGAGCGCGAGGGCGCCGAGCAGGAGGACGACCCACCGGAGGAGGTTGTGCGTATGGAGCAAGGCAGCGTGCATGGACGGCGGACCCGGCTGAGGTGGACCGGGAAATCTAGCCCTCGTCCGCGGTCAGGCGCTCCCGCCGGGTCACGGCGCTCACGCCCTTCACCCGGCGCGCCGCCTTGATGATCTTCTCGAGGTGCGCGAGGTTCTCGACCTCGACGAGGGCGGCGCCGGCGACGCGGCCGTCCACGGTCTTGAGTTCGAGGGATCGGATGTCGGTGCCGGTGCCGCTCACCGCGGCCGCGAGGTCGGCATACAACCCCCGGCGGTCGCTCCCCTCGATCGCGAGCCGGATCACGAAGCGCTCGCCGGCGCTCTCCCGCCAGTCGATCTCCAGGCGGCGCTCGGGCTCGTGCACCAGGTGGAGCAGGTTCGGGCAGTCCTGCCGGTGGATGCTGACCCCGCGCCCGCGCGTCACGTAGCCCACGACCGTGTCCCCCGGCACCGGCTGGCAGCACTGGGCATAGCGGACCATGAGCCCGTCCACGCCCTGGATGCGGAGCCCCTTCGACGTGCCCGGCCGGCGCATCCGGTCGATCAGCCGCTCGAGCGCGCTCGGCTTGAGCGCCGTCTCCTGTGAGACGTCGAGGTCGGGATAGATCGCCTTGAGGAGCTGGGTGACGGTGATGTCCCCCTGCCCGATGCTCGCGTAGATGTGGTCCGTGTCGCTCAACGAGAGGGCGGCCGCGCCGCGGGCGAACTCCCCCTCGGTGAGCTTCGCGTGCCGCCGGCGGCGCAGCTCGCGCTCGAGGATCTCCTGGCCGACCGTGACGAAGGTCTTCTGCTCCTCGTTGCGGAGCCACTGGCGGATCCGGTGCCGTGCGCGCCCCGTGTGCACGTGCGCCAGCCAGTCGCGGCTCGGGCGCGCGCTCGGCGAGCGGATGATCTCCACCGTCTCCGAGTTGCGCAGCTCCCTTGAGAGCGGCACGATGCGGCCGTTCACCCGCGCCCCCTGCGTGTGCAGCCCCACCTGCGTGTGCACCGCGAAGGCGAAGTCGATCGGCGTCGCGCCCTTCGGGAGCTGGATCACGTCGCCGTTCGGCGTGAAGACGAAGATCTCGTCCTGGTAGAGGTCGAGCTTGAGGAACTCGAGGAACTGGTCGGGGGTCTCGGCGTCGAGCTGGAGCTCGAGCACCTGGCGGAACCAGGTGAGGTGGCGGTCGAGGTCGCGCTTCCCCCCCGTCTCCCCCTCCTTGTAGAGCCAGTGCGCGGCGATGCCGTACTCCGCGGTGCGGTGCATCTCGCGCGTGCGGATCTGGATCTCGAAGAGCGTCCCGCGTGGCCCGAAGATCGTCGTGTGCAGCGACTGGTAGCCGTTCGACTTGGGGCTCGCGATGTAGTCCTTGATCCG
>CAZHAG010000117.1:0-8831 GCA_964529705.1 uncultured Gemmatimonas sp. | reverse complement strand
GAGACCTGGAAGGAGATCACGCGCAACAAGGGGCTCCCGTCCAAGGGGCTCGTCGGGCGGATCGGCGTGGCGGTCACGGCGGCGGACCCGCAGCGCGTCTATGCCCTGATCGAGCATGACAGTGGCGGGCTCTACAAGAGCGACGACGCAGGGGCGACCTGGACGCTGATGAACGACAACCGCTCCATCCGGCAGCGGGCGTTCTACTACACGCACCTCTTCGCCGACCACCAGAACGCGGACGTCGTCTACGCGCAGAACACCTCGCTCTTCCGCTCGGCGGACGGCGGGAAGACGATGACCTCGATCGGGAACGGGACGCATGGCGACCACCACGACCTCTGGATCGATCCCGATGATCCGGCGCACCTGGTCGATGCGAACGACGGCGGTGGCGCGATCTCGCGCGACACGGGCGGGAACTGGACCGACCAGGACTTCCCGACCGCGCAGTGGTACCACGTCATCACCACGAAGCACATCCCGTATCACGTCTGCGGGTCGCAGCAGGACAACACGACGCTCTGCGTGCCGTTCAACTGGAACCTGAACCAGGGGTTCCGGCGCGGCGGCGGCGGGGGCGGAGCAGGGGACGCGGACGCCTCGCGGGGTGGCCCGGGACCCGGCTACCAGGATCCGACTGCTGGCTCGATGGCCGTGTCGTACCAGGCAGGGGGTGGCGAACCGGGGTACATCGCGCCCGACCCGCTGGAGCCGGACCTCTTCTACTCGGGCACGAACAACGGCGGCTACCTCGACAAGTTCAACCGCCGCACCGGGCTCTCACGTGAGGTGAACCCGTACCCCTGGTTCTACTCGGGCGAGCCGTCGAAGGACATCCGCGAGCGCTGGCAGTGGACCTATCCGATCATCTTCTCGCAGGTGGACCCGAAGCGGCTCTATGTCTCGTCGCAGCGGCTCTGGATGACGACGGACGGCGGACAGACTTGGACGGCGCTGAGCGGCGACCTCACGCGGCGCGACCCGATGACGCAGGAGAAGTCGGGAGGCCCGATCACCGGGGACATGAACGGTCCCGAGGTGTACGCGACGATCTTCTCCGTGGCGCCCGGGAAGCGGGACGTGAACGTCATCTGGACCGGCTCCGACGACGGGCTCGTGCACGTGACGCGCGACGGCGGCAAGAGCTGGACGAACGTGACGCCGAAGGAGATGCCTGACTTCGGCCGCGTGAGCCAGATCGACGCGTCGGTCTTCGACGACGGCACCGCGTACGTCTCGGTGCGCAAGCCACTGCTCGATGATTTCTCGCCGTACATCTTCCGCACGCGCGATTTCGGCCGCACCTGGACGAAGATCGTCGCCGGCATCCGCGCCGACGACTACGTGCACGCGGTGCGCGAGGACCCCACGCGCCGCGGCCTGCTCTATGCCGCCACGCAGCACGGCGTCTACATCTCGTACGATGATGGCGCGCGCTGGCAGTCGCTGCGGCTCAACATGCCCGACGTGCCCGTGGCCGACCTGATCGTCGAGGGGAACGAACTCGTGATCGGCACGCATGGGCGGAGCTTCTGGGTGCTCGACAACATTGCGGCGCTCCGGCAGGCGACGCCGCGCGTGCTGGCGGCGGAGGCGCACCTCTACACGCCGGCGCCGGCCGTCCGCTCCGGCACGTCCCTGACGATCACCTGGAAGCTCGCGAACGCGCCGCAGGCGATCTCGCTCGAGGTGCTCGACTCCACGGGCACGGTGCTTCGGACTTTTGGTCCCGCGCCGGCAGGCCCGCCGGCCGGCGGCGCGGGGGGCGGGCGGCGCGGCGGCGGCGTGGCGTACATCCCGCGCGCCGCTGGCGTCTCGACCTTCAACTGGGACCTGCGCACGACCCCCATCGTCGGGTTCCCCGGGATGATCCTCTGGGGCGCGGGGTTGAACGGACCGGCCGTGCCGCCGGGGACGTACACGCTCCGTCTGGTGGCGGATGGCCGTGCGCTCACGGCGCCGCTGGTCGTCAAGCGGAACCCGCTCCTCCCGGAGGTCACCGATGCCGACCTGCATGCGCAGTACCAGTTCGGGCGCCAGGTGCGCGACAGGGCGACCGAGGCCAACCAGTCGGTGATCGAGATCCGGCGCGTGAAGGACCAGCTCGCGGACCGGCTCAAGAAGTCCAGCGACCGCGCCCTCCGGACCTCCGGTGCGGCACTGACCACCAACGCCTCCGCGGTCGAGGAGCGGATCTACCAGGTGAAGAACCAGAGCGGGCAGGACCCACTCAACTTCCCCATCCGCGTGAACAACCGGCTGGCGAACCTGCTCTCGATGGCGGAGCGCGGGGACGGGAGACCGACGACCAACATGCCGGAGATCTTCGGGATCCTCACGGCCGAACTGAAGGGCTACACCGACCAGCTCGCGAAGGTGTGGAGCACCGACCTGATGGCGGTGAACAAGGAGCTGGCGCGGCTCAACCTGCCGCTGCTCGACCCGAAGTGCGAGAAGGTGGAGGGGTGCCCGCCGACACCCTGAAGCCCTCTACGCCGCGAAGATCGCGTGCGCCTCGGCGAGCTTCACCAGCGGGTCGCGCGTCGGGATGAACTCGTGCGCGACGAAGCCGGTGAAGCCCGTGGCCGCGATGGCGCGGGCAATCCGGCCGTAGTTGAGCTCCTGCGTGTCGTCGAGCTCGTGCCGGCCGGGGACTCCCGCGGTGTGGTAGTGGCCGATCAGGGGCGCGTACTGTCCGATCGTTCGCACCACGTCCCCCTCCATGATTTGCATGTGGTAGACGTCGTACAGGAGCCTGAAGCGGGGTGACCCAACCGCGCGCGCGACCTGGGCCGCCCACTCGGTGCGGTCGGCGTGGTAGTCCTTGTGGTCCACCTTGCTGTTCAGCATCTCCATCACGACGGTCACGCCATGGCGCTCGGCGGCGGGCATGATCCGCCGCAGCCCCGCGGCGCAGTTGGCGATGCCGTCGCCGTCGCTCATGCCGCGGCGGTTGCCGGAGAACACGATCATCTGCGGGACGCCGGCGCGCGCCACGAGCGGGAGGAGGCGCTCGCTCTCCGCGACGAGCTTGTCGTGAAGGTCGGGTCGGTTCCATCCGTCGGGGATCGGACCCGGTCCGTTCGCCACGGCGCAGGTGAGCCCGTGCACGCGGGGGACGTCCCACTCGTTCTCGCTGAGCAGGTCGATGGCCGAGAGCCCGATGCGCTTGGCCTCGCGGCAGAGCTCGTCGAGCGGCATCCGCGAGAAGCACCAGCGGGCGACGCTCTGGCGGTAGGGCGGGGCGGCGAGGGCGCCGCCAGCGACGGTCGCGGCGGTGGCCTCCGCCGCGTGGGCCGCGCGCCCGGCGCGCCCGACGCCAGCGGCCACCAGCGCAGCTCGGGCGCCGGCCTTGAGGACATCGCGTCGTGTCGGACTCACAGCTCTCCCCGCGTGATGCGCTCCACCGCGCCAGCCACCGCGCGTGCCGTGAGCGCCATGTAGGTGATGCTCGGATTCTGGCAGGCACTGCTCGCCATGCAGGCGCCATCGGTGACGAAGACGTTCGGCACCTCCCAGAGCGCGTTGTTCCCGTCGCAGACCGAGACGTCGGCGGAGCGCCCCATCCGCGCGCCCCCCATCTCGTGGATGCAGAGCCCCGGAGGAACGTCGGGACGATTCTGGCGGATGTTCGTCGCGCCCGCGGCTTCGAGCATCTCGGTGGCCGAGGTGACCATGTCGCGCATCATCGCGCGCTCGTTCTCCCCCCAGGTGCAGTCGATCCGGAGCGCGGGGACCCCCCACGCATCCGTTGCGACGGGGTCGAGCGCGACTTGGTTGTCCTCTCGCGGCAGCGTCTCTCCCCAGCCGTTGATGCCGATCGTCCAGGGCTGGAGCTCCGAGAGCCAGCGCGCCTTGAAGGTGGCGCCATGCCCGCCGTCGTTCCAGCGGCTCCGCCCGGAGCCCCCCTGCATCCCGTAGCCGCGCAGGAAGTCCTTGCTGGCCGGCGACGACTGCGTGTTCCGGAAGCGCGCGACGTAGATGCCGTTCGGCCGGCGGCCGTCCGTCCGTCGGTCCTCGAAGCCGGGCATCGTGCCCCCGGCGCCCCAGAGCATGTGGTGGTCCATCACGTACTTCCCGAGCGTGCCGCTCGCGTTCCCCATCCCCTGCGGGTGCGCGGCGCTCCGCGAGTTGAGCAGGATCCGCGTGGACTCGAAGGCCGAGGCGCAGAGGAAGACCACGCGCGCCTCGAACTCGAGCTGCGTGCGCGACCGGGCGTCGATCACGCGCACGCCCCGGGCGCGCCCCGAGCGCGGGTCGTGCACCACCTCGGCCACGACGCTCCAGGGGCGCAGCGTGAGTCGCCCGGTGCGCTGTGCGGCCGGGAGCGTGGAGCCGTTGCTCGAGAAGTACGAGTGCGTGATGCACCCGCGCTCGCAGGGACCGCAGTAGTGGCAAGCCGCGCGGCCGTTGTGGTCCTCGGTGAGGACCGCCGTGCGCCCGATCGTCAGCACGCGCTGGCCCCCGAACGCCGCGAGGATCCGTTCGCGCGCGTGGCGCTCGACGCAGGTCAGCTCCATCGGCGTCAGGAACGCGCCGTCCGGGAGCTGCTCCAGCCCCTCGGCCGCGCCCGAGACGCCGATGAAGCGCTCCACATGCTCGTACCAGGGTGCGAGGTCGGCGTAGCGGATGGGCCAGTCCGTGCCGTGGCCGTCCTTCGCGTTCGCCTCGAAGTCGAGGTCGCTCCAGCGGTACACCTGGCGGCCCCAGGTGAGGGAGCGTCCGCCGACCTGACGGCCGCGGATCCAACGGAAGGGAGCGCCCTCGGGCGTGGTGTACGGGTTCTCGCGGTCGTTCACGAAGAACTTCGAGCCCCACTCGTCGCACGCATAGCACTCGCGCTGCACGGGCTGGTCGCGGGAGAGCTCGGCGCGGTCGCCGTAGCCGCGGAATCGCACGTCGTAGGGCTGCACGTGCTCGACGTAGTCGACCGACGGGTCGATCGGGCCGCCGGCCTCGAGGACGAGGGTGTGCAGCCCGCGCTCCGTGAGCTCCTTCGCGGCCCAGCCACCGCTGATCCCCGAGCCCACGACGATCGCGTCGTAGCGCCGACGTTCCTGCAGCGGGAGACGGCGAGACTCAGGCATCGGCGCCGTCCTCGAAGTCGAGCGGCGACGGGATCGGCGTGCACCCGTAGTACCGCCCGGGAGTGATGTCCACCTTGAGCACCTCGCGCTGGACGCGCTCGCTGGTGAGGTAGCCGTGGAGCACATGCGAGCGGAGGCGTCGGTATCCGCGCCGTGCCGGATGCGTGGGATCCGAGGCCTCCGCGAGCCAGGCCAGCTCGGCGGATCGCTCGAACCCGCTCAGGGCGGGCCAGGGGCGGTTGAGACGCTCCATGACGTGCATCTCCATCGCCGCGAGTCCCGCGCGGAACTCCGTCCGCTCCTCGTCGGTCATCCACTCGCCGACGATCACCTCCACGAACGCGGGCACCCCGACGTCAAGGGCGCCGGGCGTCTCGGTGCGCGGGAGGATCCCGTCGGCGACTGCGGCCACGAGGGCGCGCTCGTCCGCGCGGAAGAGCGACGGCGGCGTCGCGAGGGCGCGCCGATGCGCGGCGGTGCTGGTCGCGGCGTCCGGCAGGCCGGCGCGCGCGACCGCAGGGAGCGCGGCGACCCCCAGCAACTGCAGCGCCGCACGGCGGGTGAGGGTCATGGCCAACGATGCACCCGCCCGCGGTGCTCGGCAAGGCGGTGCTCCCCCGCCGTCGCGAAACCCTTTCACGACGGATAGCGTCCAATCAGGAGTCGCCCCACCTCCTTCCCCCACTGGACCCCATGCGCGCCATCACGCTGCTCGCCTCGCTCCTGCTTTCCGATCCGCCGGTTCACAACGGCCGCGCGGGCGAGATCACCGTCCGGCCCGTGAGAGCGACCGCGGACATCAAGGTCGACGGGGTGCTCGACGAGCCGATCTGGCGCGAAGCCTCGGTGCTGCGCGGCTTCTCCCAGTTCTCGCCGCAGGACGGGATCCCCGCCGCGGACTCGACGATCGTGTTCGTCTGGTACTCGCCCACCGCGATCCACTTCGGCGTGCGGGCGTACGAACCGCACGGGACGGTGCGCGCGACGCTCGCCGAGCGCGACCGCCTGGGTTCCGACGACCAGATCCAGTTCCTGATCGGCACGTTCAACGACGGCCGGCAGGCGTCGATGTTCGCGGTGAACCCGCTCGGCGTGCAGGCGGACGGGAGCCTGGTGGAGCAGGGGAACCGCGGGGGCGCCGGGCTGCTCGGCGGCGGCAACTCCGCGCGCGAGTCGGCGGACCTCTCCCAGGACTACGTCTTCCAGTCCAAGGGGCGCCTCACCGAGTTCGGCTACGAGATCGAGGTCAGCATCCCGTTCAAGAGCCTGCGCTTCCAGGCCGCGCAGGAGCAGACGTGGGGGTTCAACGTCGTGCGCCGGGTGCAGCACTCGAATTATGAGGACAGCTGGACGCCGGCGCAGCGCGGGAACGCCTCGTTCCTGTCGCAGTCGGGCCGGTTGACCGGCCTCACCGACCTGCGGCGCGGCGTGGTGCTCGACCTCACACCCGAGCTCACCGACCGCGTGGAGGGCACGCCCGGCGCGACGGCGTGGGACTATGAGGCGGGCCGCCCGCAGCTGGGGGCGACGGTGCGATGGGGGATCACGAACAACCTGACGTTGAACGGGACGGTCAACCCGGACTTCTCGCAGGTGGAGGCGGACGCCGGCCAGTTCTCGTTCGACCCGCGCCGTGCGCTCTTCATCACGGAGCGCCGTCCCTTCTTCATCGACGGCATCGAGCAGTTCCAGACGCCGAACGGCCTCGTCTACACGCGCCGGATCGTGCAGCCGGATGCCGCGGCGAAGGTCTCCGGCAAGATGGGCGCGATGAACGTCGCCCTGATGACGGCGCTGGACGACCAGGCCACCTCGCGCAGCGGGTCGGACCGCCCACTCTTCAACATCCTGCGGCTCTCGCGGGATCTCGGCGCGCGGTCGCGCCTCGGGCTGACCTACACCGACAAGGTCGACGGTGCGGCGTCCAACCGCGTGCTCAGCGTGGACGGGCGGGGCGTGGCGGGGCGGCTCTACTCGGGGTCGTTCCAGCTCGCGGGCGCGCGGACGGCCTCCGGGGGGAGCGCGGTGACGGCACCGCTCTTCGAGCTGCGCGGCGCCCGCGACGGGCGCGCCGTGGGCGTGCGCGCGCTCATCCGCGGGATCGATCCCGATTTCACGACGGAGAGTGGCTTCCTCTCCCGCTCCGGCGAGGTGCAGATGAACCTGCAGCCGCGCCACACCTGGTTCGGCGCGCCGGGTGCGCGCGTGGAGAGCTTCACTGCCGGCATCATGGGCGACGGCACCTGGAACTACGAGAACTTCTTCCGCCGTGGCGATGCGCGCGACAAGAAGCTCCACTTCAACGCTGATGCGAGCCTGCGCGGCGGGTGGAGCATCGGGGCCTCCGTCCTCTACGAGACTTTTGGCTACGACCCTGAGTTCTACGGGCCGCGCCTCCGCGTGGAGGCGCCGAATGGCGTCGGCGGCCTCGACACGCTGGCCTTCGTCGGCACGCCACGGCTGCCGAACCGGGACTGGGTGGTGCGCGTCGGCTCCCCGCGCTTCAAGTACTTCCAGCTGAGCTCGTTCCTGATCTGGGGGATCGACGAGAACTTCTACGAGTGGGCGTCGGCGGACATCCTCTACGCGTCGGTCACGCTGAACGTCCGCCCCTCGGAGCGCCTGCGCATCGACGGGACCTACCAGATCCAGGAGTTCGTGCGGCGCACGGACGGCTCGCTCGTCGGCATCCTGCGCAACCCGCGGCTCAAGGTCGAGTACCAGGTCTCACGTCCGATCTTCGTTCGCGCCATCGGCGAGTACTTCGCCGAGAGCGTGGACGCGCTGCGGGACGACTCGCGCACGGGCTATCCGCTCCTCCAGCGGAACGGCGCCGGGGTCTTCGAGCGCACCACGGCGACCACGCGCAACAGCGTGCGGAGCGACCTCCTCTTCGCGTACACGCCGACGCCCGGCACCGTGTTCTACCTGGGGTATGGCGCCCGGCTCTCGGAGCCGACCTCCTTCCGGTTCGAGCGTCTCGCGCGCACGCGGGACGCCTTCTTCCTCAAGGCGTCGTACCTCTTCCGCAACTAGCGCCGCCCCGGGCTCGCCGGACGCGGCGGGCGATGCGGCTCACACGGCGAGCCGCATCCCCGTGGCCGGCATCCCCAGCGCCTGGCGCACGCTCGTCGCGAGCGCCTCGGGGCCCCGCTCCGCGGGCACGAGCGCCACGCAGCCCAGGTCGTGCGCCCACTGGTGCGTGCCCGGGTCCGACTGGACGGTGTAGACGACCGAGGGGAGCTGCAGCTCGGTCGCGACCGCCTGCATGAGCGCGAAGCCGTCGAGCCGCGGGATCGCGAGCTCGGTGACCATCAGGGTCGGGCGGAGCCGGCGCGCGTACGTGAGCGCGGCCACGCCGTCGGCGGACTCGATCACGGCGCAGCCGATGTCCTCGAGGGCGTAGCGGATCGCACGGCGCTCCTCGCGCGAATCGTGGACCACGAGGACGCGCGGCGCGTCCTTCGGCATCGCGCGGCTGGGCCGAGGTGGTGGCGCGGCCGTGAACGCGGCCGGCGCGACCATCCCGGGGACGCCGCCGATGGGGGTGCCCCCAACGACCGCGCCGCTGCGGATCCCGGCGACGATCGCCTGCGCGTCCACCTCGGCCGACTGCTCCGAGGCGTGGGGCGGCGGCACGTTGTCGAGGAGTTCCGGCAGGGCGGTGGTCCCGTCGAGCACGCGGCGCAGGCCGGACTCCCAGAGCGGGATCATCCCGGCGCGCTTGGCGAGGTCGTGGAG
>CAZHAG010000116.1:0-9090 GCA_964529705.1 uncultured Gemmatimonas sp. | reverse complement strand
TGAACGACGACCGCAAGTCGGTCAACGGCAGCAAGGTCCTCGTGCTTGGCGTCGCGTACAAGCGCGACATCGACGACATGCGCGAGAGCCCGGCACTCGACGTCATCCGCCTGCTCGAGGAGCGGGGCGCCGAGGTCGCCTATCATGACCCGCACATCCCGTCGTTCCGCGAGGACGGACACGAGATGCACGGTGTTGCCCTCACCGACGAGCTCCTCGCCTCGGTGGACGCGGTCGTCGTGATCACGGATCACAAGGTCGTCGACTACCAGCGCGTCGTGGACCGGGCCGCGCTCGTGATCGATGCCCGGAACGTGACCGCCAGGCTCCGGGCCTCGCGGGCCCGGATCGTCTCGCTCACCTCATCGCGCCCGCTCGGTGCGACCTTCCAGGAGCAGCCGTCGTGAGGATCGCCGTCATCGGGTCGGGGTACGTGGGCCTCGTCGTTGGTGCCTGTCTCGCCGAGACCGGCAACGACGTCACCTGCGCCGACGTCGACGCCGCGAAGATCGAGGGGTTGAAGAAGAACGTCCTTCCGATCTACGAACCGGGACTCGAGGAGTACGTGGCGCGGAACCAGGGTGCCGGGCGCCTTTCGTTCACGACCGACGTCCCGGCGGCGATCCACACGGCCGAGGTCGTGTTCATCGCGGTCGGAACGCCGCCCGATGAGGACGGGTCCGCCGACCTCAAGCACGTGCGCGCGGTCGCCGAGCTCATCGGGCGGCACGCGGGCCGCGAGATCGTGGTGGTGACGAAATCGACGGTCCCCGTCGGGACCGCGCGGATCGTCGCGAAGGCGATCGAGCCGAACGCCAAGCACCCGTTCCACATGTGCTCCAACCCGGAGTTCCTGAAGGAAGGGGCCGCGATCGACGACTTCATGAAGCCCGACCGCGTGGTCATCGGCGTGGAGTCCGACTTCGCGCGCACCCGGATGGCCGAGCTCTACGCGCCGTTCGTTCGCACGGGGAAGCCGATCATCTTCATGGACATCCCGTCCGCCGAGATGACGAAGTACGCCGCGAACGCGATGCTGGCCACGCGGATCTCCTTCATGAACGAGATCGCGAACCTCTGCGAGCGCGTCGGCGCGAGCGTGGACCTCGTGCGCAAGGGCATCGGCAGCGACAGCCGCATCGGCCCGGCCTTCCTCTTCCCCGGGCCCGGGTACGGCGGGTCGTGCTTCCCGAAGGACGTGCAGGCGCTGCTGCGGACCTCCGAGGAGCGCGGCGCTCCCATGAGCGTGCTGCGGGCGGTGGAGGAGGCGAATGAGCGCCAGAAGCACCGGCTCTTCGAGAAGCTGAGTGCCGTGCTCGGCGCCAAGGTGAAGGGGGCGCGCGTCGCCGTCTGGGGCCTCGCGTTCAAGGCGAACACGGACGACATGCGGGAGTCCCCGGCGCTCACGCTCATCGCGGAGCTGCTCGCGGCGGGCGCCACGGTGGTCGCGCACGACCCCGCCGCCGCGCACGAGGCGGAGCGTCGCCTTGGCAAGACCGTGACCTTCGCCAAGAGCAGCTACGACGCGGCCCAGGGCGCCGATGCGCTCTGCATCGTCACCGACTGGAACGAGTATCGGTTCCCGGACTTCGCCAAGCTGCGCACGCTGCTCACGCAGCCCGTGATCATCGACGGCCGGAACCTGTACGACCCGGCCAAGATGGAGAGCCTCGGCTTCACGTATCGTTCCATCGGTCGGGGAGCGGCGTGAGGGTCCTCATCACCGGGGCCGCGGGGTTCCTCGGCTCGCACCTCTGCGACCGCTTCCTGCGGGACGGGCACACGGTCGTCGGCCTCGACAACTTCCTGACGGGCCATCCGGACAACATCGCGCACCTGATCGGCCACGAGCGCTTCAACTTCGTGCGCCACAACATCTCGGAGTTCACCTACCTGGCCGGGGCGCTCGACGGCGTGCTGCACTTCGCCTCGCCCGCGAGCCCGGTGGACTACCTCGAGATGCCGATCCAGACCCTGAAGGTCGGCTCGCTCGGGACGCACAACGCGCTCGGGATCGCCCTCGCGAAGGGCGCGCGCTTCCTCCTCGCCTCCACGTCCGAGGTGTACGGCGACCCGCTGGAGCATCCGCAGGCGGAGTCGTACTGGGGGAACGTGAACCCGATCGGCCCCCGCGGCTGCTACGACGAGGCGAAGCGCTTCGCCGAGGCGATGACGATGGCCTACCACCGGGCGCAGTCCGTGGACACGCGGATCGTCCGCATCTTCAACACCTACGGCCCCCGCATGCGCCCGGGGGACGGTCGGGTCGTCTCGAACTTCATCGTCCAGGCGCTGCAGGGTGCGCCGATCACGGTCTATGGCGATGGCAGCCAGACGCGCTCGTTCTGCTACGTCGAGGACGAGGTGGAGGGCATCTACCGGCTCTTCGGGAGCGCGGAGACGATGCCGGTGAACATCGGGAACCCGAACGAGTTCACCGTGCGGCAGCTCGCCGAGCTGGTCGTGGAACTTACGGGGAGCTCCTCCGCTATCATCTCGCGCCCACTCCCGACGGACGACCCCAAGGTCCGCCGGCCCGACATCACGCGGGCGCGCACGCTCCTCGGCTGGGAGCCGACCATCCAGCTGAGGGATGGCCTTGTCCGCACGATCGAATACTTCCGCGGACTCAAGGGGTCCGCCCGCATGCAACCACCGACCTGATGCGACGTTCGCTCCTCGTCCTCTGTGTCCTCGGCATCGGCGCCCAGGGATGCTTCCGCTCCTTCAACGTCAGGCAGTTCTCCACGTCGGTCTCGCTCTACGAGGCCGGGATGGCGAAGTATCGCGAGGGCAAGTGGGATGACGCGGCCCAGGCCTTCGAGCGACTGACGCTCGACCTGCCCGCGCGGGACACGCTGCTGCCGCGCGCGCACTGGTACCTCGGCCAGTCCCGGCTGCAGAAGGGGGAGCGGCTCCTCGCGGCCCAGGCGTTCATCCGGCTGAGCGAGACGATGCCCGACGACTCCCTGGCCGATGATGCGCTCATGCACGCCGGACGGGCGTACGCCGCGCTCTGGCGCCGTCCGAGCCTGGACCCGCAGTACGGCTACCTCGCCGAGACCCAGTTCCGGTTGCTGGTGGGCGTGTACCCGAACTCCCCGCTCGCCGACTCGGCGACTGCGGAGCTTGGGCGCCTGGACGAGTGGTTCGCGGACAAGGACTTCCAGACCGCCCGGCACTATCAGCGGCGGAAGGCCTACGACTCCGCGATCCTGTACTTCAAGGACGTGGTCAAGAACTACCCGGAGACCGACAAGGCGCGCCAGGCGATGCTGCACCTCGTCGAGGTCTACCGGCTCCCGGTCCTCGGATATGTCGAGGACGCCGAGGAGGTCTGCGACGCGCTGCGGGCGGCCTATCCCGCGGACGCCGACGTGCGCCGCGTCTGCGTCCGTCCCGCCCCCGACAGCACGCGCACGACGGGTCCCGGGGGCTGAGCCCCGCGCGTGTCCGAGCAGATCGGCCTCCTGGGCGGGAGTTTCGACCCGCCGCACCTCGGACACCTGTTCGTGGCGTACACCGCCTTCGAGGAGCTGGGCCTCACCTCGGTTCTCCTCATCCCGACCTACCGCCAGCCCCTGAAGCAGGGGCGAGCGGTGACCCCCGCCGAGCACCGCGTGGCGATGTGCCGCCTGCTCGCGGCCGAGGACCCGCGACTCGCGGTCGATCCACTCGAAGTGGAACGAGGGGGGTTATCTTACACGGTCGACACCGTCCGGGCCTACCGCGCCGCGCGGCCGTCGGCGGAGCTCGTGTTGCTGCTCGGCGAGGATGCCGCGGCGACGCTTCCACACTGGCGGGAGCCGCAGGCCATCGCGGCGGAGGCCCGGCTGGTGGTGGTGTCGCGTGGGGGGCCGGGGCCAGCGGTCCCGGGGTCCATCAAGGTCGAGTCGCTCGCGTCGCGGCGGATCGACATCTCGTCGACGGAGATCCGCGCCCGGGTCGAGGCGGGGCTCCCGATCCGTGGATTCGTCCCCGGCTCGATCGCCGAGTACATCGCGCGGCACGGGCTGTATCGCACCACCTAACGAGTGAATAACGCATGCTGAAGAAGTTGATCGGGGCGGTGTTCGGGACGCGGCACGAACGCGAACAGCGGCGGGTGCAGCCGATCGTGGACGAGATCAACGTCCACGGCGAGCGCCTGCGTGAACTGACGGACGCCGAGATCCGGGCGCAGACCGAGCGCTTCCGGGCGGTGATCAAGGAGCGCACCGCGGAGCTGCGGTCACGCATCGAGGAGGTCCGGGCACAGAAGCACGGCGCCGAGGACGCCGCGGCGCGCGAGGCGCTCGACCACGAGCTCACGGGTGCGGACGGGCAGGGGGGACTCGAGAAGGCGTACCGCGACCTCCTGCGCGACGTCCTCGACGAGCTCCTGCCGGAGGCGTTCGCGACGGTGCGCGAGGCCGCGCGGCGCCTGGTGGGCACGCAGTGCGCGGTCACGGGCCACGACATCACGTGGGACATGGTGCACTACGACGTGCAACTCGTGGGCGGCATCCAGCTGCACCTCGGACGCATCGCGGAGATGGCGACGGGCGAGGGCAAGACGCTGGTCGCGACGCTCCCGCTCTACCTGAACGCACTGCCGGGGCGCGGCGCCCACCTGGTGACGGTCAACTCCTACCTCGCGCGGCGCGACTCGCAGTGGATGGGGCACCTCTTCACCTGGCTCGGCCTCACGGTCGGCTGCCTCGACGACACCGAGCCGGGCACCCCGGAGCGGCGCGCCGCCTACGGGTGCGACATCACCTACGGCACCAACAACGAGTTCGGCTTCGACTACCTGCGCGACAACATGGTCGTGGCGCTCGACCAGCGCGTGCAGCGCCCGCACATCTACGCGATCGTGGACGAGGTGGACTCCGTGCTGGTGGACGAGGCGCGGACGCCGCTGATCATCTCGGGCCCGGTGGGGAACGAGGGGGACCTGCAGTACGCGGAACACAACGCCGCCGTCGCGCGCCTCGCGCGGGCGCAGACCGAGCGCGCCAACGACCTCGTCGCCCGCGGGGAGAAGGCGATGGCTGCGGGGGACGAGGACGCGGCGGCGATCGCGTTCTACCAGGCGCGGCTCGGTAACCCCAAGAACAAGCGCCTCCTCAAGGTGCTGCAGGAGACGGGCGTCAAGCAGCTGGTCCAGAAGCAGGAGCTCCGCCACCTGGCCGACCGCAAGCTCCCGCAGTCCAAGCAGGAGTTCCGAGACCTCGAGGAGGACCTCCTCTTCGTGCTGGACGAGAAGGGACACACGGTGCACCTGACGGACCGGGGCGTGGAGTTCCTCTCGCCGAAGGACCCCGAGGCCTTCGTGTTGCCCGACATCTCGACCGCCATCGGGCAGATCGACCGGGACCCGGACCTCGACGCCGCGGCGAAACTCGAGGCGCGGCGGAAGATCGAGGTCGAGTACGCCGTGAAGTCCGAGAAGCTGAACATCGTGCACCAGCTGCTGCGCGCGCACGCGCTCTACGAGAAGGACGTGAACTACGTCGTGCAGGACGGACAGGTGCTGATCGTCGACGAGTTCACCGGCCGCACGATGCCGGGGCGGCGCTGGAGCGAGGGGCTCCACCAGGCGGTGGAGGCGAAAGAGGGGGTCACGGTGCGGGGCGAGACGCAGACACTCGCCACGATCACCATCCAGAACTACTTCCGGCTCTACGAGAAGCTCGCCGGCATGACGGGCACGGCCGAGACCGAGGAGACCGAGTTCCACTCGATCTACAGCCTCGACGTCTCGGTGATCCCGACCAACCGGCCGATCATCCGCGACGACCGGCAGGACCTGATCTACAAGACGCGGCGCGAGAAGTACAACGGGATCGTCGAGGAGACGCGCCGCCTCCACAAGCTCGGCTTCCCGGTGCTCGTCGGCACCACGAGCGTGGAGGCCTCGGAGACCATCGCGCGGCTCTTCCAGCGCGCCGGACTCCCGCACAACGTGCTGAACGCCAAGTACCACCAGCGCGAGGCGGAGATCGTCGCGAACGCGGGGCAGAAGGGCGCGATCACGATCGCGACCAACATGGCCGGCCGCGGCACCGACATCAAGCTCGGCGCCGGCGTGAAGGAATCACAGCCGTCGACGGTGAAGGACGCCGACGGCAAGGAGGTCGAGGTGTTGGAGCCCGGCGGGCTCCACATCATCGGGTCGGAGCGGCACGAGTCGCGCCGCATCGACCGCCAGTTGCGGGGCCGTGCCGGCCGCCAGGGCGACCCGGGCACGTCGCAGTTCTTCCTCTCCCTCGAGGACGACCTGATGCGGCTCTTCGGGTCGGACCGCATCGCCCGCCTGATGGACGGGCTCGGGGCGCAGGAGGGCGAGGTGCTCACCCACTCGCTCATCACCCGCTCGATCGAGCAGGCACAGAAGCGCGTCGAACTGCAGAACTTCCAGCAGCGCAAGCGCCTCCTCGACTACGACGACGTGATGAACCAGCAGCGCGAGGTGATCTACAGCCTGCGCGCGTTCGCGCTGGAGGGCGGGGAGGAGCTCAAGGGCGAGGCCGAGAAGATGGTCGCCGCCGCCGTCGCACGGCGCGTGGACACCGCGCTCGCTGGCTACGAGGATGTGCTCGACTGGGACGTCGAGTTGATCCGTCAGGAGCTGCTCCTGCACTACCTGGTGCAGGTGCCGGGCTTCACGCCTGAGGGCACGCGCCCCGCGTCGGTCGCGGATGCGCAGGCGGAGGCCTCCGCCGAGGCGCTGAAGGCGTTCCACGGGAAGTTCACGACCTTGGGCGACTTCGCCGGCCGCCTGCTCTCGCTCGTGATGCTCAACGTCCTCGACGAGAAGTGGAAGGACCACCTCTACGACCTCGACCAGCTGCGCGCCGCGATCGGCTACCGCTCGTGGGGGCAGAAGGACCCGCTCGTCGAGTACAAGCAGGAAGCGTTCTCGATGTTCGAGGACCTCATGCGCGACATCCAGCACACCTTCACGGAGCGATTCCTCAAGGTGCAGCTGGTGTTCGACGACGCGCCCCCTGGCTCCCGCGCCGCGCCGCCTCCCCCCCCGCCGAAGAAGAAGTTCAACGCGCTCGGGGTCGCTGAGGGAGCGGCGGTCGATCCGGACGCCGCGCCGCCGGCGCCGGGGGCGTCGCCCGAGCCCGACCGCGCGGCCCCACGCGTCGTGGGCGCCGGCCGCGGGGTGGGCGACCTGTCGGGCACGACCACGAACGCCGCGGACCTCGACTTCACGGGAGTCGGCCGGAACGACCCCTGCCCCTGCGGGAGCGGCAAGAAGTTCAAGAAGTGCCACGGGGGATGACGCTGCCGGGGTAGGGCACACCCGGCAGTGAAACGGTGGCGAACGGCCGGGGCGGTCCGCCTATCGTCGGCGCGTGTCCTCCGTCCTCGACCTGCCGCCCTCCGATCGTCCACGCGAGCGCCTGCGGGCCCTGGGCGCGCAGGCGCTGACCACCAGCGAGCTGCTCGGTCTCCTGCTCGGCGTCGCCACCGCGGGCCAGACCGCGACGGAGACGGCGGCGGACGTCCTCCACCGCGCGGGCGGCTCGCTGCGCCGGCTCTCGCAGATGCCGATCGCCACCCTCGTCGGGCTCCCCGGACTCGGCGAGGCGCGCGCGCTGGCGGTGCACGCCGCCCTCGAGCTCGGGCGCCGGCAGTCGGCCGAGGCGGCGGACGAGGGGGAGCCGATGCGCGGTCCGCGCGATGTCTGGCGCTTCTACGGTCCGCGCATGGAGGGGCTGACCGTCGAGGAGTTCCGCGTCGCGGTCCTCGATTCACAGCACCGGCTCGAGCGGGACGTGCTCGTGAGCCGCGGGATCCTCAACAGCTCGCTGGTGCACCCGCGGGAGGTGTTCCGCGAGGCCATCGCCGAGCGGGCGGCGAGCCTGGTGCTGGTGCACAACCACCCCTCCGGGGACCCGACGCCGAGCCCAGACGACCGCGCGATCACGAGCCAGTTGGTGGCCGCTGGCCGCCTCCTCGACATCCCGATCCAGGACCACGTGGTGATCGGCCGGGGGCGCTTCCTCTCCTTCGCCGAGGCCGGGCTGCTCTGACCCGGCCGGAACGCCGACCCGTCCCCGAGGGTAGGACGATGGCTTGACCCCCTGCGCCCGCACGGCGATATACCGTCGACGGGCGCGGGCTTCACCGCGCCCGAGCCCCGACCGCCTGTGACCGCGCCCGTCCTCACCGACATCATCCCCGGGTGGGACCTCTCGGCGATGACGCTCAACGAGCGTCTCGACACCGAGCTGCTCGCGCGCGCGTACCGGTTCAGCGAGAAGGCGCACGCCGGGCAGACGCGGCGGAACGGCGACCCGTACGTCACGCACTGCGTGGAGGTCGCCAAGGTCCTGGCGGACCTGCAGCTCGACTCGGTGACGGTCGCCAGCGGCCTGATCCACGACGTGGTGGAGGACACCGCGTTCTCAGTTGAGGACGTCGAGCGCGAGTTCGGGCGCGAGATCGCGCAGATCGTCGACGGCCTCACCAAGATCGGCCACCTGCCGATGGCCTCCCGCGAGGAGCGGCAGGTCGAGAGCTACCGCAAGCTCCTGCTCTCGGTGGCGAAGGACGCCCGCGTGATCCTGGTGAAGCTCGCCGACCGCCTGCACAACATGCGCACCCTCGAGTGGATGCCCGAGGAGAAGCGCCACCGCATCGCGCTGGAGACGCGGGACCTCTACGCCCCGATGGCGCACCGCTTCGGCCTCGCCTCCATGAAGGCCGAGCTCGAGGACCTCGCCTTCAAGTGGCTCGAGCCGGACGAGTACCGGAACCTCGCCAAGCTGATCGCCAACAAGCGCGCGGACCGCGACGCGTTGATCGGCGAGATGATCGGCCCCTTGGAGTCACGGCTGCGCGACGCGGGGGTGATCCTCCACGAGGTGGGCGGCCGGCCGAAGCATCTCTGGTCGATCTGGAAGAAGATGGAGCGCCGGGACAAGCCGTACGACGAGATCTACGACCTCTACGCCATCCGCGTCCTCGTGGAGAACGTCCCGGAGTGCTACCACGCGCTCGGCGTGATCCACGGCGCCTGGACGCCGCTCCAGGAGCGGATCAAGGACTACATCGCGAGCCCCAAGTCGAACGGCTACCAGTCGCTGCACA
>CAZHAG010000115.1:0-9344 GCA_964529705.1 uncultured Gemmatimonas sp. | reverse complement strand
GGGTGCCGCAGGTGCCGCGGGTGCCGCAGGTGCCGCGGGTGCCGCAGGTGCCGCGGGTGCCGCAGGTGCCGCGCCGGCGCCGGCCGCCGGTGAGGCTGCGGGCGAAGGTGCGGGTCCGGGCGGTGGCCCGGGCGGCTTCGGCGGCGGTGGTGGCGGAGCGCTGGCGGACCGCCCGCGCGTCGTCCTCAGCTTCCCCTCGAACCCGGCGGAGATCCTGCTCTCGGGCACCCTCGCCGGTGGCGAGGGTCTCGCCAGCCGCGCCCAGGTGGTGGACGCGCCGGTGGGGGCGGGACATGTCGTGATGTTCGGCATCCGCCCCTTCTGGCGGTGGCAGACGCACGGCACCTTCTTCCTCGGCTTCAACAGCATCCTGCACTGGAACGACCTTGGCGCCGGACGCTGATCGGCCGCTGACGGCCCGCTGACGCACGGCGCGCCGATGGCGCGACGAGGGCCCGGTCCAGTGATGGACCGGGCCCTCGTCGTCATCCCATGCCCGCGGCCTGCGGCGCGCGCTTCGTGATTCCCCTAGTCGAATCTCCTACGCGGCCGATGGGGAGTCCCGACTGCGGGAGGCGGTCGGCGGCGGCACCATAAGGTGCGCACGACCTGCACCTTTACCACTCGAGGCCCGCCATGCCCGCTCTCCGACACTTCGCCGCATTCACCGTCGTCGCCCTGCTCGCCTGCGCCCCCGCCGACGGCGGCGGGAGCCGCGAGGCCGGCGACCTCCCACCGCAGGGCGACCAGGCGTCCGTGCAGGACGACGTTTCCCAGCCCGATGTCGTGAAGGTCGCCGTCGGGTCGAAGGACCACACGACGCTGGTGACGGCGCTCAAGGCCGCCGACCTCGTGAACTCGCTGGCGAACGCCGGACCGTTCACGGTCTTCGCGCCGACGAACGCGGCGTTCGAGAAGCTCCCCGCCGGCACGGTGGAGGACCTGCTCAAGCCCGAGAACAAGAGCAAGCTCAAGACGATCCTGCACCATCACGTGACGACCTCGGCGCTCGACGTCGAGTTCTTCCAGGACGGCCAGTCGGTCGGGATGGTGGACGGCGGGCGCGAGACGATCACCAAGAAGGACGGTGCCTTCTGGATCGGCGGCGCGAAGGTGGTGGCGTCGGTGCGCGCGTCGAACGGATGGGTGCACGTGGTCGACGCGGTGCTGCTGCCGGCCGCCAAGTGAGCGACGCCCCGGCGCGCGCGTGCGCGCGTCGGGGCGGTCGGTCGCCCTATTCCTCGTCCCGGTGCGGCGTCAGGCGCGGCGCGGTGAGGGCGGCGAAGCCGAGGGTGAGCCAGAGCACGGAGCCCAGCCAGTCCCGGGTCATCACGCCGTAGATCAGCGCGGTCCAGAACGCCACGCAGAACACGAGGACGTTCATACCCATGACGTAAGCCTGCACGGTGCCTCCGGTCTGCGTCGTGAACCCACTGCGTTGCCGCCGCTCGGTTCGTGCGCCCCTCGTTCCCGGGACGCCCCATGCGCCGTCATCGCAACGATTCCCCAAGTCCTACCCCGGCCAGTACCCTGGTTCCATCAGGCCGGGGAGGCCCCGGAATTCAGCTTCGTCCGCCTCGCGCCAGACTTTAGCGAGGCATCACCGCCTGACGCTCACGGGCGGTCACCGAGTTCCCCCTGGTGCCGCGGACCAGCCCCCGGCAGGAGGGGGCGCCGCAGCGGCACTCGAACGGCGCGGCATCCTCCCCCACCAGCTCCCCGTAATCCAGGGTGAGCTCCTCCCCCACCGCGATCGGACGCCTCGCCACCACGTTCAGCCCCGAGTACGTCGTGTTCGCCTCGCACGAGTGGTTCTGCGGGGCCCACGCCATGGGATCGCTGTCCCAGAGCGCGAAGACCTCGTCGCTGATCGGGTAGGCGTACTGCGCGAAGAGCTCCCGATCGGCCGCGCTCCAGGTCCCCTCCACGTGCCGGCGCGTCACGAGCCGGTGGTTGCGTTCCTCGCCGCGGAAGACCACCTCCCCTTCGGCGAGGGGCCGGATGGCGCGGATGCCATACCCCGCGATCGAGTCGCCGCGGATCTCGAACGGGCGCTGCCGACGGCGGTGACGCGCGATCCCCTCGGCGATGATCCGTTCGAGGAACCCTGCCTGCCCCAGGCCGTCGAGCGCAAGGATGTGATCCGCGGACCCTTCCGACCCCGTCGGATAGAACACCGAGCAGGTGAAGTTCACCTCGAGGAAGTGGATCATCCCGCGTGCATCCATGCGGAAGTCCATGCGCGCGTACCCGATCCCGGCGAACCCCCGGAAGAGGTGCTCGGCGGTGCGCCGGAGCTCCTCCGCGAGCGCTGTATCTGCGACCGCGATGTTCGCCTCCGGGTGGAGTTCCCGCGTCTTGAGCGCGTAGCTCTTGTAGCGGTGGCCCGCCGGGAAGACGTACTCGATCGGCGCGAGCGCCCTCCCCATCCCCGCGCCCGCCGGGTCGCCGACGACCAGCACCGTGAACTCGCGACCGTCGACATACTCCTCGACGAGCAGCTCGCGGTACTCCGGCGCGAGCGCGAGCACCTGGGTGCGCAGCGCCCGGAGGTCCCGCACGATCGCGTGCTCGTCGACGCCGAGGCTGTCCCCGGCCTTTGAAGGCTTCACGAAGAGTGGGAACGCAAGGTGCCGGGTCGCGCGCGCCAGCAGTTCATCGGCCCGTTCCGCCCCCTCGGCGTCGTG
The DNA here is from genome assembly GCA_964529705.1 of uncultured Gemmatimonas sp. GTDB lineage: Bacteria > Gemmatimonadota > Gemmatimonadetes > Gemmatimonadales > Gemmatimonadaceae > Pseudogemmatithrix. Next base: position 6,657 of record CAZHAG010000115.1, on the reverse strand, counting down.
CGTGACCCGCACCCAGTGTGCGTCCACCAGGGTGTGCAGCGGCGTCGGGATGCCGACCGTGTGGGCGACGTACTTCATCAGCGGCTTCGGCGGGTCGTAGAGCTGTGCGGAGGGGCCGGTGTACGGCAGGTTGAGCGCGTCGAGGGCGTGGATCACGTCGATCGACGGGACGTCCCACTCGAGGTACCCCTCGCAGAGGTTCACGAAAACGTCGAACTCACGGAGCGCGAGGGCGCGCAGCTGCCGGTAGGTCGTGCGCTTGTCGAGCGCCTCGTGGTGCACCTCGTGCCCGGGGAGGAGGGGCGTGAGGTCGCGTGCGGGGTCGTAGTGCCGGTAGTCGACGCCGGACTGGGCGTAGTCCGGCTGGAGGACGCAGACCCTCACTTGGCTGCGGCGCTGGCCGCGGCGCTGGCCTCGGCGCGTCGCACGCGGGCGAGCCGGCCGCGCGACGATGCGCCGCCGACCGACGTCGCGATGATCTGGCCGACGGCCTGGCTGAACGGCGCGCCCGCGAAGCGGAGGATCGCCCCGATGGAGGTGTGCGCCTCGTCCTCCGAGAGCCCGCACTGGGCGTTCACCTCGAGCACGAGGATCTCGCCGGTCTCGGCGTCCTGCCGCAGGTCCACGCGCCCGTAGCCGCGACCGCCCACCGCCTGGTACGCCGCCCAGCTGATCTCCTTCACCCGCTTGGCGAGCACGCGCGGCACCTTGCGGTACTGCCAGAGCTCACCGTCGCCGACCGTGACGCGCTCCTCCTCCGCGTACAGTCCCCAGAGCCGCTCGAACGAGAGGAAGCGTTCCTCGGGCGGGAGCCCGGCGTTGAACGCGCGCTCCACGGGAGGATAGACCGTGGCGCGGGAGCGCGACTCGCTCGACCCGACGATGAAGGTGGTGAACTCGGCGCCGGTCACGAAGCGCTCGACGAAGACGCCGCCGCCCGCGAGGTCCCACCCGTGGTAGCCCTTGGCGAGCACGCGGAGCTGCGCGCGCAGCGCGCGCGGCGTGTGGACCACGGACTTCGTGGTGATCCCCATGCTCCCCGCCGAGACGGCCGGCTTGACGATCAGGGGTGCGCCGAGGCGCGCGATGGCGTCGGCCGCGTCACTCCCGTCGCGGTGGAGCGTGGCCCAGGGCGCGGTCGGCACCCCGGTGCGGTCGAACGCCTCCTTCATGGTGATCTTCGACGTGGTCGCGTCGTAGAACCGCTCGTCGGACCCGGTGAAGCGCAGCCCGTGCTCCGCGAGGCAGCGGATCACGCTCACGCCGGGCGCGCCGTTCGTCTCGTCGCCGTCGCAGAGGTTGAAGACCACGGGCCGGTGCCCGGCGGACTCGCGTACCATCCGCGCGATCACCTCGCGATGGTCCGCGAGCGTCACGTCCTGCCAGCGCCACGCATGCCCGAGTGCGGCAAAGGCGCGCTCGTACTCGGCGCGCCCCTGGGCATGATCACTGTACCACGCGATGTCCGGATCCGACGTCTCCACCAGCGGCGCGAGCACCCACACCAGTAATGGTGCGTCGGCGACAGCGCGAAGCGCGATCGGTGCCGCGGTCACCGGGTCGGCATTAAGAGCATTAGCGGAGTATTGAAACGATATCCGGGTCGCCGCGCAATGGGGTCAGGGGGCGGGCGCCTCCGCCATCGCACGCTGGAGCCGCCGCCACGCCCATGCCATGAGCACAGCGGCGACCACCAGCGTGCCGATGAACGTCGTGGCACTCCGTTCCAGGAATGCGGCGCCGAGGTAGACCTCGAGCAGCACGAACAGCGCTTCGGCGGCGACGACGATGGGGAGATACCGCGAGAGCGGGTAGCGCACGAGCCCCAGGACGTAGCTCGGCAGCTCGGACTGGAGCGCCAGCCGGAAGAGGAAGATCGTGCGCCAGTCGGCACGCGTGGAAAAGAATGTCTCGTACTTCCGCAGCGGGGCATCCGGGAACATCCGCTTCACCGCTCGCCGGCCCAATGTGCGGGCGAACCAGTAGCCGAGGATCCCGCCCACGGTGCCGCCCGACCAGAGGAGGAGCATCGTGACCGTCGGTCCCCAGACGAACACCCCCACGGGCACGAGGGCGGCACTCGAGAAGAACGAGAGCATGGCCGAGAAGCCCGCGAGCGCGAAGAAGAGGGCCATCCCGAGCCGCGGGTAGGCCCGCATCGCGTGCTCGGCGGCGGCGAGCAGGTCGAGGAGCGCGCGGTGCAGCGGCTCCGAGCTGAGCACACCGAGCACAGCCAGGAGGGCGACGAACAGCACGGCCAGGCGGCGCGCGTTGAGCGGGTGTCGGCTCACGGGTCGATCACGGACCCTGGGGAATGACCGCCCGGGACGCGCTGGTCGCACCGGGCATCAGGCGCGCCTCAGTACCGGTCGAAGAGGACGGTGAAGCGGACGCCCTCGAGGAACTCGGAGGCGCCGTTCGCGAACTCGGCCCGGTCGGCGAGATAGGTGAGCTGCAGCGCGAGCGGAGTCCGGGGCAGCCGCACCAGCACGCCCGCCTCGCCGCCCTTCGCGCCACTCCCGCCCCCCTGGACGTTCGCGTCGACGGCGGCGGCGAACCACCCCTCGACGTGCGCGAAGGCGATGCCGTTGATCAGTTCGCCCTCGGCGCGGACCCGCCCCTCGAACCGCGTCCAGCGCGAGGTGCCCGCGGGCGTGATGAAGGCGCGGATGTGCGGCCCGGCGCCGACCGTGAGCCAGGGGAGCACCCGGAAACGCAGCTGGAGGGCACCATCCACGAAGTCCTCGCCGTCTCCGAGCGTGCCGGCCTCCGGCGTCAGCGTCCCCTGTGCGTACTGGGCATCGAGGAGGAATCGATTGAGCCGGAGGGTGCCGCCCGCACCCATGATCGCCCCCGTCCAGGCGCGGTCGAGCGTACCCTCGCGGGAGAGGCGGGCCGAGGTGATCCCCGCTCCCCCCGAGACCGAGAGGGATCCCTGTGCGCGCAGCGTGGGCGTGGCGACCGCGACTGCGATCGTGACGGCGACCAGCGCGCACGCCGTCGTGGAGAGCAGCGCGCGCGCGCGGATCGCCAGTCGCGTCACTTGATCTCCACCGTGGTCGCCTTGCCGGCGCGGATGCGGATGCGCGTGGCCGCGCGACGGGCGTCGTTCTCCGCTCGCACGCGCTCGAACTCGCGGTCCCACTCCTCGCGCTGCCGACGGTTCCACGCGACGTTGTCGCGGAGCACGCGGGGACGTGAGGCGGTGGTCATGCCGATGACGGCCGAGACGCCGAGGGCGCCGGCGACGCCGAAGCGCAGTGGCATCCCGCCCTCGCCGCTCCCCGCGATCGACGGGAGCGCCACGACCGCGGCAGCCGTGAACAGGCCCGCGAGCAGCGGCCGCACGCCGCGTGACCGCACCTCGGACTCCGGCCGGAAGATCGCGGGGTCGAGCGGCGCCGGCGTCGGGAGCGTGTCCAGCACGATCCGTTCGATGTCGAGCGGGATCTCCACCTCGCGCTCGTCGCGCCCGGCGGGCGAGCGCGAGGTGACGCGCAGCAGGTAGCGGCCGGGTTCGCGGAGCCGGCCGATCCCGTCGCGCCCGTTCCAGAGGAGCTGCAGGCTGTCCCCCACCGCCCCCTCGTGCAGCGTGCGCTCCGGGGAACCGAACGCGTCGGTGATCTGCGCCCGGATGTCATGCAGCGACGACGCGTACACCCGAACCGGGAATCGCTCGGCGGTGGACTGGATCTCGCTCACCGGCGGGACGACCACGCTCACCGCGCGCACGCCGAGGCGTGCCTCCTGGAAGAGGGCGGTCACTTCCGGCGGGAAGATCAGGTCGTCGGGCCGGTAACGGGGGTCGGCGAGCAGGAGCGTGCGGATCGATTCGGTCGCGACGTCGCGACGGCCGCGGAAGAGCTCGGAGGCGGCGAGGTACATCAGTGCCCGCGTGCGGTCCGCGTCGGAGAGCCGCGCGGCGCCCGTCGCCGCGAGCGCCGCCCGCAGGCGCGTCGCCGCGTCATCGTACTCGAGGTTCCGGTAGGACGTGAAGGCGCGTTCCAGCGGGTCGGTCGCCTGGCCATGGAGCTTCGAAGGCGTGCCGGCGGAGGCGAGGAGGAGGAGCGCGAAGCACGCGACGATGGTGGTGCGACGACTCATGGGCGGCGAGGCTCGAGCTCGATGTCCGTCAGGCGGAGCGTCTCGCCGGGTGCGAGTTGCACGGTGCGTTCGAACGGGGCGAACCCCTGGCGCACCACGCGCACCACGCGCGTGCCCGCGCTCACCTCGAGATCCGCTTTCGGCGTGTTGCCGACCAGGACCCCGTCGATGTAAAGCTGTCCCCACGGCGTCGAGTTGACGAAGAGGCGCGCGCTCCCCGCGCTGGCCGCCGCGGCGGAGGCGGGGCGCGACCGTGGAGGGGGTGCGGTGGCGGGTGGGCGCTCCACGATCGGCGAGGGCGGGAGCGTTGATGTGGGGCCCGTGGCTGCCGGGCGAAGGTCCGGGGCGGCCCCGGCCGCTCCGGCGGGGGCACCCTGGGTCCCCGCGGGCACCGTGGCCGCCGAGGGCGGCACCTCGCCCGTCGTCGGCACCGTCGCGGGCGCGGTGTTCGCCACGCTCACGCCGGAGATCGGCCCCGGCCGCAACAAGCCCCACACGTACGGAACGCTGAACCAGAGCACGGCGGCGGCCGCGATCCCCACGCCGATCCGCACGAGGGCCGTGACTGGGCGCCAGGGATCCTCCGGTGGCTCCCAGTGATCGATGAGCACCACGTCCTGCCGGATCGCGCCGGTCGGCTGCGCGTCCGGTAGGGCCACCGCATTCTCCTCGAGCGCCCAGAGGAAGTCCGCGCACGAGGGGTATCGGCGCCAGGGATCCGGGTCGAGCGCCCGGTCCACGGCGCGGGCGATCGCTGGCGAAATGTCCGTGCGCACGCGGTGCAGCGGCTCGGGGGGCTCCGCCGGCGCCTTCCCCGCCAGGCATTCATAGGTGAGGGCCGCGAGCGCGAACTGGTCGGCCGCGGGCAGCGGCGCTCCCCCTGCGTGGACCTCCGGGGCCACCCAGGGCTGGCGCTTCGCAGGCGGCGCAGGCGTGCGCACCTCGCCGCTCCCCAGCGTGGGTGTCGGCCGCCGCGAGGCGCCGACCGGACGGGCGAAGGTCGGGTCGCAGAGGTGCACCCACCCCTCCCGGTCGACGAAGACGTTCTCCGGCTTGATCGCCCCGTGCACCACGCCGCGCCGGTGCAGGTACTCGAGCGCACTCACCACCTGCGTGATGATGCGCCGGCAGGAGCGCGGTCCCATGCGCTTCCGCTCGCGCAAGAGCTCCCGCAGCGAGGTGGAGTCGAGCGGCTCCATCGCGTACCAGAAGAGGCTGTCGGTGCTGCCGTGGCGGAGCACCGGCACCAGGTGCGGATGGTCGAACCCGGAGAACGCGCCAAGGGTGGCTCGGAAGCTCTCCTCGGCGTCGGGCTGGTCGGCGCCGCGTGGGAGGACCTTGAGGATCACGGAGCGTTTCGAGCTCTTCTCGCGTGCGCGGAAGACGTGCGAGCGCACCCCCCGCCCGATCGGCTCCTCGAACTCGAACTCGTGTGCCAGCTGTCGCTTGGCCAGCTCGATCGTCGCGTCGGCCGGCTCGACCGCCACGGATGCCCCCGGCGCGAAGCCGCACAGCTCACAGATCCCCGTGAGGGGCGAGAGCTCGGCGACGGAGCAGCGGGGACAGGTCATGCGGGTGGCGGACGAAGGAGGCGCGACGGGCGCACCCGTGAAGGATAACGGTTCCCGGGGGTCAGTCACGTAATACCGTGACGGCTGAGGCCAGGGTCCGGGTCACGGCGGGTGTCCCCGCGGGTGTCAGGGCACGGAGCGCTCGGGCCTTGGCGAAAGACGCATAACCGTCCGAGGCGATCGGTCCCGCGGAGGCGAGATCGAGCGCCGTGACCGTCACGTCCGCCGTCTGCGTGATCGCCACGCCTTCGATGGTCGCCGAGACCGTCTTCACCTCAGGAACGAGCGACGAGAGCGACCCGGCCGCCTGCCCACCAGCATCGGTCACCGCGCTGGGTTGCGTGAGGGTGTTGCCGGTGCCCGTGGCAGCGAGCACGACCGACAGCCCGGGGATGACGTTGCTGTTCGCGTCACGCGCGGTGACCGTGATGGTGCTGGTGGGACCGTTGGCCGCGATGCTCGCCGGCGCGGCGACGATCGTGGAGTTCGTGGCCGAGACGGCCCCCGGGTTCACCACGACCACGGGCTGCGTGGTGATCGGGGTCGCCCCGATGGTCACGGTGACCGTCTTGCTCTCGGCCACGGTGGACGTGAACGACCCGGTGATCACCCCCGAGGCGTTCGTCGTCCCGGCCGGTTGCGTCAGCGAGTTCCCGGTGCCGCTCACGGTGAAGCTCGCCGTGAGGCCGGAGATCGCGATGCCGAACTGGTTCCGCGCCGTGATCGTGATCGTGCTCGCGGTCCCATCCGCGCTGATCGGGCCCGAGGCGGTCGCGGTCGATTGGCTCGCGGAGACGGCGCCCGTCGCGACCGTGACGGCCGCGGTCTGCGTGATCGCGGTCCCGTTGATCGTCGCCGACACGGTCTTGGCCTCGGCCACGGTCGAGGCGATCATGCCGGTGGTGACACCGCTGCCGTTGGTCGCCGCGGGCTGGCCGAGCGTGTTCCCCGTCCCGGTCGACGCGAGCACGACCGTCGCGCC
>CAZHAG010000114.1:4994-9475 GCA_964529705.1 uncultured Gemmatimonas sp. | reverse complement strand
CAACTACGCCGGCACCAGCTTCATCGCACCGCCGGACGAGAAACTCGGCAAGCTACAGTACGGCAAGTCACTCATGAACGTCCAAGGGGATCGCTCGCAGGAGGGCGCGCTCGCCACGGTCGGCTACGACGACGACGGGGTGAAGCCGGACGAGTTCCTGATCGTGAAGGATGGGATCTTCAACGACTACCAGACCACGCGCGAACAGGCGCCCTGGCTCGCCGAGTGGTACGCGAAGCAGGGGAGGCCGGTGCGGTCGCACGGGTGTTCGTACGCGGACAGCTGGGGGAGCGTCGCCTTCCAGCGCATGCCGAACGTCTCCCTCCTCCCGGCGAACGACGAGGCGACCTGGGACGACCTCATCGCCGGGGTGGATCGCGGGATCGCGATCATCGGCGACGGCTCGTTCTCGATCGACCAGCAGCGCTACAACGCGCAGTTCGGCGGCCAGGTCTACTACGAGATCCGCGGCGGAAAGGTCGCCGGGATGCTCAAGGACGTCGCGTACCAGATCCGGACGCCGGACTTCTGGAACTCGATGGACAAGATCGGCGGGAAGGCGAGCTACGAGCTCGGCGGCTCCTTCTTCGACGGCAAGGGCCAGCCCGGGCAGGTGAACGCCGTGAGCCACGGGTCGCCGCCGGCGCGCTTCCGGCAGGTGAACGTCATCAACACGGGACGGAAGTCATGACCCCCCTCAAGAGCCTCGCGCAGGGCGTCCCCGCCGGCGCGATCCTGACGCGGGAGCAGGCACAGGCCATCGCCGAGCGCGTCGTGAAGATGTCCAAGGCGGACGCGATCAACGTCACGCTCGGGACGAACTACAACACCAACGTCCGCTTCGCGGACAACCAGATGAGCACCGCGGGGTCGGTCGTCGACGCGGGCGTCGCCGTGCAGAGCTCGTTCGGGCCGAAGCACGCCGTGGTGACCACGAACGACCTCTCGGAGGCGTCGCTGCGGCGCTGCGTGGAGCAGTCGGAGGTGCTGGCGCGGCTGGCGCCGGACGACCCGGAGGCGATGCCCGAGCTCGAGCCGCAGCAGTACGCGCGGGTCGACGCGTACTTCGACTCGACCGCCGCCGTCGACGCCGCGACGCGCGCCCAGGCGGCGCTGACGGCGCTCGCGCCCGCGCGGAAGGCGGGGGACATCAAGACCGCCGGCTTCCTGATCGCCGGCGCCGGGTGCAACGCGATCGCCAACCAGAAGGGGCTCTTCGCCTACCACCGCTCCACGAGCGTGAACTACACGCTCACGGTGCGCACCACCGACGGCACCGGCTCCGGCTGGGCGGGCGCCGACCATCCCGACTGGCGGCAGATCGATTTCGAGAAGGTCTCGGCGCGCGCCATCGACAAGGCGCGGAGTTCCATGAAGCCCGTTGCGATCGAGCCGGGGCGCTACACCGTGATCTTCGAGCCGCAGGCGGTCGGCGACCTCGCGCAGCTGGTCGCGTTCTACGCCGACGCGCGCCAGGCGGACGAGGGACGGTCGCCCTTCTCGAAGCAGGGCGGCGGTAACAAAGTGGGTGAGAAGATCGTCGATTCCCGGGTGACGATGTACTCGGATCCCTCGGACCCGCAGTTGCTCGCGCAGCCGTTCGACGGCGAGGGGATGCCGATCGCGCGCCAGGTGTGGGTCGAGAACGGCGAGTTGAAGCAACTGCAGTACTCGCGGTTCTGGGCGAAGAAGCAGGGGAAGGCGCCGACCGGCGGTACGACGTCGCTCAAGATGACCGGTGGTTCGGCGACGATGGAGGAGATGATCGGATCGACCGAACGCGGGATCCTGGTGACCCGCTTGTGGTACCTGCGCGAAGTCGATCCACGTACTATCCTTTATACGGGATTGACACGCGACGGGACTTTCCTTATTGAACAGGGAAGAATTTCGCGGGCAATTTCGAATTTGCGGTTCAACGAGTCACCGCTGTTCATGTTGAACAACCTCGAGATGCTCGGTCCGAGCGAGCGGTTGGCAGGGACGGAGGCCGGCGGATCGGTAGCCATGCCGGCGATCAAGGTTCGTGATTTCAACTTTACCAGCCTCTCTGAGGCTGTCTAGGATGCGGGAGACTTAGAGCTTCCGCATGACCCACCGATCCACCGGGGGATCGGCCGGGATGACCCCCTCCTTTCAAGGAGATAGTACAATGGCTGCCAAGAAGAAGAAGGCCGCGAAGAAGGCGACCAAGAAGAAGGCCGCGAAGAAGAAGTAGTCAGCGGTTCTGCTTCACACACAAAGGGATCGGCGCTTGCGCCGGTCCCTTTGTGGTTTTCGCGCCCGGTGGTGTTCCGCGCCCAGGGGATGAGAGGAACAAGAAGGGGCGCCCGCACGGGCGCCCCCCTCACATCTCCCACCTCACCTCTGCAGTTCAGAGCCGTTCAAGCCGCCCGAGTCGTCCCGTTCGTCGTGAGCTCGGGCTCCTCGGGGACCGGACTCCACATGAACGCACTGAAGCGTGGCACCGACTCCTGCCGGTTGCCCTGCGAGATGATGATGCCGATCGGTTCCTGCTCGAGTTCGACCTGCGCGCACGCGTTCATCTGGGACTCACGGTTACCTGGTGACGACCTCCGGCGGGGCGAACGCACCCGCTTCTCATATGGAAGGACGTAGCACGTGCAGTGCCAGTTACAGATGCCCGTAAGCACTATTTATATCAACGACTTACGCGATTCCGTGTCGCGGCTCGAAGCAAGCGCCGTCGCACTCTGACACTGCCGACTTCGCATCGGCGTGTCATTCCGTTACATCAGCGACTTCTTCGCCATGAAGGTGCGTGTGGCGCCGGGCTCCGGAACCAGGGAGATCTCCCAGCCGTCGTAGCGCGTCCGGAGCTCATCCTCGGTGAGCACCGCCTGGCCCGCGACGAGCGTCTCGATCAGGTGCACGCCCCCATCCGTGGTCGCCTTCTGGAGGAGGCGGAAGACCTGCTCGCGCTCGAACGCGGAGAGCCCGGCGAAGGCGGCGGGTGTGCAGACGACCGCGGCGAGCGGACCATCCGGCGTGAAGCTCACGAGGTCGGAGGCGAAGCCACGCAGCTTCTCCGTGAGTCCCGCGTCGCGCGCGGCCCGCAGCACCCGGTTCACCACCGCCGCCTCCGGCTCGATCGCCGTCACCTCGCAACCGTTCGCGGCGAGATAGAGCGCGGAGCCCTCCACGCGCGCCCCCGCCACCAGCACCGACGCGTCCGAGCGATGAGCGGGGATCGCCTGCGCGAGCGGCGTGTCGGGGCGCAGGCCCCAGTGCTCCGGCCGTCGCAGCTCGTTCGCCGTCTTCAGCCGGAGCCGGCGCCAGGTCTGGTAGCTCGGCAACCGCAGGCGCTTCGCGATGATCCGGTCCACCTCGTCCGCGAGCAGCACCTCGCGCATCCCCAGCTGCGCCCCCTCGTCGAGCGCGCGCGCCGCCTCCGTCGCGATGCTGTGCAGGAAGCTCGTGGACACCGAGTTCTTGTAGTCCTCGATCTCGCGCTCCACGTGCTGCTGGTACTCGTGTCGCAGGGATCTGGGCGACTGGCGGTTGGCCATGCGAGGCGAGGGGTCGGCGGGGCGGCGTGGCGTACCCGTCCAAGCTACTAGGCGCGCCCGGTGTTACAACAACCCCCGGACTCGCGGCGCCGCGTCTCCGTGCCGCGCCGAGCCGGCGACCGGTGCTGGCGATCCGTGCCCGCGAGCCGTGCCGGCGATCCGCGACGGATTTATCGTTCCGGCATGCCCGAGCTTCCCGAAGTCGAGTTCGCCGTGCGCCGCCTCCGTCGCGCGGCGCGCGGGCGGGTCGTGCTCGCCCTCGAGGTGCTGCACCCGGCGCAACGGCGCACGCTCCCCCCGCAGGCAGCACGTCTCGTGATCGGCCGGCGGATCGTCGACGTCGAACGCCGCGGCAAGCACCAGCTCCTCCACCTCGACGACGGCGCCACGCTCCTCGTGCACTTCCGCCTGAACGGGGACTGGGTGCATGGCCGCACCACGGACGCACTCCCCGAGCACACCCGCGTGCTCTTCACGCTCGCGGATGGCCGGCGCGCGGCGCTCACCGACTCGCGGGCCCTCTGCACCATCGTGCGTCACGCCGCGGGGCGCCTCCCCGACCTCCGGCTCGGTCCGGAACCCGAGGATCCGCGCCTCTCCGCCGAGGACCTGCGGGCGCTCCTCGCCGGACGCCACGGACCGATCAAGCCCGCGCTCCTCCACCAGGCGCTCCTCGCCGGCGTCGGCAACATCTACGCGGGCGAGGCGTGCTGGCACGCCCGCATCCATCCGGGCGCGCGCGCCTCAGGGCTCACCGCGCCGCGAGTGGCGCGCCTCCTCGCCGGGTTGCGCACGACACTCGCCGACGGCCACCGGAACGCCGGACGCTACCACCGTGGCGAGCGGCAGATCCCGTTCGAGGTCTATGACCGCGAAGGGGAGCCCTGCACCCGCTGCGGCGCGCGCATCCGACGCATCGAACAGGCGGGACGCGGGACCTGGTTCTGTCCG
>CAZHAG010000114.1:3355-4894 GCA_964529705.1 uncultured Gemmatimonas sp. | reverse complement strand
CGCCGCCCGCTCTCCGCGGCCGCGTCGGCGAGCATCGCGAGGAAGGCGTCCTTCCCCACGTGGTACGAGCAGCTCGCCGTATAGAGGAACCCGCCCGGCGCCAGCAGGCGCATCGCGCGGCGGTTGATGTCGCGGTATCCGCGCATCGCACCTGCGATCGACGCGCGGTTCTTCGCGAACGCCGGCGGGTCGAGCACGACCGTCTCGTACCGCGCCCCCGCACGTTCCTCGTCGCGCAGGAAGTCGAACGCATCCGCTTCCACGCACTCGATGTTCGTGCGGCCGTTGAGCGCCGCATTCTCGGCCGCCCGCGCGAGCGCCGCCGCCGAGCTGTCCACCGCTCGCACCTGCTCGGCCCGCGCCGCGAGATGGAGCGCGAACGAGCCATGGTAGCTGAAGAGGTCGAGCGCCCGTCCGCGCGCGACGGCGCCGACGAGCACGCGCGCCTCGCGCTGGTCCAGGAAGGCGCCCGTCTTCTGCCCGCTGTGCGGCGCGGCGAGGTATCGCACGCCGTGCTCCAGCACCTCGACCGACTCGGGCACCGTGCCGGCGAGCGTCTCCACGTCGCGCGACAACCCCTCGCGCCCCCGCACGCTCACGTCGTTCCGCGCCAGGATCCCCTCGGCGCCGGTGAGCTCGGACAGCGCTGCCACGATCGGCGCGCGGAACGCTTCGAGGCCGGCGGAGAGCAACTGGACCACGAGCCAGCGGTCGAACCGGTCCACCACGAGCGAGGGGAGTCCGTCCCCCTCGCCATGCACCAAGCGGCAGGCGTTCGTGTGCGCGTCGAGGATCCCCGCACGGCGCGCGACCGCCGCGCCGATCCGTGCCCGCCACCAGGCGTCGTCGAGCACGACCTCCGGCCGCGTGGAGACGAACCGCAGCGAGATCTCCGAGGTGGGACTCCAGAGCGCGACGCCGAGGGGACGGCCGTTGGGGTCGGTCGCGCGCACGGCGCCGGCGGGGCCCTGCGGTGCGCGCACCACATCCGACTTGAAGATCCAGGGGTGGCCGCCGAGCCACCGCCGCGCGCCGCGCGCGGAGACGACCGCCGCTCCATCGTGGGTTCCGCTCATCGGGACGAATCTAGTCCCACCCCGCGCGGTGGACACCCGCGCGCCCGCGCACCATCTTCGCCCGATGATGACTCCCGCGCGCCCTCGCGGCGTCCGCGCGATCCGAGGCGCCACCACGGTCCTCGCGGACGATCCCGCACAGATCCGTGCGGCGGTCACGGAGCTGCTCGAGCACCTGCTCGACGTGAACGACCTCGCCCCGGTCGACCTCATCTCGGCCGTGTTCACCGCGACCCCGGACCTCGTGAGCGAGTTCCCGGCGCACGCCGCACGCCAGCTTGGCTGGACGGACATCCCGCTCCTCTGTGCGCAGGAGCTCCCGGTGGCGGGGGCGCTGCCGCGGTGCATCCGGGTGCTGGTGCATGCGGAGACGCGCCGGCCACGTGCCGAGATCACGCATGTCTACCTGCGCGAGGCGATCCTGCTCCGGGCGGACCTGCTCTCGGACTGACCGCGGCGCGCT
>CAZHAG010000114.1:0-3255 GCA_964529705.1 uncultured Gemmatimonas sp. | reverse complement strand
CGCGCCGCGAGCGAGTCGAACGCCGCGCGCGGCGCGCCGGCGGCCTTGAGCGCCGAGTCCACCGCGAGTTCGCGTTCCGCGGCCTTCCGCGCCGCGGTGGCCGCCGCCGCGGCCTCGCGCGCCGCCTTCTTCACGTACTCGATCGCCGCGAGGTGCTCCTTGTACGTCGTGCGGAACTCGTGGTGGCCGTCGGGATGCGCGACGAAGAAGCGGTAGGGCACCTTCGCGGGATAGAGGGACGCCTCGAGGCTCGCCGCCCCCGGTGACGCGATGGGGCCGGGTGGGAGTCCGTAGCGCCGGTAGGTGTTGTACGGCGAGTCCACCTTGAGGTGGCTGTAGAGCACGCGCCCCGGTCGCACCTTCATCGCGTACTGCACGGTGGGGTCCGCCTGCAGCATCATCCGCGCCTTGAGGCGGTTGGTGTAGACCGCGGCCACGGTCGGCCGTTCGTCCCCCTTCCGCACCTCCTTCTCCACGATGCTCGCGAGCGTGACGACCTGGTGCCGCGTCATGCGGAGCTCGGTGAGCCGCGCGTCCCACTCGGGCTTCCAGACTTGCTCGAAGCGCCGGACCATCACGTCCACGGCCTGGCGCGCGGTGGTGCCGTCCGGGAAGTCGTAGGTGTCGGGGAAGAGGTAGCCCTCGAGCGTCTCCACGCCCCGCGGCACTCCCACCCGCCGCAGCAGCGCGGTGTCGCGCACGGCGCTCTCGAACGACTCGGCCGGCAGTGCGAGTCCCGCGCTCAGCGCGGGGATGATGTCCCAGAGCGGCCATCCCTCGGGGATGGTCACGCGGTGAACTATCCCGCGCCCCCACTGCAGGGCGGTGAGGATCTCGCTCCAGCTCGCGCCGCGGCGGATCAGGTACGTCCCGTACCGGATCGACCGGTCCCGGCCGCGCTGGGCGGCGTAGAACCCGAAGAGCCGTGCGCTCGCCACCACATCGTGCGCGGCGAGCGACTCCGCCGCCTCGCGGAAGCTCGAGCCTTTGCGGATGGTGAGCGTCACCGGCGTCTGATCGTCGGTGGCGCACGCCGAGGTGGCGAGGAGCGCCCCGGCGAGCATTCCCGTGACGAGGAGTCCCGTGACGAAGGCTCCGCCGGCGATCCGCGCCCTAGGCATGCTGCTCCGCGTGCTCGAAGAGCCGGAGCGCGTGCTGCAGCAGGATCGTCGCCGCGATGGCGTCCACATCTCCCTTTCGGCCGCGGGTCGATCCCTCCATCGCCTGCACGGCGCGGAGGGCGGCGGCCGTCGTGAAGCGCTCGTCCACCAGCTCCGTGGGGAGTCCGGTGCGTGTGCCAAGCTCCGTCGCGAGCCGGCGCGCCTCCAGGGCGCGTGGGGTGTCTTCGCCGGCCTGGTCGAGGGGGAGCCCGACGACGAATCCCTCGACGCCGAGCTCGGTGGCCTTGGCGAGGAGGGCGGTGAGCGGTGGACGCTTGCCGGCACGGCGCTCCACGAACCCCGCGGGGGACGCGATCCGGCCCCCGGGGTCGCTCATCGCGAGTCCCACGCGCCGGTCCCCGAGGTCGATCGCCAGCCATCGCCTGCGCCACGTGTCGCTCACGCGCCCTCCGCCATCCGTTCGAAGAACTCCTCATTGGTCTTCGTCTGCGCAAGCCGGCGCAAGAGGAAGCTCGTGGCCTCGTCGGGCGCGAGGTCCCCTAAGAAATGCCGTAGCAGGTAGATACGGTTCCGTTCCTTCTCCGTCAGGAGGAGCTCCTCCTTGCGCGTCCCGGACTTCCCGATCTCGAACGCCGGGTAGATCCGGCGGTTCGCGATGTCCCGGTCGAGCACGATCTCCATGTTCCCCGTACCCTTGAACTCCTCGAAGATCACCTCATCCATACGGGATCCGGTGCTCACGAGTGCCGTGGCCACGATCGTGAGGGACCCCCCCCGCTCGATCCGCCGCGCCGCGCCGAAGAAGCGCTTCGGCTTCTCCAGCGCCTTCGCATCCACGCCGCCGGAGAGGATCTTCCCCGACATCGGCGTCACGGTGTTGTGCGCCCGCGCGAGCCGGGTGATCGAGTCGAGGAGGATCACCACGTCCTGGCCGCACTCCACCAGGCGCTTCGCCTTCTCGATCACCATGTCCGCCACCTGCACGTGCCGCTTGGCGGGCTCGTCGAAGGTGGAGGCGATCACCTCCGCCGTCGGGACCGTGGCGATGAAGTCGGTCACCTCCTCCGGGCGCTCGTCGATCAGCAGCACGATGAGCTTGATCTCCGGGTGGTTCTCGGCGATCGCGTTCGCCATGCGCTGGAGGAGGATCGTCTTGCCCGCGCGCGGGGGCGCCACGATCAGGCCGCGCTGGCCCTTCCCGAGCGGGGCGATGAGGTCCGCCACGCGCATCGCGAGTCCCCCCGACTCCGACTCGAGCCGGATCCGCTGGTCGGGGTAGCGCGGCGTGAGCGCGTCGAAATCCTTGCGCTCCGTGAGCGCCTCGGGCGCGAGCCCGTTCACCGTGTCCACGTGCAGGAGCGCGAGGAACTTCTCCCAGTGCTTCGGGGGCCGGACGCTCCCGCGGATCGTGTCGCCGGTGCGGATGCCGAAGCGGCGCACCTGGGTCTGCGACACGTAGACGTCGTCCGGCCCGGCGAGGTAGCTCCAGTCCGGGCTCCGCAGGAACCCGTGCCCTTCGGGGACGACCTCGAGCGTCCCCTCCGCCGTGAGGGTCTCCCCGTTGGCGAGGAGCGCCCGCTCGATGCGGAGGATCAGGTCCTGCTTGCGGAGGCCGTTGATGTCCGTGAGGCCGATCTCATCGGCGAGACGCTGGAGCTCGGCCACGCGAGTGCGGCGGAGGGAGGCGATATCCACGCGGAGCGGAGGGTGGGGCGGGGGATGGGGGACGCGGGACCGCGCGTCGATGGCGCGGCAGGGGGAGGGGCGTGCCCAGGGGACTGCTGGTACGGCGGGGAAGTGCGCGAGGCGGGATTCGAACCCACGACCTTCGGCTCCGGAGGCCGACGCTCTATCCAGCTGAGCTACTCGCGCGACGCCCGAAAGCTAGTCCGTCGGGACTCTCCGGGGTAGGTCGCGCGACGCGGAACCCGCCCCGATTCCGGCTTCCACGAGGATGCGGGATGGCGCGCGGCGTCGTATTGTAGCGCAGGTCACCATCGCGGGGTCACGCTCCCCCCTCTCCAGGAGTCGCCATGTCCGCCCCCTTCGCCGCCATCGATGCCGCGACCGTCGCTGCCCTGAAGGGCGGGGACGAGAAGGCGCTCGAGAAGATCTTCCGCAGCCACTACGACGT
>CAZHAG010000113.1:0-9477 GCA_964529705.1 uncultured Gemmatimonas sp. | reverse complement strand
CGTTCCCCTTGAGCGGGCTCTTCACGAGGAGCTGCCGCCACTCGGTGCCCTTCGCCGAGAGCTCCCTTGCAGTCGGCATCCCTTCCATCGCGCACCACTCGATGCTCGCCTGCTCGGGGTAGTTGCCGGTGTAGAAGCTCGTATCCACCACCACGCCGCGGATCGTCCCGGGAACGCCGAGCCGGAGGATCGCCCAGTCATGCCCGGGCTCGCGCCGACGGCGCGTCTCCCACCCGTCCATCCACTTTCCGCGCTCAGTATACACGCCCTCGCGCCACTCGGGCGCGCCGGCCTTGATCAGCCCTTCCTTCGGCGCGAAGAACTCGTCGTTCGCGGCGAGCACCGCGCCGCCGAGCCGCTCGGAGACGAGATCGGGGAGTTCGAATGGGTCCGGCGCGTCGACGATGGGAGTCATGGGCGACATCATACGCCGCCGAAGGCGAGCCGGCCACCGACGTACGTGGCGCGGACGGTGCCGTGGAGCTCGCGCCCGGCGTACGGCGTGACCGGGTGCCGGTGCCTGAGCCTCGCGGGGTCCACCTTGAAGCGCGCCTCGGGGTCCCAGATCACGAGGTCCGCGTCACGGCCGGGCGCGATCGCGCCCTTCCGGTCGCCAAGCCCCACGAGGCGCGCCGGGCCCTCGCTCATCCACTGCGCGAGCCGCTCCGGCGGCACACCGCGAGCGCGTGCGCCGGTCCACACGGCGCTGAGCGAGAGCTGCAGCGACGCGATCCCGCCCCACGCGGCGAGGAAGTCGCCATCCGTACCCTTGAGTGCCGGCGGGCAGGGCGAGTGGTCCGAGGCCAGGAGGTCGATGTCGCCGGCGATCAGGACGTACCAGAGCGCCTCGCGCTCGCTCGCCCGGCGGATCGGCGGGGCGCACTTGTACTCGGTCGCACCATCCGGCACCTCCTCGGCCGCGAAGGTGAGATAGTGCGGACAGGTCTCCACGCTGATCGGGAGGCCGCGCGCGCGCGCCACGCGCACGAGGTCGAGCGAGCTCGCCGAGCTCAGGTGGACGATGTGCACCGGCACCGGGTGCGATTCCATCAGGCGGATGAGCATCGCGATCGCCGCGTGCTCCGCCTCGACGGGTCGCGTAGCCAGGTAGGATGCGTACGCCCGTGGATCCACCTTCGCCGCCGGAGGCACGAGCTGCGCCGGATCTTCGGCATGCACCATCAGCGGCTTCCCGGTGCGCGCGAGCGCCGGGAACGCGGCGCGCAGGTCCGCCTCGGACACGTGCCCGAACTCCTCCACGCCCGAGGGGGAGAGAAAGCACTTGAAGGCGCAGACGCCCGCCGCGGCGAGCGGGGCGATCTGGTCCGTGCTGCCCGGCACCACGCCGCCGATGAACTCGACGTTCACCGGCGCCGCCGCCGCGTGCGCGGCCCGCCGCTTGAGCTCCAGCGCCTCGACCGTCGTGGTGGCGGGCACGGAGTTGAGCGGCATGTCGCAGATCGTCGTCACGCCCCCGGCGGCCGCGGCGGCACCCGCGCTCGCGAACCCCTCCCACTCCGTACGCCCCGGCTCGTTCACGTGCACGTGCGAGTCCACGATCCCCGGCATCACGAGCGAGTCCTTCGCATCCACGAGCGTTCCCGCCCCCTTCACCTCGCCCCACCCCTTCACCGCCGTGATCTTCCCCTCGGCGGTCGCGATGTGCACCGATGCCGCGCGCAGCCCCGACGCGGTCACGACGCGGCGGCTCCGGATGACGAGCTCCGCCGGCGACGCGCTCACGCCGTCTCCGTCCAGAATCGTCGCAACAGGTTTCCGGCCACGGTGGTCCGGTACTCCGCGGTGGAGCGCAGGTCGTCGATGGGTGCGATCTCCGCTTGCAGTGCGCGCACGGCCTGCTCGAGCTTGCCTCCGTTCGCGAGGACGCCTTCGGCCTTCCGGGCGCGCACGACGGTCGGCGCCACGCTCCCGATCGCGAAGCGCGCCGCCAGCGATCCGTCGCGCACCCCAGCGACCACCACCTTGGAGATCGCCAGCGCCGCGCGCGTCCCCACCTTCCGGAACCACTGGTGCCCCTCCACACGCGGCACCTCCACCGCCGTGATCAGTTCGTCCGGGCGCATCACGCTCGCCCGGTAGCCCGTGTAGAACTCCGTCATCGGCACGCGACGCTCGCCGTCCACGCTGCGCAGCACGAGCACCGCGTCCACCGCGGCGAGCACCGGGAGCGAGTCCCCCGCCGGCGACGCGTTCGCGATGTTCCCGCCGAGCGTCGCGCGGTTCTGGATCTGGACCCCGCCCACGAGGCGCGCCGCTTCCACGAGCATCGGCAGGCGCTTCACCACGAGCGGCGAACGCTGGAGCGCCGTGAAGCTCGCGAGCGCCCCGATCACGAGCGTGTCGCCGCGCTCGCTGATGCCGCGGAGCTCCGCCAGGCGCGAGAGGTCCAGGAAACGCCGGGCCTCGAGCGTCCCGAAGTTGAGGGTGACGAAGAGGTCAGTCGCCCCTGCGATCGGCGTGCGCGCGTCGTCCCGCAGCGCCTGCAGCGCGCTCTGGAGCGTGGCCGGCCGCCGGAGGTCGAGCGACGAGGTCGCGATCCTCACGAGTGCCTCACGGGCGACTCACTTGTGCCTCGCGGGCGTCGGCTCCGTCGCGGCGTGCGGCCCCGAGTCCGCCTCGGCCCGCCACTTGAGCACCGCGCGGTAGATCGCGGAGTAGCCGGTGCAGCGGCAGAGGTTCCCGGCGAGAGCCGTGCGCACGTCGTCGAGCGTCGGCACCGGGTTGTCCTCGAGCGAGAGCGCGGCGAGCACCATCCCCGGCGTGCAGATCCCGCACTGCGCGCCCACCTCGTCCATGAAGAGCTTCTGGAGCGGATGCGTACCGTGTAGGCCTTCGATCGTGGTCACCCGTGCATCCTCGACCTGTGCGACCGGCACCAGGCAGGAGCAGACGGACTTCCCGTCCACGAGCACCGTGCAGGCGCCGCACTCCCCTTCCCCGCACCCTTCCTTGGTGCCCGTGAGCCCCTGCTCCTCGCGCAGCACGTCGAGCAGCCGCGCCATCGGGTGGGCGTTGGTCTCGACCGGTGCGCCATTGAGCGTGAACCTCATGTGCGCGCCGCCACCGGACTCGCCGCGATCAGCTCCGGCGTCGCCGGGATCGCACGGATGTCGTGGCCCAGGTGCCGGAGCGCGTTCACCACCGCGGGCGCGGGCCCGTCCATCGGGAGTTCGCCAAGTCCCTTCGCCCCGAACGGGCCGCCGGGATACGGGTTCTCGAGCATCACCACGTCGATCTCCGGCACGTCGAGCGTGGTGGGGATCGTGTAGTTCGTGAGTTGCGCGTTCGCCATCGCACCATTCTTCATCACCACCCGCTCGAGGAGCGCGTAGCCCAACCCCTGCACGGTTCCCCCTTCGATCTGGCCGCGCGCGAGCGCCGGGTGGATCGGCCGACCGAACTCCTGCACCGCGGTGACCTCCAGCAGCCGCACGTCGAAGGTGTCGGGGTCCACCTCGAGCTCCACCACGTCGCACCCCCAGCCATAGGTCGCATACGCGTCGCCACGGTAGGTCGCGTCGTCCCACTGGATCCAGTCCGGCGGCTCGTACATCCGCTCCACCGTCATCCCGCCGTGCTTCGCGAAGTACTCGGCGGGGGAGAGCTTGCCGAGCTCCGCACGCATCTCCACCGCGCACTCCTCGAGGATCTTCCCCACCACCATGCAGGTGCGCGATGCCACGGTGGGCCCGCTGTCCGCGACGTGCTTCGTATCCGGCTGCGCGACTTCGACGGTCTCATACGGCACGCCGAGCGCATCGGCGACGATCTGCGCGTGCATCGTGCGCGTCCCCTGGCCGATCTCCGTGCTCCCGGTCGCGATCCGCACGCCGGTGGGCGTCACCTCGAGGCGCGCGCGCGACTTGAGGTAGCGCTCGCCGCTCCCCGTGAACCCCGCGCCGTGGTAGAAGAGTGCGAGCCCGATCGCGCGGTCCGTGCCCTCGTACTCCGTCCGCTTGCGGGCGAACTCCGTGCGCCGCACCGCCTCGTCGAGCACGGCGAGCGCGCTGCAATCCTCGCGGAGGACCTGTCCGGTCGCCGTGGTGTCCCCCGCGCGGAGCGCGTTCTTCCGCCGGAACTCCACCGGGTCCATCCCGAGCGCCTCGGCCACGCGCTCCATCTGCACCTCAACCGCGAACTCCGTCTGCGGTGCGCCGAAACCGCGGAATGCGCCGTTGGGGGGTGTGTTGGTGAAGACCGCGCGTCCGTCGATACGAATGTTGTCGCACCGATAGGGTCCCGCCGCGTGGATGCACCCGCGCGAGAGCACCACCGGGCTGAGCGTGACGTAGGCGCCGCCGTCGAGGATCACCTCCACCTCCATCGCCACCAGCGTCCCGTCGCGCGTCACTCCCGTGCGGTGCCGCACGATGGAGGGGTGTCGCTTGGTGGTGGAGACCATGTCCTCCACGCGGTCGTAGATGATCTTCACCGGGCGCCCCGACTTGTGCGCGAGGAGCGCCGCGTGTCCCGCGGGGATCGAGGGGAACTCCTCCTTCCCGCCAAAGCCGCCCCCCGTCTCCGTCTGCACCACGCGCGCCGGGATCTCCGGGCCGAGCAGCGCCTTGAGCGCCTTGAGCGCGTAGAAGGGGCACTGGATCGAGCCGTGCACCGTGATCCCGCCGTCCTCGGGGACTGCGATCACCCCGTTCGGCTCGATGTAGATGTGCTCCTGGTGGCCGGTGTGGTAGGTGCCCTCGACCACGACGTCGGCGCCCGCCATCGCGCTGGCCGCGTCCCCCTTGTCGATCGTGATCGCCTTGAACACTTGCTCCGACCGTTCCGGATCGAGGAGGGGCGGCATTCCCTCGTACTCGATCAGCACCCGCGCCGAGTGGAGCACCTCCTTGTCCTCGTGCGCGAGGAGGAGGATCGGCTCGCCTACGTGCCGCACCTCGTGCACCGCGAGGAGTGGCTGGTCGCGCTCGATCAGGTCCACCATGTTCGACCCCGGCACGTCCGCGTGGTCCACGATCGTGAAGCCGGTGGTGTCGAAGTCGAAGAGCACCGCGCGGATCCGGCCGCGCGGGACCGTCGAGCGGATCGTGCGCCCGTGCAGCATCCCCGGCCAGGTCAGGTCGTCGGCGTACTTCGCGGCGCCGGTGGCCTTGCCGATGCCGTCCTTCCGGGAGACGCTCTGACCGACTGCCACCGGCGTCATTCGGGAGAGGTACCGGCGTTCGTCTTCGGGGGCACCGACGACTCCAGCGTCTCGAGCACCGCCTGCCAGCGGAACCCTCCCTGCCCGCGGATCCACTTGTCCATCCACGCCTTCTCGGAGACCGCCTTCACCAGTTGGTTGCGCGCATCCGGGATGCCGTGCGTCTGTCCGGGATAGACGAAGAGCTCGGTGGGCACGCCGAGCTTCCGCAGCGCCATGTAGAGCTCCTCGCTCTGCGGGCGCGGCACGCGCGGGTCGCCGTCCACCACGTGGATCATCGTCGGCGTCCGCACGGCCATGATGTAGCGGATCGGGGACTGCTTCCAGTAGGGCTCGAAGTCCTCGTACGGGAGGCGGTTCCCGAGGTAGTGCATCCGGACGGTCTGCATGTCCGACTGTGCGTACATGGAGATCCAGTTGGACGTGCCCGCGCCGGACGAGGCGGCCTTGAAGCGGGTCGTGTGCGTGATGATCCAGTTGGTCCAGTGTCCCCCGGCGCTCCACCCCAGGACGCCCATCCGGTCCCCATCCACCAGGCCCTGCGCGATCAGGTGATCGACGCCGGTCATGATGTCCTCGTAGCCCTTCTTGAAATAGTCGTTGACGATCCCCCACTTGTGGGCCTCGCCGTAGTTCGTGGATCCGCGATAGTTCGGCTTGAGCACGACGTACCCATCCCCGGCGTACACCTGCGAGTTGTAGCCGCCGTTGAAGGAGAGCACGTCCGCGGACTGCGGGCCGCCATGGATCGCCACGATCAACGGATAGCGCGTGCCCGCGCGGTACCCCACCGGCTTCACGAGCACGCCACAGGCGCGTTTCTTGTCCACGGATGTCCAGCAGATCTCGGATTCCTCGCCGAGGAGGAGGCTGGCGATCTGCGGGTTGGCATCGGTCACCTGCCGCCAGCGCTCCCGCACGGCGAGGTCCTCCGCGCCGCCGAGCACGAAGTGCACGGTCGGCGTGCGGGGGTCCGAGTAGGTGAGCAGGATCCTCCCGCTCACCTCGTCGCGGCTCGCGGAGGCGGAGCCCTCGACGTTCGTCGCCTGCGTGACGCGATCCGTGGCGAGATCGAGCGCCATCACCTGGTTCGTCGCGCGGACGCCCTCATTGAAGTAGATCGTCCGGCCATCCTCGCTCCACCACCCCACCGTGACGTCCCCGTCGAACCCGCCGCCGCGCTTGGTGAAGGGTCCAGGTCCAGCGACCGGGCGGACATAGACCCTGTTCGCGCGGAAGTAGACGAAGTCGTCGGAGGCCGAGAAGGCGATCTGCTTCCCGTCGGGCGAGAAGGAGAGCGGACTCTCCGCGATCTGCCGGTTGTCGGTGAGGCGCTCGAGCGCCCCGGTGGAGAGGTCGAGGAGGTAGAGGTCGCCCTCGTTGGCCGACTCCGTGACCGTGCGCGCGTAGCGGTCGTTCGGCAGCGTGCGCAATCCCGCCCAGCGGCCGTCGGGGGAGAGGGTGAAGGACTCCACCGAGAAGGTGCTGCCCTCCGTGAGCCGCTTCTCCGCGCCGCTGGCGAGGTCGACCATCCAGAGGTGGTCGAGTGGGAGGTCCTCATTGCGCACCCGCACGTCGAACCTCTTCGCCACGCGCTCCTTGTTCGCCCGGTCCACCGAGTCCGGCGCGAGGAAGAGGACGGAGCGCGAGTCGTGCGAGAGCCGCCAGCTCCGCACCGGGGTCGCGTGCTTCGTCACCGGCGTCGCGGTCGCCTCGCCGAGGCCGGCCATCGGCAGCGCCCAGAGCTGCTGCTCCTCCGCCTTCCCGGCGGCGAAGACCAGCCGCGTGCCGTCGCGCGTGAGGGCGAAGGCGCCCACGCCATCCTTTGCCGAGGTGATCTGTCGCGCCTCGCCCCCGTCGGGGCGGATCGCGAAGAGCTGCGGGCCCGCGCCCTCGCGGTCCGAGGCGAAGATCACCTGCCGTCCGTCGCGCGACCACTGCGGCGAGGTCTCGTTCTTGTCCTTGGTGAAGGTGAGCTGTCGGGCGCTCGCCGGGCCACCGGCCACGGAGACCAGGTAGATGTCGGTGTACCTGCGCCCGTCCGCCCAGTCCGGCACGGAGAGCGTGTAGACCATCTGGGTACCGTCGGGACTCAGGGCCGTCGCGCCCGCCTGACGCATCAGCTGCTGGTCCATGAAGGTCATGGGACGCGCGGCGCCCTGTGCGGCCAGGGCGGCCGGGAGTGCCGCGGTGAGCAGGGCGAGCGACGTGATGCGGCGCATGCGACGACCTCAGGTCGGGAGTTGGGGCGATGACTGGCCGGCCGATGGGCGGGTCAGCGCCACAACGTTGGCGCCCGATCCACGCGGTGTCGAGGGTGCCGCCGCGCCGAGCGCCCCTACCGTCGCTGGAGATCCGCAGCGGGACCTTCCGCGATCCGGAACATCGTGTCCACGAGCGCCTGCAGCACGGCGGGCCGGTTCCCCTGGACGTGCGGGCCCGAGAGCCAGACCATCTGCTTTGGCTGCTGCGCCGAGTGCCAGAGCACTTCCACCGTCTCCCGCGGGATCCGCTCGTCGTCCAGCCCATTGAGCATCACCACCGGGCGTGGCGCGACCCGAGCCACCCACCGTTCGGGCGCGAAGCGCGGACCCGAGGCGATGACGTGCGCGAGCAGCGAGACCGGGTAGCGGAGCGGTGCGAGCGGGATCTCGTCCTTGAGCCCATGGTCGAGGAGCGCGAACGGCCGGCCGCCGCCGTGCGCGAGCCAGAGCCGCGTGACGCGGTCGTCGATCGCGGCCGCGACGGTCGCGAATATCACGCCGAAGCTCGCGCCGACGAGCTCCACGCGGGTCGGATCCACGTCCGGACGGGCGAGGAGGTGATCGAGCGCGAGCCGCACCGCCGGTGGCGTATCCCAGATCGCGTTCCGGATCGCCGGGACCTGGGTGACGACGCCGAGTCCCTTGGCGCGATGGTCGCCGTCGTAGGGATACTCGAGCGCCGCGATGACCGCGCCGCGCGTCTCGCCGACCAGCGCGCCGGCGCCCATCCCGCGCACGTGGCCGCCGAGGATCAGGTAGAGGGGGCGGCGCACGACGTCGTTTCGCACCGTGCCCGAGGCGCGCTCATCCGGTGAGCGGATGGCGAGGGAAACTTCAAGTCCGCTGGTCGAGCGCAGGCGGACGGTCTCCTCCACGGTGGAGCCGTCGCGCGTGGTGCGCACGTGACGCACGAAGGCGAGCGTTCCGTGGCGGGCGGCGAAGTAAGGTTCGGGATCACGCAGCAACCAAGCGAGGCCGATGATCGCGACCACGGACGTGGCTGCGAGCAGGACGAGCGTGATCCTCCGGCGCAGAAACGGACGCATCACGGCTCCAGGCGCGGGATTCCTGTCCTACCCCTCCGTCGAGCGAAGGATCAGCGGGAGTTCACTGCCGGGACGCCCCCACATCCGCGGCACCGGCTTCGATCCCCTTCGTCACCAGCCACGCCGCGAACGCCAGCTCCCCTGGCACCGCCATCACCACCACCAGCACGTCGAGTGTCGCCTTCGCGTCCGGCCGAACGATCATCCCGCAGCTCTGCACGAGATAGCCGACGCCGGCGACCATCAGCAGCACACCGATCCATCGCGGCAGGAAGCCCGACCCGCGGACGAGATGGCCGAGCAGGAGGAGGTGGAAGCCGAAGAAGACCCCCCAGACCAGCACGCCGAAGGCGTTCGCGCCGAGGAGAAGGTGGCCGAGCGCCTCGAGCTGCGATGGAGTGAACGCGGCGAGCGCGCCGTCGGCAACGAGCACGAGGAGCACGGTCCCGCTGACCAGGACGTTGACGCCCTGCACCAGCGCCTCCCCGAATCGCGCGAACGCCGCGGCGAGCGAGAGCGCCTGGTTCACTGGGCGGAAGATCACGTAGAAGATCGCCGCGAGCACGATCTCGATGAGGATGATCGCGACCTCGACCAGCATCCCCACGCGGAACTCCATGCCCATCGCGAGCACGTTCGCCGCACTCGCCGCCGGATCGCCCGGCACCAGCGCCGCGGCCTTGCCGAAGAGGAAGACGAAGGGGCCGAGGATGAAGAGCGCGATGTAGAGCGCACCGGCCGTGCGCGCCATCCGGTTCATCGCGCGCTCACTCCCGGACGCGGACGACGATCGTCCCACTCGCGTGCCCGCTCCCCGCCTCCTCCACGGCCTCGGCCGCCGCCGTGAACGGCACGGTGCGCTCCACCGCGGGCGCGAGCTTCCCCGCTTCCATCAGCACCGCGAGTGCGAGCAGGTCGCGCGGGTTCGGCTCCGAGATCAGCCCCACGATGCGCTCGCGCACGAAGGGGGAGAGCAGCATCCCGC
>CAZHAG010000112.1:0-9539 GCA_964529705.1 uncultured Gemmatimonas sp. | reverse complement strand
TCAAGGCGCAGCACGACAAGGGGAAGCTCTCGGCGCGCGAGCGCCTCGATGCGCTGCTCGATGACGGCAGTTTCGTCGAGATCGACCGCTTCGTCACCCACCGGTCCAACGACTTCGGCCTTGGCGAGCAGCGCCCGTACGGGGACGGCGTCGTCACCGGGTACGGACGGATCGACGGACGGATCGTCTACGTGTTCTCGCAGGACTTCACCGTCTTCGGCGGATCCCTCTCCGAGGCGCACGCGAGCAAGATCTGCAAGGTGATGGACCTCGCCGTGCAGAATGGCGCCCCGGTGATCGGCCTCAACGATTCCGGCGGCGCGCGCATCCAGGAGGGCGTCGTCTCCCTCGGCGGGTACGCGGACATCTTCCTCCGCAACACCCTCGCCTCGGGCGTGGTCCCCCAGATCTCCGCGATCCTCGGTCCCTGCGCGGGCGGGGCCGTCTACTCGCCCGCCATCACCGACTTCGTGTACATGGTGCGCGGCACCTCGTACATGTTCGTCACCGGCCCCAACGTGGTGAAGACGGTGACGCACGAGGACGTGACCATGGAGGCGTTGGGGGGCGCCGACACCCACGGGGGCACGTCGGGCGTCTCGCACTTCACCGCGGGCTCCGAGCTCGAGTGCCTGGAGGGGATCCGGCAGCTGTTGCGATTCATCCCCTCGAACAACGTGGATGCCCCGCCGCGCGGGGCGGGGACGGACCCGCGCGACCGGCGCGATGAGGCGCTCCTCGACCTGATCCCGGACAACTCGAACAAGCCGTACGACATGCACGAGGTGCTCCGCCACGTCGTCGACGATGGAGAGTTCCTCGAGGTGCACCGCGACTTCGCCCAGAACATCCTCTGCGGGTTCGCGCACCTGGGCGGGCACTCCGTCGGCGTGATCGCCAACCAGCCCGCCGTGCTCGCCGGCGTGCTCGACATCGCGGCCAGCGTGAAGGCCGCGCGCTTCATCCGCTTCTGCGATGCGTTCAACATCCCGCTCGTGACCTTCGAGGACGTGCCCGGATTCCTCCCGGGCGTCGCGCAGGAGCACGGGGGCATCATCAAGCACGGCGCGAAGCTGCTCTACGCCTACTGCGAGGCGACGGTGCCCAAGCTCACCGTGATCACGCGCAAGGCGTATGGTGGCGCGTACGACGTGATGAGTTCCAAGCACATCCGCGGCGACGTGAACCTCGCCTGGCCCTCGGCCGAGATCGCCGTGATGGGGCCCAAGGGCGCGGTGGAGATCCTCGTCCGGACGGAGATCGCGGACGCGAAGGATCCGAAGGCCGCGCTGGACGCGCGGGTGGACGAGTACACCGAGAAGTTCGCGAACCCGTACGTCGCCGCGGGGCGTGGCTACGTGGACGACGTGATCGACCCCCGCGACACGCGACCCCGCCTGATCGACGCGCTCGACGCGCTGCAGGGCAAGCGGATGCGCAACCCCGCCAAGAAGCACGGTTGCATCCCCCTGTGAAGCCGGCTCGCCGCCGCAGCGACCAGGTGACGCCCCCGCGCGCCGCGGTCCCGGTGCGTCCGCTGCGCAAGGTGCTCATCGCCAACCGGGGCGAGATCGCGCTGCGCATCGTCCGCGCCTGCCGGGAACTCGGCATCCGGTCCGTCGCCGTCTACTCGGACGCCGACGCGCAGGCCCCGCACGTGCGCGAGGCCGACGAGGCCGTGCACATCGGACCGGCGCCGGCCGCGGAGAGCTACCTGCGCGGAGAGCACCTGATCGCCGTCGCCAAGGAGCTCGGCGCCGACGCGGTGCACCCAGGCTACGGTTTCCTCTCGGAGCGGGAGTGGTTCGCGCGCGCGGTGCGCGACGCGGGGCTGGTCTGGGTGGGACCCCCGGCCGAGGCGATCGCCGCGATGGGATCGAAGATCGCGGCGCGCACGCTGGCGATCTCGGCCGGCACCCCGGTGGTCCCAGGCACCACCGAGCCGCTGCGCGACTCGGCCGAGGCGGCGGCGATCGCCGAGAAGTTCGGGTATCCGGTGCTGCTCAAGGCGGCCGCCGGCGGGGGCGGGAAGGGGATGCGGGTGGTGCATGCGCCCTCCGAGATCGCGGGCGCTCTCGCGGCAGCGCAGCGCGAGTCGAAGAACGCGTTCGGCGACGACGCGGTCTACGTCGAGAAGTACATCGAGGGCCCGCGGCACGTCGAGATCCAAGTGCTCGCCGACCAGCACGGCAACTGCATCGCGCTCGGCGAGCGCGAGTGCTCGGTGCAGCGTCGGCACCAGAAGATGATCGAGGAGGCGCCGAGCATCGCGGTCACGGCGGAGCTGCGGAAGCGGATGGGGGACGCGGCGGTGGCGGCCGCGCGCGCGGCGGGCTACGTGAACGCGGGCACCTGCGAGTTCCTCCTCGACCGGAAGGGCGACTTCTACTTCCTGGAGATGAACACGCGCATCCAGGTCGAGCATCCGGTCACGGAGCTCGTGATGGGGCTCGACCTCGTGCAGTGGCAGCTCCGGATCGCGGCGGGGGAACCGCTCCCGTTCACGGAATCACCCACGCCGCGCGGGTGGGCGATCGAGTGTCGCATCACGAGCGAGGACCCGGCCAACGGCTTCCTCCCGTCCACGGGCCGCATCGAACACCTGCACCTGCCGGGCGGTCCGGGCGTGCGGTGGGACGGCGGCATCGAGGCGGGGAGCGTGGTGGGGCTCTCTTATGACCCGATGCTGGCGAAGCTCATCGTCTTCGACCGCACGCGCGAGGCCGCGATCGGCCGCATGGAGCGGGCCCTGCGGGAACTCGTCATCGACGGGGTCGAGACCTCGCGCGAGTTCCACCTGCGGGTGATGGCCGACCCGGAGTTCCGTCGCGGCGAGATCAGCATCCAGTGGCTGGAGGCGCGCCTGCCGCACCTGCTCGCGCAACGGCCGGGCGAGGAGACCATCCGTGCGGCCGCGATCGCGGCAGCGCTGCTCGCGGAGCGCGACCGGCGGGGCCGTGCCGGGGGCGGCGCCGCACGGAACGGCTCGGCGGCGGACACGTCGGGCACGGCGTGGGCGCAGCTGGCGCGCCGCGAGGGGTTGCGCGACTGATGGCCGAGGAGACGATCGCCCCGCTCGAGATCGCGTCCATCGCTGCGGGCGGCGACGGCGTCGCGCGTCTCGACGGACTCGTGGTCTTCACCCCGCGCACTGCGCCGGGTGATCTGGTCGACGCGTCGGTACGGGTGGAGGGACGCGTGGGCCGCGGCACGCTGGAGCAGGTGCGCCGGCCCGGCGCGTCTCGTGTGGCGTCCACGTGCGCGCACTACGAGCCGCCGGACCGCTGTGGCGGTTGCCAGCTCCAGCACCTCGACATCCACGCGCAGCGCGAGGCGAAGCGCACGATCGTGCGCGACTCGTTCCGCCGCATCGCCCGGCGCGACGTCGACCTCCCGCCGATCCGCGGGGGCGACCCCTGGCGCTACCGAGGCACGCTCACGCTCGCGATCCGCCGCGCCGCAGATGGCTCCGTCAAAGCCGGGATGCGCGCGTTCGACGATCCCGAGGCGGTCTTCACGCTGCGCGACTGCCCGATCACGGAGCCGCAGGTGCTCGAGACCTGGCGCGAGATCCTCGCGGCAGGGGCTCATCTCCCGTCGGAAGACCGGCTGCGTGGCACCGTCCGCCTGGCCGAGGGACGCGCGATGCTCGTGCTCGAGGGCGGGCGCAGCTGGGATGCGCTCGACGCCTTCCTGCGCGCGGTGCCCTCGCTGGCCGCGATCTGGTGGCACGCCGAGGGGCACCGGCGCCGGCTCGTCGCGGACCGCCGCACGGAGGCGGCGCCCGGGGCGTCGTTCGCGCAGGTCAACCCGGCGATGGCCGCGACCCTCCATGCGTCGGTCGTGGCGCAGGTGATGCGACTCGCGCCCGCGCACGTGGTGGATGCGTACAGCGGCACCGGCGCGACCGCGGTGGCGCTCGCGGCGCAGGGCGTCCGGGTCACCGCGATCGAGCTCGACGAGGAGGCGAGCGCCTGGTCCGCGCGCGGCCTGCCGTCTCCCTCGCGGGCCATCGCGGCGCGCGTCGAAGACATGCTGCCGCGTCATCTCCCGGCGGACGTGGTGATCCTCAACCCGCCGCGCGTCGGCGTCGACGCACGGGTGACCGCCGCGCTTGCGGAGGCCGCGCCCGCCCCACGGGCGATCATCTACGTGAGTTGCGACCCGGCGACGCTCGCGCGCGACGTCTCGCGGCTCCCCGGGTGGCGCGTGCATGCGCTCGAGTGTTTCGACCTGTTCCCGCAGACGGCGCACGTGGAGACGGTGTGCGAGCTGCGTCCGGAGGCGGCATGAGGTATCTCGTGGACATCGACGGCCAGCGCGTCGCGGTGGTGCTCGACGCCGACGGCGTATCGGTGCACGGCGAACACGTGGCCGCGCACCTCGCGGACGTGGAGGGGACCACGGTGCGGCTCGTGACGATCGGGGGCGTGCAGCACCGCGTGGTGGCGCGCCGCGGGACGGCGCGCGGCCAGTATGCCCTTTGGATCGACGGGTGGCGGCTCGAGGTCGAGGCGCTCGACGAGCGCGCGCGCGCCATCCGCGACCTCGCCGCCGCCAGTGCGAAGGCGTCGGGCCCGGCGCCGGTCGTGGCGCCGATGCCGGGCCTCGTCGTGCGCGTCGAGGTGGCCGTGGGGGACCGCGTGGTCGCCGGCCAGGGCGTCGTCGTGATGGAGGCGATGAAGATGGAGAACGAGCTGCGCGCGCCCGCCGCCGGCGTCGTCCGCGCCGTCCGAGTGGAGGCTGGCGCCGCGGTCGAGAAGGGGACCACGCTCGTCGAGTTCGAGGGCGAGGACGCCGGCTGACGCGTCCCGCGCGTCACGGGGCCGCGCGCGCCGCGGCCGGGTCGAGCGCCAGCTGCACCCGCTGGAGGAGTTCGTTGAAGGTGAAGGGCTTGGCGAGCAGCCGGTCCGGTGCCCACGGCGCGTCGCGATCGTCGTCGTCGTCCGACTCCCATTCCATGTGCCCCGACATGCAGATCACCGGCACTCCGGGCAGGTGCTCCCGCACGCGCCGGACGAACTCGCGCCCACCCATCCGCGGCATCACCATGTCCGTCAGGATCAGGTCCACGCGCCAGCCGATCTCCTCGAGCAGGGTGAGTCCCTCCACGGCCGAAGGGGCGCCGACCGCCTCGTAGCCGTGCCGACCGAGGTACCGCTCCATGCCTCGGCGCAGCGATATCTCGTCATCGACGATGAGCACGCGCGGTCGACCGAGCACGCTCGTGGGTGCGGCGGGCTCCTCGACCGGCAGCGGCGCTGCCGAGGCGGCCAGGGGGAGCAGCACGCGCATCGTCGTGCCCTTGCCGGGTGCGCTCTCCGCGTGCACGTGGCCGCCGAGCGAGCGCACGATGCCGCGCACGGTGGTCAGTCCCAGGCCGGTGCCGAGCCCGCTCGGCTTCGTGGTGAAGAAGGGCTCGAAGAGGTTCGCGAGGGTGTGGGCGTCCATTCCCACGCCCTCGTCGCGCACCACGAGCTCCGCCCAGCGGCCGGGGAGCACACCCGGGATGCGCACGCGTCCCGTGTCCCCCGGCCGCACCGCGAGCAGGGCCGTCGAGATGCGCACGACGCCCCCGTCGGGCATCGCGTCGCGCGCGTTGATCGCGAGGTTCATCAGGATCTGCTCGATCTGGCCGTCCGCCGTGCGCACCCAGAGGTCGTCCTCGCTCAGCGCGAGGGCGAGTTCCACCTGCCCGACCAGGAGACGTCGCAGCATCGGCTCCATCCCCTTGAGCACCACGGAGAGCTGCTGCGCATGCTGCTCTCCGTGTTCGGGTCGGCTGAACGAGAGGAGGCGCCGGGTGAGCACGGCTCCGCGCTGCGCCGTCTGCTCGATCTCCAGCAGGTCACGGGCGCGCTCGTCGTCCGCGGGGATCATGTCGCGCACCAGCTGGGCGTGCGTGATGATCGCCGCGAGGATGTTGTTGAAGTCGTGCGCGATGCCCCCCGCCAGGCGCCCGACCGCCTCCAGCTTCTGCGCCTGGCGCAACTGTTGCTCGAGCCGCACACGCTCGGTGATGTTGCGGGTGTTGAGCACCAGCGAGCGCGTGCGCCCGTCGGGCGAGAGGTCGGAGACCACGCTCTCGACGTCATGCCAGCGGTCCGTGCGCCCCATGCGCCAGCGCAAGGCCGCGTTGCGCGAGAAGGGCTCCCCCGCGTTCGCGAGGAACACGCGCAGCCGGTCCCGGTCCTCGGGGTGCGCGAGCTCCGCGATGGGGCGGCCCTGCAGGAGCGCGGGGATCGAACCGGTGAGCTCCCCCGCCGACGGGCTCGCCCACTCGATCGCCTGCGCCGGCGTCAGTTGGAAGATCGCGTCGGAGGAGCGCTGGACGAGCGAGCGGAAGCGCAGGTCCGCCTCGGTGCGGGATCGCGCCTGCTCCTCGGCGTACCGCAGGGCGAGCACCTGGCGGGCGAGCACGAGTGCGAGCAGCACCGCCATCCCGGTGACGAGGAAGGCCATTTCGTCCGTGTCGTGAGACGGGTCCCAGGCGAGCTGCACGAGGGGCACCATCGCGGCGACGACGGCGAGCGGGCCCACGACGTGGCGCCCGGGAGCGAGCTCCGGGCGGGGCAGATGCGAGAGCGCGGCACGGCGGCGCTGCGCGTCGAG
This sequence comes from uncultured Gemmatimonas sp., assembly GCA_964529705.1. Lineage (GTDB taxonomy): Bacteria > Gemmatimonadota > Gemmatimonadetes > Gemmatimonadales > Gemmatimonadaceae > Pseudogemmatithrix. The sequence goes on along the minus strand of CAZHAG010000112.1, from coordinate 2,927 downwards.
GCCGATCACGATGAGGGCGAAGCCGAGCGCCACGAGGGCGTCGAGCAGTCCACCATTGGCCCAGGTCCCGGCCTGGATCTCCTGGTCGATCTGCAGGTCGGCCACGGCGATGACGGCGAAGCCGAAGGTCATCAACCCAAGCATCACCTGCGAGAGCCCCTCGGGCTTGCGGAACCAGGCGGTGGCCGCGAAGTGCACCGCGAGGACGTCGGCACAGAGGTAGAGCAGGAAGAGCCACCGCGTCGCACCGAGGTGCGTGGAGGCGAAGGGGTTGCCGCGCGTGATGAAGTGGGTCGCCAGAAGGAAGCAGGCGACGACGATCACGCCGGCGTCGAACCAGTCCGCGGCGCGTCCGCGCTCCTGGCGCAGGCGCGCCAGCGACCAGATCCCCGCCAGCATGAGCACGACTTGCGGGATCGCCGGGATGAGGCTCCAGCCTGTGGGGAGCGGGAGTCCCGCGACCCCGAGCACGCGCAGCGCTGACGCCGCAGCGGAGATGACGAAGCTCCAGCCCAGGAGCCGCCATCCACGCCGGGCGGCCTCGGCCGTCTGGGGGGAGTGTGCCAGATGGAGCGCGATCCAGGCGATCGCGACGCGGAGCGGGAGGACGGCCGTGTCGTCCACCAGGTGCGCCCAGGTCGCGTGGAACGGGGGGGCGACCGCGCTCCAAATGAGGAATCCCACGAGCCAGGCGATCGTGGTCCATGCGACGGCGCCGCCGACGAGTGTGGCGGTCGGCGGTCGGACAGGGCGGAGCGGGGTCGGCACTCCGGAAGTATCGGTCGTTCGGGGGACCCACGGGAGTCCTGGGTGGCCGGAGATGTCGTTGTCGGGGTGAGACTTGACCCTGCTCGCGGGGGCGTCTATGATTCGGGTCTGTCCCAAAACGCCTTCGTGGCGGCCGAGACCCGGGTTGCATCCCGCACCGGTGAGGCGCCGTACCTCCTGTTCCAGATGGATCCCGAATGAAGACGACGTACACGGCCACGCCCTCCGACATCGAACACAAGTGGTTCGTGGTCGATGCCGACGGCATGGTCCTCGGCCGCCTCGCCACCGAGGTCGCGCGCATCATCCGCGGCAAGCACAAGGCGATGTTCACGCCGCACATGGACACCGGTGACAATGTCATCGTGATCAACGCGTCCAAGGTCCGCGTGACCGGCCGCAAGGCCGAGCAGAAGAACTACTTCCGCCACACCGGCTACATGGGGCACGAGATGTACACCCCGTTCGCCACGATGCTGGCCAAGCACCCCGAGCGGGTGATCGAGAAGGCGGTCTTCGGCATGCTGCCCAAGACGGCGCTCGGACGGCAGAAGCTGCGGCTCAAGCTCCGCGTCTATCCGGATGCGAAGCACCCGCACGCCGCCCAGCAGCCCGAGACGATCACCTTCCCGAAGGCCGAGGCCAAGTAAATGGCGGAGACTCCGATGACCCATACGATCGGCCGCCGCAAGGAGGCCGTCTGCCGCGTGTTCCTCACCCCGGGTTCGGGGAAGTGGAGCCTCAACGGCCGCACGCTCGGGGACTACTTCCCCCGGCCGGCGCTCGTGACGGCGATCCAGCAGCCCTTCACCGCGACGGACACGCTCGGCAGCTATGACGTGTCGGCGAACCTCACGGGGGGAGGGCAGACCGGCCAGGCCGGCGCGCTCCGCCTCGCGATCGCCCGCGCGCTGGTGAAGATCGACGAGACGCACCGCCGGAAGCTCCGCGACCTGGGCCTGCTCACGCGCGATGCGCGTGCGGTGGAGCGCAAGAAGCCGGGCCGTCCGAAGGCGCGCAAGCGGTTCCAGTTCAGCAAGCGGTAAACTGCAGATGTGAGGTATGAGGTGGGAGGTGTGAGGGCACGCAGTTCCTCACACCTCACCCCTCCCACCTCCCACCCGCAGTCATCTCACAGTCCGCCCAGCCCCCCGTGCCGGTGCCGCGCCCCTGGCGTGGTGACACGGAGCGATGACGACGGACGACGCACACAACCATACTCAGGACGCAACCGCATGTCTCAGCCCTCGCTCGACGAACTCCTCAAGGCCGGTGTCCACTTCGGGCACCAGACGCGCCGGTGGAACCCCAAGATGCGCCGCTTCATCTTCGCGGAGCGCAATGGGATCCACATCATCGACCTCCAGAAGACGCTCCGGCAGATCGAGCTCGCGCAGAAGCTCGTGCGCGAGGTCATCATGCGCGGGGAGAACATCCTCTTCGTCTGCACCAAGCGGCAGCTCGCGCAGATCGTGGCCGCCGAGGCCGAGCGCGCGGGGGTCATGCACGTCACCGAGCGCTGGCTCGGCGGGCTCCTGACCAACTTCTCGACCGCCAAGAAGCAGATCAAGAAGCTCAAGGACCTCGAGGCGGGCTCCGAGGCGGGGGGCGCGTTCGAGAACTACACCAAGAAGGAACAGCTGATGATGTCCCGTCAGCGCGACAAGCTCTCGAAGAACCTCTCGGGCATCAAGGCGATGGGGCGGCTCCCGGGCCTCCTCTTCGTCGTGGACGCCAAGAAGGAGCGCATCGCGGTGGACGAGGCGAACAAGCTCGGCATCCCGATCGTGGCCATCTGCGACACGAACTCGGACCCCGACCTCATCACGGTGCCGATCGCCGGCAACGACGACGCGATCCGCTCGGTGGAGCTGATCACCGCGGCCATCGCGAACACCATCGAGGAGGCCCGCCGCGAGGCGCCGGCGCGTGCCGAGGTGGAGGAGCCGGGCGAGTCCACCACCTGGTCGTCCGAGCGCGGCACCGAGAAGGAGAGCGATGACGACCGTCGCCGGAAGCGCCGCCCGCGGCGCCGCCGGGCCAAGCCGGAAGCGATCGCCGCGCGCCTCAAGGGCGGCGCGGCCGCCGAGGGCGGGGATGACGCGGGCGAGAGCGACGGGGACGACGCGTCCGAGTAAGGCGTCGTTCGGTAGTGCAGG
>CAZHAG010000111.1:0-9566 GCA_964529705.1 uncultured Gemmatimonas sp. | reverse complement strand
TCGTCCAGATTGGAACCGCCCTATCACATTCAGAGACTCGTTTCTGGTCACTGTCTAGGTGCTGCACACAGCTACGCCGGAGACGCCACCGTTACGCGCGCCGTACCAACCCGGCCCGAGACCCGGGCCGCGACGAGAACCTGGCCACTGCGAAGCGCCGTCAACTCTCCCTCCGGCGAGATCGCCGCGATCGCCGGATCGCTCACCTCCCAGCGGACCGGTAGCCCCGAGAGCGGGTGTCCGCGCGTGTTCGCCGGGGCCGCCGCCAAACGGATGCGCTCTCCCACGCGGATCCGCGGCGCCGGGGACGAGACCTCGACGGCACTGATCATCGCGCGCTTCACGCGGAACTCCACCGCCCGTGACGCGCCCCCGGCGCGTGCGACGATCTCGACGCGCCCTTCGCCCACCGCAGTCACCATCCCTTCCGCATCCACGCGGGCCACCGCCGGATCGCTCGTCCTCCACGCCACGAGTCGCGCAGGTCGCGCATCCACACCCGAACTTCCGTCGAGCACACGGAGCGGCACGCGATCGCCCACCTCCAGCGTCGAGGGCGCGGACGCGAGCGTGAGTGCACGCAGCCCCGCCCGCGTCACGGTGAGCGCGAGCGAGACCTCCGCGTCGCCATCGAATGCCGTGACCGTCGCCCGGCCGATCCCGACCGCCGTGAGGCGACCGTCGGCGCTGACGCGCGCCACCGTGGGATCGCTCGACGACCACCCGAGCACCACGCCCTCGAGCCGCGCACCGGCCCGGTCCAGCGCCTCGGCGCGCAGCTCGACCTCGTCATCCACCGTCATCACGCCGCTCACTTGCGAGAGCCGTAGCGAGGCGGTCACCGGGCCACTCCGCAGCGTGGGCGCGCTCGCGCCCGGCACGACCTCCCCCTGCGCCATCCGGATGAGCTCGAGCCGCTCCGGCGCATCTCCCCGCAGCACGAGCGCCGGCAGCGCGGCCACGGCCGCCGCCACGCTCGGCCATCGCTCCACCGCGCGCGTCGCGAGCATCCGGTGCACCGCGGCGGCCAGCGCGGGGTCGACGTCGCCCCGCTGCGCGGTGAGCGGCACGAGCTCCTCATGCACCATCTTCCACACCACCTGCATGAGTCCGTCGCCCGTGAACGGCGGCGCTCCCGTGAGCAGTTCATACGCCACCACGCCGAGCGAGTACTGGTCGGCCGCCCCGGTCAGCGTGTCACCGGAGCACTGCTCGGGACTCATGTACGCCGGCGTGCCCACCGTCTCCCCCACCTGCGTGCGCCCGGGCTGCTCCACGAGCCGCGCGATGCCGAAGTCCGCCACCACCGCGTCGCCGCGCTCGTCGACCAGGATGTTGGCGGGCTTGATGTCGCGGTGCACCACGCCGCGCGCGTGCGCGGCCTCGAGCGCGGCCCCCACCTGCGTGAGCAGCGCGCGCACCACGGCCGGGCGCAGCGGACCATGCGCGGCCAGGATGGCATCCAGCGACCGCCCCGCCACGAACGTCATCACGAAGTAGAGCAGGTCGCCGCTGCGCCGCACGGCGTGGATCGGGACGATGTGCGGGTGCTGGAGCGCGGCGGAGACGCGCGCCTCCTGCAGGAAGCGCTCGGCCATCCCCTCCACCGCGAGCAGCTGCGGCGACATCACCTTGATCGCCACCTGGCGGTCGAGCGCGAGGTCCCGTGCCAGGAAGACGGTCGCCATCCCGCCCCGGCCCAGTTCCCGGATCACCTCGTAGTCGCCCGCCGTGGCCTCCTCGAGGCGGCGGCGCATCCCTTCCGCGTCGGACAAGACGTATCCCCCCGAGTACCGTATCGACCGGGGACGCCAGCGTCTTGAGTCCGGGGAGCCCTACGTGATCCACCCTCCGGCGCGCACGAACCGCTTCGTGGCCGGGTCGAACTGCCAGCAGGCTGCCGTGGTGGAATCGACGAATCCGCAGACCACCGTGCCGCCCCCACTCGGCTTGATCTGTCCGTGGATGCCCTCGGACTCCCGGATGGCGACGTTCATCCGCTCGGCCTCATCGACGGAGTAGCAGGTGATGTCGGCCCCGTCGGTGAACGCCGCAAGCTCGACCGCCTCCGCGCCCTGCTGCAGCACCAGGTACCGGCCTCCCTTCGCGCCGAGTGCGACCGCCACCGCGAAGCCCGGGCCGCGTCCCTCGCCGAACTCGCCCCGGCAGGAGGCGGCCACCGGCGCGTCGATGCGCGACGCCTTCAGGAGTGCGGCGAGCTCCGTCGGCTGCGCGGCGAGCGCGATGGCGGACGTCGTGCCCGCGATCGCGACGGCAGCGCGCACCCGGAATGCCGCGCCGCGCGTGCGCGCCCGGTTCATGCGGAGGGTGCGTACGACTGCAGCAGGCCGCAGCGCGGGCACCGATAGCTGCGGACGGCGATCTGTTCCTTCCCGCGGAGCTTGAGCCCCTGCCACCACGACCGCTCGGGCTCCCCCTCCGCCCACTTGGCCGTGCTCGGCGAGTTCGCGTGACCACGGTCGATCATGAAGCCGGCGTCCATCGGCACCGCGCAAGTCGGGCACTTGGGGTCGTTCACGGGAGTGATCTCATGGAGAGGTGGATGCGGACTCCGACGGCGGACGTCGCGCCTCGCGGGGACCCGCGTTGTCCATGTCGGAGAAGATCAGCCAGCGTCCGTCCGGCCCTCGCCGCAGCGTGAGGGTGAACTTCCCCTGGTCGGTGAGTTCCTCGCCGTAGCCGTACGCACCCACGATGTATCCGATGATTCCGTCGGCGCCGAAGCCGAGCGCCCAGAGGCGCAGCGCTCCGCCGCCCTGCCCCTGGTACGCCGCCTGGATCGCGGCGCGCCCCCGCACCGGGGCGCGTCCGGGCTGCAGCACGAACCCGTCGGCAGCGAACAGGGCCGCGAGGGCAGCGGCGTCTCCCGCGCGCCAGGCCCGTTCGTAGTCGCGCAGCACGCGGTCCAGCTCCGCCGGCAGCGCCACGGCGCCGGGCACCGAGCGCTCGGCGGCGCTCGCCTGCGCGGCGACCGGGGACGCGTGGAGTGCGCCCAGCAGTAGAAGCGCCAGGAGCGCCGGGACGAGCGCGCGCGATCGGGTCATGGGGTGCACCGGAGGAAGTGGCGAGCCGGAGAAAGACCTAGCCGGCCCGGATCAGATCGACGATGAGGACGATGGGACTTCCCGCCGGCACGCCGGGGATCCCCTCCCTGCCGCGGCGTCCCTGGGACTCGAAGGGCAGGACGACTTGGCGCCGACCTCCCACGCGCATGCCGCGGACCGCCTCAGCCAGGCCCGGCATGACGCTCCCGTCCCCGACGCGGAAATCGATCGCGGCGTCTGCGGAGGCGCCGATGCGCGTGCCGTCGGGCAGCAGCAGCTGATGGCGGACCTGCACCGCGCTGCCCTCGGCGACGAGATCCCCGGTGCCGACGCCGATGTCGCGCCAGTACGCGCCTGACGCGGTCGCGGCGGATTTCCTGAAGTCGACGTTGAGCTCGGGTGCGAAACGTACGGTGTCGAGCCCGTGGCGCGCGGGCGAGACCTCCTGCGCGTGCTGCACGGCGGGCGCGACGGCAACGCACGCCGCCAGCACGAGTCCGGCCCACCAGGCGAGTGCGATCGATCGTGTCCTCATCGGTCCTCTCCTCTCACAGCGCCCTGCTACCCGATCCGACCGTCGGCGTCGAGATCAGAGCCGAGCTTGTTCTCGAGGCGCACCAGCACCTCGTGCAGCACGAGTCGCGTCTCCGCGAGCTCGCGCTCGAGCACCGCCAGCCGATCCTCCATCGTCCCGAGCGCTCCGCGCTGGTCGCTGATCTGGCTCTGCTGGATCAGGTCCCAGAATAGTCCCATGTCCTCCGCTCCGGTCAGTGACTCACGAGGTCCGTGAGTACGCGACGAAGACGCTCGAGGCCGCCAGTGCGATACCGAACGCCCCTGAGACGGCCCAGATGCCCGCACTGGCCGTGGCGCCGAGCAGGAACGCGGTCGCGCCCGAGAGGAGCGTGGCCCCCACGAGGATGACGATCGCATCGACCATCACCGCGCGCCGGCCGCGCCGCCGCCCGATCGCCGTCGCCAGCGCCCCCCCGGCGAGTCCCGTCGCCATGAACGCCATCCAGAACATGCGGGTCCCGTCGTCGCCGGTCAGCATCCGCAGCACCGCGACCGCGAGCGGCGCCAGGCCGAACCCGATCGCCGCGACGAAACTCGCCTGCTGCTTCCCGTTGCGTCTCATCCGCGTCTCCATGGGGGTGTCCTGCGCCGCACGCTCCATCCCATTCTGTCCCCGCGTCGCGCCGGGATTCAAGGGTGACGTTCCGCCGTGACGCCGCGGGCACGCGACGCCTCGATCGCGTGATGTCGCTAGAGGGCCCGCGTCATGAACACGCTGTTCGGGTCCTCGACGTATCCCTCGAAGGGACCGCAGAAGGCGAAACCGAAGCGCTGGTACAGCCGGTGCGCCGGCGCGAACTCGGATTGCGCACCCGTCTCGAGGCTGAGCCGACGGTAGCCGCGCGCCGTGGCCTCCGCGACGAGGTGCGCGAGCAACGCCTTGGCCGCGCCGCGCCCCCGGTGCGCGGCCGGCGTCCGCATCGACTTCACCTCGCCGTGCGCCGTGTCGATCTCCTTGAGCGCGGCGCAGCCGAGCAGCTCCTCCCCCTCCCATACCGTCCAGAACGTGATCGCCGGATCCTTCAGGGACTCGAACGGGAGCGCGTGCACGCTCTCCGGCGGCGAGATCGCGCGCATGTTCGCGAGGTGCTCCTCGATCAGCCCCCGCACGGCCGGGTGGCTGAGGTCATCCCGGCGGATCCTCACGCGGGGGGTGACGCGGCACCCGCCGCGCGGACGACCCGCGTGGTGACCGAGAGCTGCCCGACGTGCCGCATCGCGTGCTCGGCCCCATGCACCAGGCAGCCGATCACCGTGGATGGAAGCTGCGCGCGCCCGACGCTGCGGAAGTCGCCGAGCGTCGCGGGAGCGATCGTGCGGAGTTCCTCGACGGCGGCGTCCACACGCGCGCCGAGCGTGGCGAGCACACCGTCCACCTCCTCCGCCCGCATCGAGGTCCCTTCCGCGCGGAGCGCGACGAACTGCGCCTCCGAGAGCGCCGCGCCACGGGCGTAGGTGAAGAGGCGGTCGATCACGCCGGTGATGTGCCGCACGTGGAACGCCGCCGACGCGATCCCAGCGGGGCGCGCGTTCCACTCCTCCAGCGTGAGGCCGTCGACCATCTCGCCGACGCTTTCCCGCACCTGCAGGAGAATGTGCGCCACGGGCTGCAGCACATCCGGGACCCCGGCAACGGGCCCGGGCTGCCACCACTCCGTCGCGGCCAGGCTAGGCGGCCTCGAGGCCGCGGGCCGCACCGGCGCCCCGCGACAACTCCGGACCGCCTCCCACCGGAGCGCTCAGTGCGTGCCCTTGAACCAGAAGGACTGCATCGCGCGGAAGAGCTCCGGGGTCAGCGTGATCGGCGCCGCCGAGGGGAGCACCGCACCGAATCCGCAGCGCGGGCACTTCGCCGTCTCGCCGATGGGCGCTCCCGTCGCCGCGTCACGTTCGCGCACCCACTCCCGTACATCGCTCGCCGTGAAGGTCTCGCCGCAACTGAAGCAGCCGGCCGTCTTCGACTCCTCCATCAGCCGTCGGTTCCGGGTGCAGTAGCCGTGGATGGTCTGGAGTGTGCGCTGCGTGAGGAGCATCCGTCCCTCCGGTCGAGTGAGGTACGTGGGGCGTTCGGGCGTTCCGTCCTCCCTACGATAAGGCCCGGGCGCGCCGGCGCCACCCCCGCGGCGGCGACACCCAGCGCAGCACCGCCCGGAAGCGCCTGACCGGCTCCCAGGGTGGGGGACGGCGTCCAAGCCGCCCGGGCGGCGCGCGCGCTCCACTCCGATCAGCCGCGCGAACGCGGCCACGCCTCGCCGAGGATCTGCCGCAAGTGCAGCTCGAGGTGGTCCACGTAGTCGTGCATGAAGTAGTCGAGCGTCTGCTCGGAGCGCTGGGTGGGCGCGCGCGTCGCGATCTCGTCCAGGTTGTGCCGCTCGCGCACGCGCGTGCGCGCCTCGGCGGGCACGGCCGCCATCACGACCGCGAGATGGCGGTTGTACGCGCTCCAGAACGCGAGCAACTCGTGCCACGGCCGCTCCTGGTAGCGCTGGAGGTCCACCCACTGCTCCTGCTCGTAGCCGGGGAAGACGAGGTCCGGCGTCCAGGCGGCGCGCACGAAACGCTGGTGGTTGTTGCTGGCCGAGTCGATGAGATGGCCGATGATCTGGCGGGGCGACCACTTCCCGGGCGCGGGATGCCGCGCCGATGCGTCATCGGTGATCGCCGTGAGCAGCGGCTCCGCGCGATCGATGGCGGCGCGCAGGCGGCACGCGCACTCTGGCTCAGCGGTCATGGGCGGAAGCTCAATCCGGGGGGCCGCCGCCGGAAGTCCCCGTCTGCCGGCTCGCACAATCACCACCCCCCGGGCGGGGGCGCATCCGGATCTCCCGCGGGAGGCGGGTGATGTCCTCGATCCCATCCCAGAGGATCGTCACCTCGCCCGCGGGCGACGGCACGCACCCGTCCGCCGAGACGAAGTACCGGTGACGCGCCGCGATGCGGCCGCTCACGCCCATGAAGAGCACCGTGCTCTGCCCGGCGCGATGACGGAAGGATTGGGAGGACTGGTCCACCAGCGGCGAAGGCGGGACGCCGGTCGGTTCGTTCTGCACCAGCGGATCGTACTGCCAGAGCTGGAGGTGGACCGTCCCGGCCTCGATCGACGGCACGTCCGCGGGTATCTCGATGCGCACGGCCACCGAGACCTCATCTCCCGCGCAGGCGGCGAGTGAGGCGGTGAGCGCGGCCACCAGCGCGCCCACCAGTGCGGCGAGCCGGAGCGGAACCAATCGCGCGCCGCTCATTCGGCCGTGCGCGTCGCCTGGAGCGCGCCGGAGGGGCAGCGCGCGACCTGCGACACCACCGCGTCGGGCGGCGCCGCGTCCGCATGGATCCAGCGCTTGCGGCTCACGTCGAACACCGCGCGGAGGCCGCGCACGCAGACCCCACTGTGCACGCACAGGTTCGGGTCGAAGGTCACCGTGACCCCGGGGGCCTCGTAGGTCTGCAGTCGCTTCGTCATCCTCGCCTCGGGTCAGAGGTTGAATCGCAGCGTCACGCGCACCCGGTCGCCCGCGCCCTTCGTGCCACGCACGCGCGCGGGCACGGCGAGCAGCGTACGACCGTCCTTCCCTACCCACACGCTCGTGCGCCACGTCACGCCGTCGACCACCGCTTCAACCGGCGCGCGCCCCCACGCCAGGCGGTCAGGCGGCGAGAGGCGGCCGGGGACCGGCGCGAAGTGCCAGCCCCCCTTCCCCGGATACCGGAAGAGGGTCGCGGTGAAGGTACCGCCATGCGGCGCGCTACGAGGCGCCGCCACGGGACTCTCCCGAACGTTCGCCCAGCAACCGCGTGGTGAAGTCCTGGCTCGCACGCAGCCGGTCGAGGTCGATTGCCTGCTGGTCCACCGTGGCCTGCAGCTGCTCGAGCTGTCGCCGCAACTGCTCGAGGTCGCCCCGCCCGTCGCCTCGGCGCTCTGCGGCGCGGACCCCCCGCACCACCATCGCCACCGCGAACCCGAGGCCCGCGACGATCCCGAGCATGGCGAGGAGCGAGAAGAGCACACCCACGAGTCCGAACATGAACGCCTCCGAGAAGGAATTGACCCGTCGCGCCGATAGGCGGCCCGCGGACGGGCCAGTTCCCTAGTGCGGCGTGACGGGCCGCTGGAGCTCACGCCGGTCCTTGCGGCCGTCGCCCTCCAGTAGGAGCCCGGCTTGCCGCGACGCGCGAAGGTGGGAGAGCTCGCGCGCGATCTCCTCCATCGTTGCCTCGATCCGTGCGAGTCGCGCCTCGGATCCGAGGGCGTCCGCCGGACGCTGCGACGCGCGAAGGCGCGAGATGGCTCCCGCCGTGACCGTGATGACGAACCCGATCGCGAGCGCGAATCCCAGCAACATGAGGCCGAACATGAGCAGGCCTTCCGTGTCCACGTGATCTCCGGGAATGGGACGTACTGGACTACGAGCGCGTGCGCCAACAAGTGTCGACAAGTGTCGGCGGTCACCGCGAGAAGCCGATCGCCACGGCGATCGACTAGGTGCGCAGGATCCGCTCCATCGGCCGTCCCTTGGCGAGCTCGTCAACGAGCTTGTCGAGATACCGGATCTTCCGCATCAGCGGGTGCTCGATCTCCTCGATCCGCACGCCGCACACCACGCCGGTGATGAGGGGTGCGTTCGGGTGGAGCGCCGGCGCCTCGTCGAAGAACGCCTCGAAGTCCCGCCCCTTCCTGATCTGCGCCGTCAGCTCGCGCTGGCTGTAGCCGGTCAGCCAGCGGATCACCGCGTCGACCTCCCGCTTGGTCCGCCCCTTCTTCTCCGCCTTCGCGACGTAGTGGGGGTAGACGCTCGCGAACGCCATCTTGAAGATGCGGTGCTGTTCCATGGAGGCTCGTGTCTGGGGTTGCTGGGATCACCTGGGCCGCTACGTGGGGCCAGCGGCACGATGCAACTCCTCGCTCAACTGCAGCACGAGGCGTTGGATGAGCGCGGCCGGCACGGTCTCGTTGGAGATCGGCTCGACATCACGCGGCTCGTAGCGCCCCTGCCAGAGCAGCCGGCCGGAGCGCGCCCGCAGCAACCGCAGCTCGCCGAACACCTGCGAGTCCCGCAGGCGGCCGGAGCTCCCGCGCCGGAGCACCACGTCACCGCGGATGACGGCGTCTGCCGCGGACTCCGACTCCACGACCGCGAACCGACCCTGCGCTATCAATGCCAGGCGCATCTGCTCCCGCGCCGTCTGGGCATCCGGCGTCCGGCCGAAGGTCCCGAGGTACACCGTGCGCGTCGCCTCCATCCCGTCGTCGGCACCCGCCAGGGCGGTGTCGACCTGCCCGCGCGCGCAGCCGAGGGAGAGAAGCGCCACCGCCGCCACCGCCCGCCACGAAGATCGAGTCATGGGCACCCCCGCGCCGTGAAGCATCGCGAACTCCAGCCCTCATGAAGGTACACCGGCCGACGCTCAGCGGCCGCCGGCGTCCTGCGCCGTCGTCTCGCCCGTCCGCCTCACTTCCCCGACGCGGTCAGGCGATTCCTATGTCGCAGGGCCGATCACGAACAGCGTGTTCCCGAACGGGTCGGCGAGGTCGAACGTGCGCGCCCCCCACGGCTCGTTCCGCGGCTCGCGCATCACGGCCGTGCGCGCACTCCACTCCGCGAAGTAGCGGTCCGCATCCTCGACGTGGATCGCGACGCAGGCGTCGCGTCCGTGGCCCGCCATCGGGCAATCGAGCGTCAGTGCGATCGTGCCCCGCGCGACGCCCAGGAGCCCCGTCCTCCCGTCGTCGCTCGCCTCGAAGGTGACGGTGAATCCGAGGGCGTCGACGTAGAACCGGCGCGCCCGTTCCAGATCCTCGACCGGTAGAATGGGGATCGCTCGCTCCATCCCGATGCTGGTCATCGCGCACACTCCTGTTCGAAACACCCGACGATCCAGAACATCGGGGCCGCGAACACCGCGGTCAATCCAAGTCGACAGCTGTGC
>CAZHAG010000110.1:0-9604 GCA_964529705.1 uncultured Gemmatimonas sp. | reverse complement strand
AGGCCGTCGATGCCCGGCTCGATCTCGACGAAGGCGCCGAACGAGGTGAGGTTGCGGACCTTGCCGTTGAGGCGCGTGCCGACCGGGTACTTGAGCGGCAGCGACATCCAGGGATCCTGCTCGGTCTGCTTCATGCCGAGGGAGATCTTCTCCTCAGCCGGATCGACCTTGAGCACCACCGCCTCGATCGTCTCGCCGATGCTGACGAGTTTCGAGGGGTGCCGGACGTTGCGCGTCCAGCTCATCTCCGAGATGTGCACGAGGCCCTCGATGCCGGGCTGCAGCTCGATGAAAGCGCCGTAGTTCGTGATCGAGACGACCTTCCCCGAGATGCGGGTGCCGACCGGGAACTTCTCGGCGACATCCTTCCACGGGTAGGCCTGGAGCTGCTTGAGGCCGAGCGAGATGCGCTCGCGCTCCCAGTCGATGTCGAGGACCTTGATCTCGAGCTCGGCCCCGATCTGGACCATCTCGCTCGGGTGCGCGATGCGCCCCCACGACATGTCCGTGATGTGGAGCAGGCCGTCGACGCCGCCGAGGTCGATGAACGCCCCGAAGTCGGTGATGTTCTTGACGACGCCCTTCCGGATCTGGTCCTTGGCCAGTTCCTTCATGAGCTTCTCGCGCTTGCCGGCGCGCTCGGTCTCGAGGATCACGCGGCGCGAGACGACGATGTTGCGACGGCGCTTGTTGAGCTTGATGATCTTGAACTCGTATTTCTGGCCGAGCAGTTCGTCGATGTTCGGCACGCGGCGGAGCGCGATCTGCGACCCGGGGAGGAATGCGTCCACGCCCATGAGGTCGACGACCACGCCACCCTTGATCTTCTTGACGAGCACGCCTTCCACCGGCTGGTCCGACTCGTAGGCGACGCGGATGCGCTCCCAGACGCGCATGAAGTCGGCCTTCTTCTTCGACAGGACGACCGAGCCCTCATTGTCCTCGAGGTGCTCGAGCAGGACCTCGACCTCGTCGCCCGCCTTGAGCTCGGGCATGTCCTTGAACTCTTCGAGCGGGATCGTCCCTTCCGACTTGAAGCCGATGTCGAGGACCACGAGGTTCTCGCGGATCTCGAGCACGGTGGACTTCACGATCTCCCCTTCCTCGATCGAGGCGAGGGTGCCGTTGTACATGTCCATCATCGCCTCGAACTCGTCGGACGAGAGCTCGTCCTCGTCGTAGAGCTCGGGGCGGCGGTTGGCGAGGGGACGGAGCTGCGCGCGCTGGGCGTCGCGCTTCTGACGGGCGATCTCTTCCGGCGTCAGGGCTTCGGCGTTGGTCTCGGCTTCAGCTACGGTCATGGGTCAAACTCCAGATCGCGGAGGGTTCGGCTCGCCGCGTCGAGGCACGGGGGACATGGACGGAACCGGACGAAGGATTCGCCCGGTTTCGAGTAGCCTTGAAGCATACTGGGCTCGCGGCACCGGGTCAACCGCAAAGCGCCACCCCCGAACGGGTTATCTCCCCCGCGATGCCCGGACCGTTCCCCCCGCTCTGGGCGCTGGCCGGGGTGGGCGCGATGGCACGAAGTCCCCCCACTCCTGTGGCCCCGACGGCGGGACCTCACGCTCCTGCGCGAGGATGACCTCGCGAGCGCCTGAGCTCTCAGGCCGCGCGTTGTGTGCCCTCAGCGCATCGCGGAGCGGGCGAGCGCGACGATCCGCTCCACCTGCTCCTGCTGTGTCAGGTAGGTCGTGTCGATCAGCACGGCCTCGGACGCGCGCTGCGTCTGCGCCTCGTCCTTCGCATCGCGCCGCACGAGCGCGTCCGTCTCCTCGGCGATCTCCGCCTCGGTCGGCAGGCGCTCGAAGCGCTGGAGCAGCCGGCGCTTCGCGCGCTCCCAGGGGTCGGCCACGAGGAAGATCTTGACCCGTGCCTTGGGGAAGACCGCGGTCCCCATGTCCCGGCCGTCGACCACGACCGCGTGCCCTTCCGCGGCCGCGCGCACGCAGTCGTTCACCCAGGCGCGCACCCGCGGCATCTTCGCGACGAGGGAGACCGCGCTCGTCACCGCACTCCCGCGCAGCTCCTCCTCCGCCGGCGCGCCGTCGAGGCGCGCCTCGAAGCTGCGCTCCCCGGGCACCAGCGAGACGATCGCCGCGGCGGCGAGCACCCCGTCCTGCGTCCAGCGGCGCGGATCGGACTCGGCGCGGAGAGCAGCAGCCGTCGCGGCGCGATAGAGCGCGCCCGAGTCGACGTGGCGGAAGCCGAGCTCGGACGCCACCCACTTGGCCGTGGACGACTTCCCCGAGGCGGCGGGGCCGTCGATCGCGACCACGAGCGGGCGGCGGCGCTCAGCGCTGTCGGTGTCGGGCAAGGTCATCCCAGAAGGTAGGGTACGAGACCGACGCGCACGACGGGTCGTCGACCGTGACGTCGTTGTCGCCGACGGCGCCCAGGACCCCGAACGCCATCGCGATGCGGTGATCCGCATGGGTGCGCACCGTGCCCCGCAGCGGCCGGTCGCTGCCCCGCACGACCAGCCCGTCGGGGAGTTCCTCGGCGTCCGCCCCCAGCGCCTGCAGGTTCGCGACGATCGCGCGGATCCGATCGCTCTCCTTCACGCGGAGCTCCTCCGCGCCGGTCACGCGGGTCTCTCCTTCCGCGCGTGCGGCCACACAGGCGAGGAGCGGGAGTTCGTCGATCAGCGCCGGGACTTCGTCCGCACCGATGGTCACGCCGCGGAGCGCTGACGGCCCGACAGTCACCGAGGCGACGCTCTCTCCCCCCTGGTCCGACGACGCGCCGTACGTGACACGCGCCCCCATCCGCCGCAGGACGCGCAGTGCTCCGACCCTGAGCGGGTTCACCGAGATGCCCTCGATGGTCAGAGGCGCGCTCGCTCCCAGCGCGGCGAGTCCGGCGAAGAACGCGGCGCTCGACGGGTCCCCTGGCACGTCCGTGTCGGCCGCGTCGAGTCGCGCCCCGGGGACGAAGCTCACGGCGAGGCCGTCCGTGCGGATGTCCGCTCCCCGAGCGCGCAGCATGCGCTCCGTGTGGTCGCGCGTCGCCGCCGGCTCGTGGACCTCCACGGGGACGTCCGCCACGAGGCCGGCGAGGAGGATCGCGCTCTTCACCTGCGCGCTCGCCACCTCCGAATGCCAGGTCACGCCGCGGAGCGGGCCTCCCCGCACCGACATCGGCAGCCCGCCGTGCGCGGCCAGCTCCACCTGCGCACCCATGGCCTCCAGCGGACGCGCGACGCGCTTCATGGGGCGCGCGCTCAGGCTCGCGTCACCGATGAACCGGGCGTGGAGTCCAGCGCCCGCGACGATGCCGGCGAGGAGACGCGTGCTCGTGCCGCTGTTCCCGCACTCGAGGTCCGCGGCGGGCGCACGAAGCCCGCGCAGGCCCAGTCCCTCCACGACCACCTCGGCGTCGTGCAGCGGCGGGATGATCGCGCCGAGGGCGCGCAGCACGCCGGCCGTGGACTCGAGATCCGCCGAGCAGAGGAGCCCCCGGATCCGCGATCGGCCGCTGCCGAGCGCCGCGAGCATGAGCGCGCGGTGGGAGATCGACTTGTCGCCGGGGACGCGCATGGTGGCTACCGGAGCCAGGCTTCGAGCGCGGTCGCGAGGTCGGTCCGTTCGTCGCGGTACTTCACGATCACCGGGGTCTGCAGCGAGAGCCCCTCGCGCTCGGCGAACCCACCCTTCACCGCGCGAGCGCCCGGCACGACGACGGCGCCGGCGGGGATCTCCAGCGGCATCTCGGCGGAGCCGCGGATCACGGTCTCACGGACGAGGTCGAAGACCGGCGTGCCGCGGGTGAGCACCACTCCCGCGGCGAGCACGGCACCCGCGCGCACCACCGTCCCCTCGTACACGCCGCAGTTCCCGCCCACCGTCACGTCGTCCTCGATGATCACCGGGGATGCGTTCACGGGCTCGAGCACGCCGCCGACCTGTGCGGCGGCGCTCAGGTGCACGCGCGCGCCGACCTGCGCGCACGATCCCACGAGCGCGTGCGAGTCGATCATCGTCCCCGCGCCCACCCAGCTCCCGACGTTCACGTACATCGGGGGCATGCAGACCACGCCCGGCGCGAGGTACGCCCCGCGGCGGATCGTGGAGCCGCCGGGCACCACGCGCACCTGGTCGGCGAGCGTAAGGGCGCGCGTCGGGTAGGTGTGCTTGTCGAAGAACCGGAATGGCGAGTCGCCCGCCCCCTGCTCCACCATGCGCCCCACCCGGAAGCCGAGAAGGATGCCGCGCTTCACCCAGGGCACGGCGCGCCAGACGCCGTCCTCGTCGCGCCGGGCCGCGCGCACCGCGCCGGTCTCGAGCGCGCTCAGCAGGTCGTTCACGACCTGTTCCGCGTCGGGCGGGAGCGCATCCGCGGCAAGCGCGAAGAGCGCCTCCACCTGCCGCTCGAGGGCGGTCACGTACGGTGCGCTGTCGCGGGCGTCCGTCACAGTTCCACCCCGGCGACCGAGAGCGCGGCCTCGAGCGCCGGCTGGTGGCGCGGGTCCATCGGGACGAGGGGAAGGCGGAGGACGTTCTTGATGCGCCCCGTGCGCGCGAGCGCCGCCTTCACCGGGATCGGGTTGGACTCGACGAACGCGGCATCGACGAGCGGCGCGAGGCGATGGTGCCATTCCCGCGCCTCGTCGAGATCGCCGCGGGCGACGGCCGCGCAGAGCGCCACGCACGCGCGCGGGACCACGTTCGAGATGACGGAGATGACACCTTCACCGCCTGCCGTCATCACGGCGAGCGTCAAGCCGTCGTCGCCGGAGAGGACGCCGAAGCCGGCCGGCCGCGCGCGGATGATCTGGTCGATCTGCGCCGGGTTCCCCGACGCCTCCTTCACGGCCACGATGTTCGGGTGCTCGGCGAGCGCGAGCGTCGTCTCGGCCGCCATGTTGCTCGCCGTGCGCCCGGGGACGTTGTAGAGCACCACGGGCACGTCGGCAGCGTCGGCAATCGCGCGGAAGTGCGCGAGCAGCCCGCGCTGCGGCGGCTTGTTGTACATCGGCGAGACGTGCAGCAGGTGCGTCGCGCCCGCGGCCGCGAGCACGCGGCCAGCGGCGATGGCGGCCGCGGTGTCGTTGGATCCCGCGCCGGCGATGACCGGCACCCGACCACCGGCACGCTCCGCCGCGATGCGCACGACCTGTTCGCGTTCCGCGAGCGAGAGCGTGACGGCCTCGCCGGTGGATCCCACCGGCACGAGGCCGTCGATGCCCTCCTGCAACTGCCAGTCGACGAGCGAGGTGAACGCGGACTCGTCGAACACGCCGTCGGCGCGGAAGGGAGTGACGATCGCGGTGAAGGCGCCGCGCAGGAGCCGGCTCATGGGGCGTGGCCTCCGAGGAAGTCGTCGAGCGTGAAGACGCCGCGCCGGCCCGCGAGCCAGCGCGCGACGGCGAGCGCCCCCGCCGCGAAGACGCGGCGGTCGCGCGCCTCGTGCACCAGGCGCACCTGCTCGAACGGGGCGTCGAAGACGAGCTCGTGCGTGCCGGGCACGTGCCCCGTGCGCACGCTCGTGATCGGCACGGGCTTCCCGGCCGCGGCACCCGCCGCGTCGGCGAGCGCCCGAGCGGTCCCGCGCGGCGCGGCGAGCTTGCGGGCGTGATGGGTCTCGACGAGGTGCAGGTCGAACCCCGCGTCCGCGCGGGCGAGTTGGCGCGCCGCCTCGGCCACCACGCGCTTGAAGAGGTGGACGCCGATCGAGAAGTTGGGTGCCCAGAGGAGTGCGCCGTCGGAGGCCCGCACGTCGGCCTCCACCGCCGCGCGCTCCGCGTCCCAACCGGTGGTGCCGCTCACGACGGGCACGCCGGCCTTCGCGCAGGACCGCACGAGTGCGGCCGCCGCGCTCGGCACGGTGAACTCGATCGCGACCTGTGCGTCCCCGAGCGCCGCGCGGGTCAGGCCGCGCGCCGTCTGCGCCGGCCCGAGCAGGGCGGCGACCTCGCAGCCCGATTCCGGGGCGAGCGCCGCGAGGAGCTGCCCCATGCGCCCATCGCCCAGGATGGCGATCCGCGTGCGGCCGCGGGCAGCGCTCATGCCGCCTCCGCCGCGAAGAACGCCCGATGGAGCCGTCGCATCGCCTCGTGCACGCAGTCGTCGTCGACGATGAGTGTGAGGTTGATGCCGGTGGCGCTCAGCGAGACCATGTGCAGCCGCAGGTCCCCGAGCGCGCCGAGGGCACGGGCCATGGTGGCGGTACTCTCGCCGAGTCCGGCGCCGACGAGCGCGACGATGCCGCGCCCCCGCTCCACGGTCACGTCGCCGAGCGCCGAGAGCTGCGCGACCACCGCGTCGAGGTGCTGGTCGTCGTCGAGCGTGACGGAGACGGAGACCTCGGAGGTCGCGACCACGTCGACGGAGGTGCGGTTGGCCTCGAAGACCGCGAAGATCGCGCGCAGGGCGCCCGGGCGCGCGAGCATCCGCGGGGAGCGAACCTTCACGACCACCGTGCGCGGTCGGCCGGCGATCGCCCGCACGGCGAGGCGCGGCGCGTCGAAGGTGATGCGCGTGCCCGCCCCCTCGGGGCGGCGCGAGTTGAAGACGAAGACGGGGATGCCGCGCTTCACCGCGGGCGCGATCGTGCTGGGGTGGAGGACCTTGGCGCCGAAGCTCGCCAGTTCTGCGGCCTCGTCGAAGCGGATGTGCTCGATGAGGCGCGCCTCGGGCACCACGCGCGGGTCCGCGGTGAGCATCCCGTCCACGTCGGTCCAGATCTCGATCGCCTCCGCCTCCATCGCCGCGCCGAAGAGCGAGGCGGAGAAGTCCGAGCCCCCGCGTCCGAGCGTGGTGGTGATGCCCGACGCCGTGCCGCCGATGTAACCGCCGAGCACCGGCACGGCGCCCTCGCGGAGGAGCGGTGCCAGCTCCGCACGGCAGGCGAGCGCGATCTCGTCCGCCTTGGGCTCGGCCCGGCCGAACTCGTCCGACGTCGCCATCACGCGGCGGGCATCGACCCAACGGGCCGGGATCCCCGCGCGCGCGAGCGCCGCGGCGACGATCGGCGCCGAGAGCCGCTCCCCCATCGCCGCCACGGCGTCCTGCGACCGGGGCGTGGCATGGCCGAGCACGGAGAGCGCCTCCGCGAGGTGCGCCAACTCGTCGAAGAGCGCTCCCGTCTCCGTGGCGATCTCGGCGTGGGCGCGATCGCCCGCGAGCAGTTCGTCGATCACGGCGAAGTGCCGCGTCCTGAGCTCCTCGAGGATCGTCAGCGCGACGATGAGTTGCCCGCCCGCCGCGTGGCCGCCGATCTCGATCAGCTGGTTGGTGGTGCCCGCGAGGGCGGAGACCACCACGACCGGCTTCCGTTCGAGCCGGCCGCGCACGATCGCGGCGGTACGCGCGATCGCCGCGGCGTCGCCGACGGAGGTGCCGCCGAACTTGACGACGATCATGCGGGTGAAGGGGGCCGCCAGCGCAGCCGCCCCGACGCCGCCAGGACCTCGGCGTTCAGGATCGAGCCACCGGCCGCGCCGCGGATGGTGTTGTGACCCGAGGCGACGAATCGCAGGTCGAAGAGGTTGTCCTCGCGCACGCGTCCGACCGTCACGGTCATGCCGTTCCCCGCCATGACATCGCGCCGCGGCTGCGGACGGTCGGTGACGTCGCTCACCAGGAGCGGGCGCGCGGGCGCGCTCGGGAGTCCGCGCACGACGGGGTCGCCCGTCCACGACTCGAGCGCCGCGCGCGCCGCCGCCACCGTCGGCTTCGTCGCGAATCGCACGGAGCAGGCCGCCGTGTGGCCATGCTCCACCGGCACGCGGTTCGCGTGCGCACTCACCACGAACGGGGCCGGCTCCACGGCGCTGCCGCGCAGGGTGCCGAGCATCTTCTGCATCTCGCGCTCGAGCTTCGGCTCCTCGTCCCCGATGTAAGGGATCACGTTCCCGAGGATGTCGAGCGAGGGGACGCCGGGGTACCCCGCGCCGGAGACCGCCTGCATCGTGGCGACGAAGAGTTCGCGCACGCCGAACGCCGCGTGGAGCGGCGCCAGGGCCATCGCCACCACGGTCGCCGCGCAGTTCGCATTGGTGATCACGCCCCCGGTCCAGCCCCGCGCCGCCTGCGCGTCGAGCAGCGCGAGGTGCGCGGCGTTCACCTCCGGGATGACGAGCGGGACGTCGGGTTCCATGCGGAAGTGCTTCGCGTTGCTGAGCACGAACCGGCCGGCACGGGCGAATCGCGGCTCCAGCTCCCCCGCCGCCGTCGCATCCAGCGCGGAGAAGACGAGCGGCGCGCGCACGGTCTCCGGGTCGCAGGCGGTGACGACGAGCGTGGCCGCCTCGCTCGGCATCGTCCCCTCGATCCAGCGCGTGGCCTCAGCGTACGTCTTTCCCGCCGAGCGTTCCGACGCCGCGACCTCGGCGAGCCGGAACCAGGGGTGGCCGGCGAGGAGCCGGATGAAGGTCTGCCCGACGGCGCCGGTGGCGCCAAGCACGGCGACGGGGAGGCGGGCGTCAGTCATGGGTGCCACTCGTTCCGCACGCGAGGCCGCCGTTCATGCGAGCAGCCGCCGCACGAGCGCCACGTAGGTGTCCACGCTCGCGCGCAGTTCGTCCTCGCGTACGAACTCCTCGGTGGTGTGCGCGACGTGTATCGAGCCCGGCCCGAAGAGGAGGGGCTTCCCCCAGTTCGTGAGCAGCGGGATGTCCGAGGTGTACGCCACCGGCGCGGACTCGAAGCCGGCAACCGTATGGAAGTGTTGCGCCGGGATGAACGATCCGTACTCGAGCTCCGCCCGTCCCTTCGCCCAGCCGTCGAGAAGCGCGCGCACCGGCGCGACGTCGCCCACGAGGCGCACCATCATCTCCGCCTCGCAGGCGCCGGGGACGATGTTCGCCTCGGTGCCACCGCGGATCAGCCCGACGTTCACCGTGGTCGGACCGAGGACGGGGTCGCTCGGGAACGGGAGCGCGTCGAGTTCGGGGAGCATGCGGAGCATCGGCGCGATCGCGGACCGGCCGAGGTGCGGGTACGCGGAGTGTGCCTCCTTCCCCTCCGTGCGGACGATCACGCGGAGGGCGCCCTTGCACCCGGAGGCGAGGATGCTCTCCGTCGGCTCGCCGTTGATCAGCCAGCGGCTCGTCGCGGGGAGCTGGTTCGCGGCGCGCGCGCCATCCGAGCCGCGCTCCTCGCCGACCACGAGCAGGAGGTCCACGCGCTGCTCACCCTCGGCCACGAGCCGGTCCGCGGCGACCATCATCGCGGCCGCGATCCCCTTGGCATCGCAGGCGCCGCGCCCGTAGAGCCGGCCGTCCTCGCGACGCGGCGGCAGGTGCGGCGGGACCGTGTCCAGGTGCGTGGAGAGTGTCACGCCCCCGCCCTTCCGCGAGGCCCAGACGTTCCCGCGTCCGGGGGTCACCTCCTGCACGGTGACGTTCCAGTCGCGGGCGACGAGCCAGCGGGAGACGAGGTCCACCACGGCGCCCTCGTCGCGCGTGGTCGAGGGAGTGGCGATCAGTTCGGCGGCGAGCGAGACGACGTCGTTCATGCGCGAAAGGTAGCCCGGTTCCTGCGCGGTCTGCAGGCCGCGACCGGGCGCGCTTGCCCCGTGTGCCCGTGTCCCCTACTCTTCGACGCATGCGGGAATAGCTCAGTTGGTAGAGCACAACCTTGCCAAGGTTGGGGTCGCGGGT
>CAZHAG010000109.1:0-9633 GCA_964529705.1 uncultured Gemmatimonas sp. | reverse complement strand
CTCCCCACGGTCCCTCCCTCCTCGTTCTGCCAGACGACCACGTCCACCGGATGCCGGAGCCGCACCCCCTGCTCCTGGAGGGTGCGCGCCACCTCGATCGCGGCGAAGGAGCCCACCGGGCCGTCGTAGTTCCCGCCGTCGGTCACCGAGTCGACGTGCGAGCCGATCAGGATCGGCTTGCGCGCGGGATCGGTGCCGGCGACGCGTCCGAAGATGTTCCCCGCCGCGTCGATGCGCGGCGTGAGCCCGGCCTGCCGGAAGAGGTCGAGCGTGAACGCTCGCCCGGCCAGGTCCGCCTCGGAGTACGCCACGCGATTGATCCCGCCGCTCGTCCGCCCGATCGCATCGAAGCGCGCGAGCCAGCCGTTCAGCCGCTCGGCGTTCACGCGCAGCGGAGCGCGACCGAGGGTGCCGTTCGCGCCTCGAACGTCCGCGGCCTCGGTTGCGCCCGAGCCCCGCGGAGCGAGTGGGAGCGCGGCAGCCGCCGCCGCGTGCTGCAGGAAGGTCCGCCGTCTCATGGGAGCGCCTCCAGTCCGCGGATGAGCCGCGAGAAGAACCCGACGGCCACCGCGTAGTCCTTCACCGCGATCCGCTCATTCACGCCATGCACGCGCGCGACATCTCCCTCGCCGAACGGCACGGCGAGGAACCGGAACACCTTGTCGGAGTGCGGGCCCCAGTACTTCGCGTCCGTCCCCCCCATCACGAGGTAGGGGAGCACGGGCACGCGCTCCCCCGGCACCATCGCCCGGATCGTCTCCGCGATGAGCCCGTACGCGTCCGACCCAACATCCGACACGGGCGAGGGATCGGTGCGCGCACTGTCGGTGGGCTCCACGAGGATCATCGTATCGGCGATGGTGCGTCGCACCTTCTCCATCACGCTCTGCTGCGTCTCCCCCGGGCGGATGCGGAAGTTCACCACCGCTGTCGCTTCGGGTGGGAGAACGTTGTCCTTCACGCCGGCCGCGAGGATCGTCGGCGAGGTGGTGGTGTGCATGAGTGCGGCGCCGAGCGGGTTCTTCGCGAGTTGGCTCCGCACGAGCGGCTCGGTGAGCCAGAGGTTCGCGAGCACGAGACGGGTCGCGAAGGGGGAGTACGGGGCCATCGCCTCCAGCATCCCGCGCGTGGGGCCGTCGAGCGAGGAGGGGAACGGCTCCGCCTCGAGCCGCGCGATCGCGCGGCTCAGCGCCCCGATCGCCGTGCGCCCGGTCGGCATCGACGAGTGCCCACCCTGCGCGAGTGCACGGAGCCGGAGCGAGAGGTACCCCTTCTCCGCGATCCCGACGATCGCCGAGCGTCCCGTGACACCGGGCATCACACCGCTCGCGAGGAACCCGCCCTCGTCAAGCACGAACGCGGGGCGCACGCCGCGCGCGACGAGCGTGTCCACCATCACGCGCGCTCCGTACCGACCACCCACCTCTTCGTCGTGGCCAAACGCGAGGTAGAGTGTGCGCGGCGGCATGAACCCCCCGGCGAGCAGCCCCTCGATCGACTCGAGGATCGCGAGCACGGTCGTCTTGTCATCGAGCGTGCCACGCCCCCAGACGAACCCATCGGCCACGGCGCCGGAGAACGGGGGTTGCGTCCACTCCGGCAGGTTCGGCTCCGGCACCGGCACCACATCCATGTGCCCCATGAGGACCACGGGGGCGAGCGTGGAGTCCGAGCCGCGAAGCGTGTACAGGAGGCTCAGCCCCCCGAGCACCTCACGACGCGACGCCTGGTGCACGAGCGGGAAGGAGCGCTCGAGGAAGGCGTGGAAGCCGCGGAACGCGGCCGTGTCGATCGGCGCACCCGAGGCGTACGAGACGGTGGCGAAGCGGACCGCTGCGCCCAGCCGCTCCGCCGCGAGCGCTTCGTCCACGGCCACGCTCTCGCTCGGCTCGGCGGCTGGCTGGGGTGCCGGGACCCGGAGCGTGTTCACCACGAGGACGGCGGCGAGCGCGAGGATGGCGACGAGGAGGAGTTGCAGAATTCGCTTCACGGGAGGGCGGCTGGAGTGGGAGGCGCCGTGTCTGACGCGCCCTCCAAACTGCGGGTGCCTGCGCAGCAGGGGCAAGGAAGATTGCGGCGCCCCTCGGCGAGCGGCAGCTTACGCGCGCCATGACGAACCACGCGCCCTTCGCGCTCCCCTTCGCCCCGCGCCGCATCCTCGTCGGTTCCGGGCTGCACGCGCCCCTCACCGCATGGATCCGCACGCGCAGGCCGGAGCTGGAAGTCATCGGCGCGAACTTCGACGAGATCGCGGCGGACGAGCTCGCCTGGGCCGAGGTGTACGTCGGCTTCAAGCGTCCGCCCTCTGACCCGTCGCTCGGGAGCGTGCGCTGGGTGCACAGCACCGGCGCGGGAGTGGATGGATTCCTGCTGCCGGAGCCGATCGACCCATCGATCCTCCTGACGCGCTCGCCCGAGCGTTTCGGCCCGATGATCGCCGAGTGGGCGGTGGCGCGAGTGCTGGCCTTCCAGCTGCAGATCATCCCCCTCCTTGAGCAACAGCGGGCGAGGCACTGGCATCCGCGCGAGGTCTCGCCCGTCGCGGGCACGCGCGCGCTCGTCGTGGGCACGGGAGAGATCGGGTCCGCGGTTGCCGCGGCGCTCGGCGCGTTCGGCTGCGTGGTCACGGGGGTATCGCGCACTGGCGCAGCGCATCCAGCGTTCCGCGAGGTGTACACTGTCGCGGAGCTCCCGCGACTCGTGGGGGAGGCGAACTGGATCGTCCTGACCGTCCCCGACACGCCGCTGACACGCGGTCTTGTATCGCGGGAGCTGCTCTCGCGCTGCCGCGGAGCCGTCCTGCTGAACGCGGGCCGCGGACGCGTTGTGGAGGAGTCCGCGCTGCCGGAGGCGCTGGAGAAGGGCTGGTTGAAGGGGGCGGCGCTGGACGTCTTCGAGACCGAGCCCCTCCCCGCCTCGTCGCCGCTCTGGGACGACCCGCGCGTGATGATCTCGCCGCACATCTCCGGCACCACCACCGTGCGGGGAGCGGGCGAGGGATTCCTCGAGTGCCTCGCGGAGCTCGAGGCGGGGCGGCTGCCGAACTGGACGGTGGACCGCGCGCGCGGCTACTGAGGCAACTGCTCCGTCGCGAGCGCCGCCACCACCGCATCGAAGAACCGGTAGTCCGACACCACCGCTCCCTCCGTGGGGTGCGGGCGCGCGCTCAGCACCACGATCACCACCCGCTCCGCCGGATCGATCCAGATGAACTGCCCGTGGATCCCCTCCGCGTTGAACGCGCCGTGGCTGCGCGCGGGCTCGGCGATCGCCGTCCACCAGAGATAGCCGTAGTTCACCTTCGCGCCGCCGCGCAGCACCTTTGGCGTCGTCGCCTCTCGCACCCAACCCGCCGGAAGGATCGAGTCCCCCGCCACGACGCCATCCTCGAGGATGAACTGGCCAAAGCGCGCGTAGTCGCGCAGCGTCGCGCTGATGCCGCTCCCGCCGATCTCGACGCCATCCGGGGAGTCGAGCCACCAGGTCGCGTCCGCCTCCATCCCCGCTCGCCGCCAGATGCGCTCGGAGAGGTACGGCGCGAGCGGCCCGCCGAGCGCGCCGCGCAGGATCTCGGCGGCGACCTGCGTCTCCCCCGTGCTGTAGTTGTTGCGCGTCCCCGGGGGTGCCGCGCGAGGCAGGCTCCGCATCACCGCCATGGCCGAGCCCGGCACCTGCGAGCGCTGCGCCTCGAGGAGGCGTCGACGGTCGGAGGTCGGGTCCGTATAGCGCTCGCTCCATCGCGCACCTGAGGCCATGAGCAGCACGTCGCGCACCGTCGCTCCGTCGTAGGCGCTCCCCGCCAGCGCGGGCACGTAGCGCGTCACCGAGTCGTCGAGGCTCCGGATCCGCCCCTCCCGGAGCGCCGCGCCGATCAGCGTCGAGGTGACCGACTTCGCCACCGACATCGACATCCAGCGCGTGCGCGTCGTGTTCCCGTGGCGGTATCGCTCGAGCGCCACCGCCCCGTCCTTGAGCACCAGCACCGCGGCGACGCGATCCAGCTCGAGATACGCCTCGAGACCGACCGTCGTGTCCCCGGACGCGATGCGGATCTCCCCGAGGGGGCGTGCGGCGGGAGGCAGTCCACGGGGCGTGCCCCCCGCGGCGATCGTGCGGCTGGGGAAGAGCCGGTCGATGTTGCGGAAGGTGTTGACCGCGAGCTCCGGCGAGAGCGTGCCGTCGTAGATCTCGCGGACGGTGCCGATCGAGTCGAGCGCATGCGGGTACGCCGCGGCGGCCGGTGGCTCGACGCGCTCGGCGCGGCAGGCGGCGAGGAGGAGCAGGCCGACGGTGAGCGCGCGGCGCGTGGGGCTTGGCATCCCGCAAACTGCGCGCGCGCCATCCGCAGTCGCAACCGCCGCCGCGACCGCGTTGGCGGCCGCCTTGGCAACAGCCTCGGCGGCTCCCAGCGCCAGCGATGACGCCCCGGTCAGCTCACTTCCGCCAGAGCACCACCCACCAAGGGAAGGTGTGACTCTGGTCGTGGATCGTGACCGTCACCCAGACACCGCCGTAGGTGCTCCCCGCAGGAGGCGTGATGGTCACCACGTACTCCCCGCCTGGGACGGTCGGGAGCGTGAACTTCCCGTCGGCGCCGGTGAAGGCCGCCGCTGCCTCGGGACCGAGGGTCGGACTCGAAGCCGTCCCGCCGGTCACGCGGAACGCGGCGATCCGCGCGTTCGCGACGCGCGGCGCCGTGGCGAGACTGTCATTCCCCGCGCCCGGCGCGGAGGGCCCGAGCACCGTGCCATGCACATAGCCGGGAGTGCCCAGCGTCGGCGCAGGGGGCGGGGAGTTGCCGGCGCTGTCACGGCTCGCACCCTGATTGAGGCCCTCGAGCGGCGAAGGTGGCGAGGTCGGCCCCGACTCCGTGCAGGCCAGCGCGACGAGCATCGCACTGGCGCCGAGGAGGAACAGAATGGGGTGGAGTGATGCCGAGAAGGACGAGCGGACGACGCGACGCATGACGGACTCCGGGCTGAGGGCGGCGGACGCGGCGAATCTCAGGTCAGGGGGGAGTCCCGTCGATCGCTGCACTCACCCGCATCTACCCCGCCGTCCGGGCGGCGGTCACCGGACCCGTCACGCACCGCCGTCGCCGGCCGTCACTGCCGCGCGTAGTGCGACCGGAAGTCCTGCGTCACGTTCCAGACGAGCCGGTTCACCATCTCGCCGTACGCCTCCTGGGGGTCCTGCGCCCCGAACACCATCTGTCCGTCCGCGAGACCGATCGAGCCGATCGTCTCCCGCAGGCGCGAGGACTGGCTCCAGAGCGTCGCCCCCGACTCCGCGGAGAGGAGGCGCGTCGCGAGCGACACGGTCGCCTCCGCGCTCGCGCTCAACCCGCCGGTGATCGAGATGCGCGGCTTCACGTCCGAGACCACGATGTGGCCGACGATGACCGTGCGCACGCCGTGCTCGGTGCCGAGCCGCCGGGCGGCGGCCGCGTCGATCGGGCCCGTCACCGCGCCGAGCTCGAGCACCTCGAGCCCCGGCTGCGCACGGAGGATCTGCTCCAAGAAGCGCTGCGTGGCGAGCGCCGGGAGCGATCCCTTCGCCTTCTCGGCCGTGAAGAGCACCAGCCCGATCCGGTTGTGCGGCGCGAGCTCCACCGCCGGCGGGATGAGCACCTGGGAGCGGGAGCCACCGCACGCCGCGGCGGTGACAGCGGAGAGGGCGACGGCGAGCGGGAGTCGGAGCGACGGGCGGGTCATGGGCCGGGCGGAGGGGGGAACGAACGAGGACGCGGCGCGCGTCCGATCTTTGGTGGTACACATCTGCTGAGACGACGATCCGCGAGCGACCCGAGTATCGCCGGGATAGATTCGGGCGTCCGGCGACCCGCCCCCACCCCCTTGCCCGCCCATGGCCACCACGCGCAGCGAGTCCGGAGGAACCCCGAACGACGCCCTCGCGGGCGACACCGCCCTCGCAGAGGCGACGGCCGCGCTCCGCGAGGCGAACCTCGCCTTTGCCGCGGCGCATCAGGGCGAGGGCGCCGGGCGCCAGCCCGTGCACACGGTGTACGGCGGCGCCCAGCTCTTCGGCGCGGACTCGGTGCCCAAGCTCGGCCGCCTCGCGCTCGCCGCCCTGGACCGCTTCGCCCCGGACGCCGCCGCACTCGGCCGCGCCGTCGACATCGGCGCGCACCCGGCGCTCGCGCGCATCGAGGCGCGGGTGCGCGGGAAGCTCGAACGCGAACCCATCGAGGACTTCCGGATCGACTTCGAGGACGGCTACGGCAACCGTCCGAACGCCGAGGAGGACGGCCACGCGCGCGCTGTGGTGCAGGAGCTGGCGGCAGGTGGCGCCGCCGGCACGCTATCGCCCTTCATCGGGATGCGCATCAAGCCGCTGAACGAGGAGCTGCGCGCCCGCAGCGTCCGCACGCTCGACCTGGTCACCACGGGACTCGTCGAGGCCGCCGCGCTTCCGGAGCGCTGGGTGGTGACGATCCCCAAGATCACGCTCATTGAGCAGGTGGAGTACACGGTGGCGCTCCTGCGCGGCCTCGAGCGGAAGCTCGCGCTCGCGGACCGCACGCTCTGCTTCGAGGCGATGGTCGAGACGCCGCAGATCGTGCTCGACACCAGCGGCCGCGCGCTCCTCCCGCGCCTCCTCGCCGCCTCCGACGGCCGGCTCCGCGGCGCGCACTTCGGCACCTACGACTACACCGCCGGGATCAACATCACCGCCGCCCACCAGCGGATGCGGCACCCGGCCTGCGACTTCGCCAAGCACGTCATGCAGGTGGCGTTCGCCGGCACCGAGGTCTGGCTCTCCGACGGCTCCACCACGGTGATGCCGGTGCCCGTGCACCGCGCCGCCGAGGGCGCCACGCTCTCCGCCGAGCAGGAGGCGGAGAACACCGCGAGCGTGCACGCCGCCTGGAAGCTCCACTTCGACGACGTGCGACACTCCCTCGCCGGCGGCTTCTACCAGGGCTGGGACCTCCATCCGGCCCAGCTCGTCTCGCGCTACGGCGCGCTCTACAGCTTCTTCCTCGAGGGGATCGAGTCGGCGGGCGCGCGGCTCAGCAACTTCGTGCAGAAGGCCGCGCAGGCCACGCTGGTGGGCGACGTCTTCGACGACGCGGCCACGGGCCAGGGGCTGCTCAACTTCTTCCTGCGCGGCATCAACTCGGGCGCGATCACCGAGGACGAGGCGCTGGCGATGACCGGCCTCACCGCGGACGATTTCCGCAGCCGCTCCTTCGTGAAGATCATGAAGGCCCGCGCGTGAGCGCCTGGGGCGTGGAGCTCGTCGACCTCGTCGCCCGCTGGGTGCACCTGATCGCGGGCATCATGTGGATCGGGAACTCGCTGCTCTGGAACTGGATGGACCGGAACCTCGTCGCGCCGGCGGCGGGGGATCGCTCGCGGACGCCGGAACCGGTCGGCTCCATCTGGCTCCTCCACAGCGGCGCCTTCTACTACGCCGAGAAGACGCTCCTCGCGGGCGCCCGGATTCCGGCGCGCCTCCATTGGTTCCGGTGGCAGGCATACGCCACCTGGTGGAGCGGCTTCGTGCTCCTCCTCGCGGTCTACTGGCTCGGCGGCCGCGCAGCGATGACCGATCCCGCCGTGGCCGACATCTCGCACGGCACGGCCGTGCTCGTCGGCATCGGCGGCATCCTGGCCGGCGGGCTCGTGTACGAGTTCGCGCATCGCGCGATAGCGCCGCGTGCGCCGCGGCTCGCCACGCTCAAGTGGGTGCTCTCGCTCACGTTCATCAGCGTGGTCTTCACCCTCCTGCTCAGCCCGCGCGCCGCGTTCCTCCACGTGGGCGCGATGCTCGGCACGATCATGGCCGGGAACGTGGTCTTCACGATCATGCCGGCGCAGCGGGAGCTCGTGGCCGCGGTCCAGACCACCGGGAGCGCGCCGGCGGTGGTCTCGGAGGCCTCCGCGCGGGCCAAGCGCGTCTCGATCGACAACAACTACATCGTGTTCCCGGTGCTCGCGCTGATGCTCTCCGGGCACTTCTCGACGCTCTACGCGCACCCGCAGCCCTGGCTCCCGATCCTCATCCTCGTGGCCGGCGGCGCGGCGGTGCGGCACGTGCTCAACATCCGCTTCGCCTTTCCCTCGTGGCGTCCGGCCCTTGCCGCCACGATGCTCACGACCGTGGCCGCGCTTTATGCGGTGATGCAGCAGAGTGCGTCGCGGGGCGGATCGCCGCGCGCAACGGTCGTGGACGTCGCCACGCAGGGTCCCGTGGAGTTCGCCGACGTCCGGCATGTGATCGACCGCCGCTGCGGGAGCTGCCATGCGGCCGAACCCGCCGACGTGAGCCTCGGCGTGACGCCGGCGGGTGTGCGCTTCGACACGCCCGAGGAGATCATCGCGTACGCGGCACGCATCCAGGAGCGCGCCGTCACCACGCGCACGATGCCTCCTGCGAACAAGACCCGGATGACGGACGCCGAGCGCGCGTTGCTGGCGCGCTGGGCGGCTCAGCTCCCGCGGTAGGTGCTGTAGCCGAATGGGCTCAGCAGGAGGGGCACATGCTGGTGCCCGCCGCCTGCAGTCACCTCGAACGCGACCGTGATCTCCCGATAGAACGCGTCCCGCTTCGACTTGGCGAAGTAGTCGCCGACCTCGAAGACGAGCGCGTGGCTCCCGGCGGAGAGCGCGCCCTTCGCGCCGAACTCCTTCACGCGGCCGTCCGCGTCGGTGACGCCGCTCCCGAGCGTCTCGCTCCCGCGGAGGAGTCGCACGCGGATCCCCGCGGCGGGTCTCCCGAGCGAGGTATCGAGGACATGCGTGCTCAGCGTGATCGCGGTGCTCATCCCTGCGCTCCGGCGTCGTGGGCCAACAGCTTCGCGAGTCGCAACTGCATGATCCGCCGCAGCTCCTCTCCCGCCACGGCGAGCTCGGTCCCGGGTTCGTTCGCGAGGCGGGCCTGCGCGATCCCGAGCAGCTCCTCCGCGGATCTTCCCGTGGCACACACAATATAGATGTGCCCGAAGCGCGCCTCGTAGGCGCGGTTCGCCTCGGCGAGCGCGGCCCTCGCCTCGTCCGACGCGGTGGCGACAGCGCCCTGTTCCTTGGCGGACCACGCGGCGCCGAGTCCGCCGTGCGCCGGCTGTGCCCCGATCCGCGGATGACGCGCGATGGCCTCGTGCCAGTCCGCGGCAACGAGGGTGTGCCAGACCTCGTCCGCCACCGCGTGCAGACGGGCCTCGGACCGGAATGGCCGCTCGGCGAGCATCCCTTCCACCCAGCGGGTCGCGCCGCCGCACGCGAGCAGGGCTTCGCGCAGCTCGGGCGAGGGCATCCGGTCGAGCAGGTCCACGGAAGGCGTCACGTCACGCCGTGCGCGGAGTTGCGGACGGAACCGCGCGCCGAGGCGTGCGCGCCGGCGCGCTCATCCCGCGGCGCGACCGAACAACCGGAGCCGCGCCACCCCGCCGTCCGGGTAGATGTTGAGTCGCACATGAGTCGCCTCGCGCGGTGCCTTCACCTCCCATGCGTGCCGCGTGTGCGGCTGGAGCGCGCTCTCGGCGAGGAGCGGCGCCCAACTCGCCTTCTCCGCGTCGAAGCGCGAACCGGACGGAATGTCGCACGCCTCGAGCATGCAAGAGCCGGGCGCATTCCCCTTGAAGTGGTCCGTGTCGAGCTCGATCCGCTC
>CAZHAG010000108.1:0-9676 GCA_964529705.1 uncultured Gemmatimonas sp. | reverse complement strand
GGCTTCGGCTTCCGCTGCGGCTTCCTCGGGCTGCTGCACATGGAGATCGTGCAGGAGCGGCTCGAGCGCGAGTTCGACCTCGACCTCGTCACGACCGTGCCGAGCGTGGAGTACAAGGTCTTCAAGACCGACGGCGAGATGGAGCTGGTCGAGAACCCGGCGCTGATGCCCCCATCCACGGTGATCGACTGGGTGGAGGAGCCGTACGTGAAGGCGCGGATCATGGTCCCGAGCGACTACATCGGCGTGATCATGACGCTCGGCACGGAGCGGCGCGGCGAGTACAAGGGGATGAGCTACATCGACACCACGCGGGTGGAGATCGACTGGGAGTTCCCGCTGGCGGAGATCATCCTCGACTTCTTCGACAAGATGAAGTCGCTCACCCGCGGGTACGCCTCGCTCGACTACGAGATGCTCGGCTACCGCCGGAGCGACCTCGTCCGGCTCGACATGCTGATCAACGGCGACCCGATCGACGCCTTCTCGGTGATCACGCACCGCGACAAGTCGTACGACTGGGGGCGGAAGATCGCGGACAAGCTGAAGGAGCTGATCCCGCGGCAGCTCTTCGAGGTGGCGATCCAGGCGGCGATCGGGCAGAAGGTGATCGCGCGGACGACGGTGAAGGCGCTGCGGAAGGACGTGCTCGCCAAGTGCTACGGGGGCGACATCAGCCGGAAGCGGAAGCTCCTCGAGAAGCAGAAAGAGGGGAAGAAGCGGATGAAGCAGGTCGGGGCCGTGGAGATTCCCCAAGAGGCGTTCCTGGCGGTCCTCCAAGTCGACTAGGGGTGTGAGGTGTGAGGTGTGAGGTGTGAGGTGTGAGGGAGAAGCGCGCGCCGCCGTTCCCTTACACCTCCCACCTCTCACCTCACACCTTTCTCACATCGTCGTAGAGCGACTCCAGCACCCTCGTCTGCTTCGCCAGGTCGAAGTTCTGCACCATGTGCTCACGGGCGGCGAGGCTCATCCGCTGCCGGAGTGCGGGGTCCTTGAGGATCGTGATGAGGTGGCGCGTGAGCGCCCGCTCGTCCCCCGGCGCGAAGAGGAAGCCGGTCTTGCCGTCGACCGCGCCCTCGGCGGTGCCTCCCGAGGTCGAGACCACCACCGGCAGGCCGCAGGCCTGCGCCTCGAGGAAGGTGAAGGGGAGCCCCTCGGCGTTGCCGCGTGCGTCCACCACGCTCGGGCCGCAGAGCACCGTCGCGCGGCGCATCAGCTCGTTCACCTGCGCGGGGGTCTGCACGCCGAGGAAGCGCACCGGGAGGTCGAGCGCCTTCGCGGCGGACTCGAGCTCGGCGCGGAGCTCGCCATCGCCGGCGATCACGAGCTCGGCCTCGGGCACCGCGCGCCGCACCTCGGGCATCGCGCGGATGAGGTGGATCACTCCTTTTTTCGCGGCAAGGCGGCCGACGAAGAGCACCTGCGGCTTCGCGGGTGCGGCAGCCGCGCCTGACGCGCCGACGCCCTCCGCGGGCGGTGCGGGCACGAACTTCGTGGTGTCCACTCCGGTGTAGAGGGTGCGCACCTTCTCGGGCGGGCATCCCGCCTCGCGCAGCTTCTCGCCGAGGAAGTCCGAGACGCAGAGCACGAGGTCGGCCGCGGCGAAGGCGCGGCGGCGGCGCGCCACCTCGGCGGCGGTGCGCGGTGTCACCGTGATGTCCATCCCGAGGTAGGTGACGACGAGCGGCACGCCGAGGGCGCGCGCGATGCTGTGCGCGGGGATCGCGCTCGAGCCGAAGAAGGCGTGGACGAGCGTGGGCTTGGTCGCCGCGATGGCGCGACGCCAGCGGGCGGGCGTGCGCGCGAGGTACTTCACCTGGAGCTTGCCGAGCGGCGGGAAGGCGCTGTGGTCGGCGAGGAGCACACGCTCGCGCCCTTCGACGTACTTCGCGCCGCGCGCGTCGAGCTCGTACCCCACGTAGACCGGCGCGTACGCCTCCAGCGCCATCGTCTGCGAGGCGATGAAGGTCTCCGACCAGGGGAGGATCTTGCGGCGGAAGACGGCGACGCGCGGAGCGTCGGGGCGCGGCATCAGGGCGCGGTCAGTGGGTGGTCAGGGTGCCATCAGCCCGCGACACGCGTCGCCGCGCCGGACACGCCGCTCGCGCCCGCCGTCGCGGCCACGAGATGCCGGTCGAGCCCCACCGGCGCCCACGCCAGCCGCTTGGCCGCGACCTCGTCGCGGATCGCACGGTTGCGCGCCATCGCCTCGGCGTTGCGGTACCCGCGCTTGTGGTCGAGGTGCACCACGAGCGCGCGGTGGCGGAGCTGGCGCCCCTTGATGCCGGCGTTCTCCAGACGCTCGCCGAGCTCGCGGTCCAGCCCGCCGTACTCGAGCCGCTCGTCGAACCCGTTGACCGCGATGAGGTCCTCGCGCCAGACGGAGGAGTTGTGCCCGTTGAAGGTCGGCGCGGTGGTGGTGATCCGGTCGAGGATGGCCGAGGTGAGGGGTCCCCACTTCATCCGCGCCAGCCTCCGCGAGCGGCGCGTACCGTGCGCGCGGAGCCACTTGTAGTCGGTCGCGCGCCCCGCGAGGATGTCGTCCTTCGCGATCCGCTGGCTCGTCTCCATCGGGAGCTTGAGGTAGCCGCCCGAGAGGAAGGAGCCCTTGCGCGCGTTGGCGTGATGCACGCGCAGCAGGTCCGGGCGCGGGATGCAGTCGCCGTCCGTGAAGAAGAGGTACTCCCCATCCGACTGGGCGATGGCCGCGTTCAGGATGGTGCACTTCCGGAAGCCCTGGTGCTCGTGCCACACATGGCGCACCGGATAGCCGAGCTCGGGGATGAGCCGCGCGATGACCGCGCGCGTGCGGTCATCCGACCCGTCGTCCGCGATGAGCAGCTCGAAGTCGCGGAAGGTCTGCGCCTCGAACCCCCAGAGCACCTTCTCGAGCCACTCGGGCTGGTTGTACGTGGTGACGACGACGGACAGGCGCATGGGATGCTGTTACATTCGTGGGGCCGCGACAGGCGTGGCGCGGCGCTTCGGCGGAAGTTAGCCGAACCGGACGGAGGATGACAGCCGAACAGGAGGCACGCGTGGCGAAGGGACGGGCCGGCGGGGACGCCGAGCGCTACATCGTCGGCGTGGACCTGGGCGGCACGAACATCGTGCTCGGCGCGATGACGGTCGACGGCACGCAGCAGTTCGCGATGCACGCGGTGCCGACGCACGCGGAGCTCGGCGCGGATGCCGTGGTCGGGCGGATCGTCGAGGGGGTGGAGCGCGTGATCGCCCAGACGCGCGCGGAGACGGGCGCGCGCCGCGACCAGTTCCTCGGCGTGGGGATCGGCTCGCCGGGGCCGCTCGACCGCGAGCGCGGGATCGTGATCGTCACCCCCAACCTCGGGTGGCGCGACTTCCCGCTCCGCGACCGGGTGCAGGAGGGCGTGAAGCTCCGCGCCACGCTCGACAACGACGCCAACTGCGCGACGCTCGGCGAGTGGTGGATCGGCGCGGCCAAGGGGGCGCGCCACGTGATCGGGCTGACGATCGGCACCGGGATCGGGGGCGGGCTGATCCTCGACGGCAAGCTCTACCACGGTGCCAGTGACGTGGCGGGGGAGCCGGGGCACGCGACGATCGACTCCACGGGGCGCCGCTGCAAGTGCGGCAACTATGGATGTCTCGAGGCGTACGCCTCCGGGCCGGCGATCGCCGAGCGGGCGCGCGAGGCGCTGGCGGGGGGCGAGCCGTCGATCCTGCCGGGAATGGTGGGGAGCGACCTCTCGCGCATCACCGCGGCGACGATCTACGCCGCGGCGCAGGAGGGGGACGCGCTCGCCGTGCAGGTGGTGCGCGACACCGCGCGATTCCTCGGGACGGGGATCGCGAACCTGCTCAACATCTTCAATCCCGAGGTCGTGGTGCTGGCCGGCGGCGTGACGCAGGCGGGGGAGGCGCTCTTCGAGCCGTTGCGCGCGGAGGTGCGGCGCCGCGCGTTCAAGCCGGCGGTGGATGCGTGCCGGATCGTGCCCGGCCTGCTCGACGGGAACGCGGGCGTGGTGGGCGCGGTGGCGACCTTCATCCAGTGGCACGACATCACGTGAGCACCCTGCCGTGCGCGTGAGCGCCGGGGAGCGGACGTCGCCGCGCCGAAAGCGCGTCGGCGTGATCGGCACCTTCGTCTGGGACATCATCCACGGCCGCGACGCGCGCGGCGTGCGGAGCGCGCCGGTGGAGGAGTGGGGGGGCATCACCTATGCCCTGAGCGCCGCCGACGCCGCGCTCGGCGACGACTGGGAGCTCGTCCCGCTGGTGAAGGTCGGGAGCGACCTCGCGCCCCAGGCGCGGCGCTTCCTCGGGAGCCTCCGGCACGTGGCGAAGGACGCCGCGCCGATCGAGGTACCGCAGCGCAACAACCGCGTGGAGCTCGTCTACCACTCGGACGAGCGGCGGAGCGAGGTGCTCTCGGGGGGCGTCCCCGGGTGGAGCTGGGCCGGGCTGCAGCCGCTGGTGCGCGACCTCGACGCGCTCTACGTGAACCTGATCAGCGGGTTCGAGCTCGACCTGGAGACCGCACAGCTCCTGCGGCAGCACTTCAAGGGGCCGATCTACTGCGACCTCCACTCGCTCGTGCTCGCGGTGGAGGCGAGCGGGCTCCGCACCTACCGCCCCCTCCCCGAGGTGGCCGCCTGGTGCGCCTGCTTCGATTTCCTGCAGGTGAACGAGGACGAGCTCGCGATGCTCGCGCCGGACGGGCTCGCGCTCGCCGCGACGGCGATGGGCGCAGGGGTCCGGAACCTGCTCGTTACGCTCGGGCGGCGTGGGGTCGTCTATTTCGCGGAGGCCGGCTTCGACCGGCTCGCCGACCTGCGCGCGTCAGCCACACTGCGCGCGGGCGACGGACCGGCCGCTGGGCCGCTGCGCACCGCACTCGTCCCGCCGTCGGCGGCGCGGGTGACGGACACGGGCGACCCGACCGGATGCGGCGATGTCTGGGGCGCAACGTATTTCTCACGACTGCTCGCGGGTGATACATTGTCCGTGGCGATGCGTCGCGCCTGCGACGCCGCCGCGCGGAACGTCGAGCACCGAGGCGCGACCGGCCTCGCCCACCATCTCCGGGGAGAACTGCACCCGCTGTGACCGATGTCATCTCCGTTCCCGCATCGCTGGATGAACAGAGCTTCGAGTCGGTCATCGAGCAGCTCGCGCCGCTCGCCCCGGACGCCAAGGTCCTGGTGGACGCGCGCCACTGCCGCTTCGCCACCCCGTACGGCCTCACCGCGCTCCTCTGCCTCGCGCAGAGCCGCGCCGAGAAGGCCGACTTCGCGCCCCCCGAGGACGACCAGGTGGCGTCCTACTGGGCGCGGTCGAGCTTCTTCCGCTACGCCGAGGAGCTCTACACCATGCGCGGCGCGACCCCCCGCCCGCGCGCGTCGGGGGACTCCGACGTGCTGCTGGAGGTGACGCCGGTGGCCAAGAGCGAGGACGTGCACGCCATCGTCGGGCGGATCCAGGAGAAGGCGACCCAGATCCTCACCAGCAAGCTCGACCTCGAGCCGCGGGCGACGATGGGGTTCGCGATGACGCTCTCCGAGGCGTGCTCCAACATCATCGAGCACGCGGGGCGCGGCGGCTGGGTGATGGTCCAGCGCTACAACTGGGGGAAGCGGCGCGTGGGGCGCGACGTGGTGCAGATCGCGGTCTGCGACGCCGGGATCGGCTTCCGCGCCTCGCTCGAGTCGAGCCGCGCGCGGGCGCTGGCCGACCGCTGGGACGACGCGATCGCGCTCGAGAGCGGGGTGATCCAGGGGGTGAGCCGGCTGCAGGACCCGGGGCGCGGGCAGGGGCTCAAGGGGATCCGCGGCTACGTGCACCGCTTCGACGGGAAGCTCACCGTGCGGAGCGGGAAGGCGCGCATCGCGCCGATCATCCCCGAGTGGGACGAGGACCTGCCGCGGCAGGACGCGCTCCCGCCGTTCGCCGGCACGCAACTGCAGGTGATCATCCCCAAGCGGCTGGTGCGGCCATGAGGGGCTCATGACGCACATCTCCGTGCACACGGCGCTGCAGGCGTCGCTCAACGCGCCCTACTCCGACCTCGTGACGCGGCGGACGGGGGCGGCGGTGCGCACGGTGATCGAGCACCAGCTCGCCGGCCTCGCCGACGGCACCGTGGCCTTCCTCGACTTCTCGCGCATCGGCGTGCTCGACCGCTCCTGCGCGGACGAGTTCGTGGCGAAGCTGATGCTCCCGCTCACGAACGACCACCCGAGCCGCGACGGCTACGTGGTGTTCCACGGCGTGAACGAGATGCACCTGGAGACCATCGAGTCCGTGCTGCACACGCACGGGCTCGCGCTCGTGGTGCAGTTCCCGGACGGCGCCGCGCACCTCGTGGGCGCGGTCACCGACCTCGAGCGCCGGCTCTGGGAGCAGGTGATGCGCGAGGGGTGCTGCGCGGCGGAGACGCTCGCGGCCTCCGTGGGCGTCACCCCCGAGGAGGCGCGCGCGCAGCTCGACGGCCTGGCGCGGCGCCGCCTGCTCCGCCGCGACGACGACGCCTTCGCCCCCCTCGGTGCGGCGGCGTAGATGGGACGCGCGTTCCTCCCGCTCCAGGTCGTGGGCTTCATCGCCACGCGACGGACGGACGCGGAGCGCGGCCCGCTCCTCCGCATCCGCCCGGACGACGCGCGCCAGCGGCTGATCGAGGACGGGGAGCTCGTCTGGGTCTACGGCCCGCGCCGCCACGAACTCGCGCCGGTGGTGTACGATGAGTCGCTGCCGCGCGGCGGCGTCGTCGTGCGCGACCTGGCCGGCCTCGCGATCACCGAGGTCGTGCGCCTCGTGAAGATGGACATCGACCACCGGCCGGTGCTCACCAAGAACCTCGCCTGAGGACACCCCGTGCCCCGCCAGAAGCCCAAGCCCAGCACCGCGCGCCACTCCCTCGCCACGATCACGATCCACGGCGGCCGCGAGGCGCATCGCGCCGGCGACCCGGTGGTGGAGCCCCTCGTCCAGTCCGTGAACCACCTGCAGGCGCTCGGCACCGCGGAGGGGCTCAAGTACACGCGCTACGGCAACACCCCCAACGCGGAGCGCCTCCAGAAGCGGCTGGCGATGCTCGATGGTGCCGAGGCGTCGCTCGTGCTCTCGAGCGGGATGGGGGCGACCGCCTGCGCGCTCCTCGCCCTGCTCCGCCCCGGCGACCACCTCCTCTCGTCGATGTACATCTACGGGGGCACGCACCGGCTCTTCCTCGAGGAGTTCGCGAGCATGGGGATCGAGGTCACCCTCGTGGACCCCTTCGAGCCGCGCTCCTTCCGCAAGCGCGTGAAGAAGGAGACGCGGGCGATCTTCGTCGAGTCGCCGGTGAACCCCACCTGCCGCGTGATCGACCTGCGCCCGCTCTCCTACCTCACCAAGGAGGAGGGGCTCGCGCTCGTGGTCGACTCCACCTTCGCGAGCCCGGTGAACTTCCGGCCGATCGAGATCGGCGCGGACGTCGTGATCCACTCGGCCACCAAGTACCTCAACGGGCACCACGACGTGCTCGCGGGGGTGGTCGCGGGGTCGCAGCCGTACATCGAGGAGGTCCTGCAGAAGGAGATGCTCTGGGGCCAGACCCCCGACCCCTTCGCGCTCTGGCTGCTGGAGCGCGGGCTCAAGACGCTCGACGTGCGGGTGAAGCGCGCCAACGAGACGGCGATGGCGATCGCCGAATGGGCGTCGGAGCGGAAGGAAGTTAAGGTGGTGCACTACCCCGGTCTCCCCTCCCACGAGGACCACAAGGTGGCGGCGGAACTGCTCGACGGGTTCGGCGGGATGCTCGCGCTCGAGCTCTCGGGGGGCGGGAAGGCGGCGGAGCGTTTCCTCCGGAAGCTCCGGCTCGTCACTCATGCACCGAGTCTCGGCGGCGTGGACACGCTCGTCTGCGAGCCGCGGTACACCTCCCACGCCAAGATGACCTCCGCCGAGCGGGCGCGGATCGGGATCCCGGATGGCTTCCTCAGGCTCAGCATCGGCCTCGAGGACCCCGACGACCTGATCGCCGACCTCGAGCAGGCCCTGAAGTGAGCCGATGATCCGTTTCACCCACGTCTCCAAACAGTATCCGCGCGGCGGCCCCGCCCTCGACGACGTCTCGTTCCACCTGAACAAGGGCGAGTTCGCCTTCCTCACCGGCCCGAGCGGCGCCGGCAAGAGCACCATCCTCAAGCTGATCTACGTCGGCGAGCGCCCCACCCACGGCGAGGTGCGGGTGGCCGGGCAGAGCTCCGCCGTGATGACGCGCAACCAGATCCCGGCGCTCCGGCGCCGCATCGGCGTCGTCTTCCAGGAGTTCCGGCTCCTCGAGGACCGGACGGCCGAGCAGAACGTCGCGTTCGCGCTCGAGGTGATCGGCACGCCGCGGAGCCAGATCGGGCCGAAGGTGGCGCGGGTGCTCACGCAGGTGGGGCTCGCCGCCAAGGCCACCTCCCTCCCCCACGAGCTGTCGGGGGGCGAGCAGCAGCGCGTGGCGATCGCGCGCGCGCTCGTGAACGACCCGCTCGTGCTCCTGGCCGACGAGCCCACGGGGAACC
The DNA here is from genome assembly GCA_964529705.1 of uncultured Gemmatimonas sp. GTDB lineage: Bacteria > Gemmatimonadota > Gemmatimonadetes > Gemmatimonadales > Gemmatimonadaceae > Pseudogemmatithrix. The sequence goes on along the minus strand of CAZHAG010000108.1, from coordinate 1,145 downwards.
TCGACGAGCGCGCGACACGCGGGATCTTCCAGCTCCTGCGCGACATCAACGCGAACGGCACCGCCGTGCTGATGGCCTCGCACGACCTGAACCTCGTGCGCACGACGAACTACCGGACGCTGGAGATGAACCACGGCAAGCTCGTGTACGACTCGGGCGCCGCGGCGCCGCCGGAGCCGGCGCCGGGCGCGCCGGACACCGGGGCAGTCGCATGAACCTCGCCGTCCGGGAGGCCTTCCGCGCGTTCAACCGCGCCCCGATGCTGAGCGCGCTCAGCGTGACCACGATCGCCTTCTCCCTCTTCGCCTTCGGGCTCTTCGGGCTCGTGGCGGTGAACATGCGCGCCGCGCTCGACCAGGTGGAGGAGCGGGTGGAGATCCGCGGCTTCGTGGCCGAGGGCACCGCGCCGGAGGCGACCAGCGCCGCGGTGGGGGACATCGCCGCCTTCCCCGAGGTGGGGAGCGTGCGGCTCGTCACCGAGGTGCAGGCGCTCGAGCGGGCGCGCCGCGAGCTCGGCGAGTTCCAGGACGTCTTCGAGGCGGGGATCCTCCCGGCGTCCATCGAGGTGCGGCTCCGCGAGGGGTACCGCGACCCCGAGACGGTGCGCGCGATCGCGCGGCGCTTCGAGGCGTACGACTTCATCGACGACATCCGCTACGGCGAGGAGTGGGTCGAGAAGCTCTACAACCTCCGGAACATCGCGACGGCGGTGGGGATCACGCTCGGTCTCATCTTCGCGGGGGTCGCCGTGATCATCATCGGCTCGACCATCCGCATGGCGGTGCTCGCCCGGAGCCGCGAGATCCACATCATGCGGCTCGTCGGCGCGACCGACGGCTTCATCCGCGCGCCCTTCCTGATCGAGGGGTTCCTCAAGGGGCTGCTCGGCGGCGTGCTCGCGCTCGCCCTGACCTACGTGACGTACACCTTCGTGGGCCAGTACCTCGTGCAGGCGACCTACTTCGAGCCGGCGCTCGCGGTGTTCGGCGTGCTGGCGGGGGCGCTGATCGGGCTGCTGGGGAGCGCGGTCTCGGTCGGGCGCCACCTCAGGCGGGTCTAGTGCGGGGGCGCGCGGCGCTCGGCGCGGCGGTCAGCGCGGCCGTCCGCACCACGGTCCTCGCGACGGGATTCGTGGCGCTCGCGCC
>CAZHAG010000107.1:0-9676 GCA_964529705.1 uncultured Gemmatimonas sp. | reverse complement strand
AGAAGCGGAGCGGCTTCTTCGCCGACTCGCGCGGGTCCTTCTGGCGGAGCGCGCCAGCCGCGGAGTTGCGCGGGTTGGTGAAGACGTCCTCGCCGGCGCGGACCCGCTCCTCGTTCATCCGTTCGAAGCCGTCGAAGGTCATGTAGATCTCGCCGCGAATCTCGATCTCGGCGGGCCACCCCGAGCCCTCCAGGTGGCGCGGGATGTCGGCGATGGTGCGGAGGTTGGCGGTCACGTCCTCGCCGACCGTCCCGTTGCCGCGCGTCGCGCCCACGGCGAGGGTCCCGTCGCGATAGGTCAGCGAGACCGCGGCGCCGTCGATCTTGAGCTCGCAGCAGTAGCCGTCCGCGTCCACGGCGTCGCCCACCAGCTTGCGGAGCCGCGCATCCCACTCGGCCAGCTCGGCCTCGTCGAACGCGTTGTCGAGCGAGGCCATCGGCACGAGGTGCGTGTGCTTGGTGAGGTGGCTCTCCCCCACCTCCGCGCCGACGCGTGCGGTGGGGGAGTCCTCGTCCCGGAGCTCCGGGTGGTCGCGCTCCAGCGCCTGCAGCTCGCGGAAGAGTTTGTCGTACGCCGCGTCCGTGAGCGTGGGCTTGTCGAGCACGTAGTACTCGTGCGCCGCGCGCTCGAGCGCGCGGCGCAACTCGGCCGCACGCGCGGCGAGCGCCGCGGGTGCCGCGTTCCCGGACCCCGATTCAGCCCGCGTCAGACGCTTCGCCTTCCTCCGAAAGTCCGCCCTGGAGCAGGAAGTTCTCGACGAAGAAGAGCCCCGGCTCGCCCGCGCGCTTCACCATCCGGAGGAGCGTGTCCATGGAGGAGACCTCCTCGCGCTGCTCGTTGACGAACCACTCGAGCGCGTTCTTGGAGAGGTGGTCCTTGTCCTTGATGGCGAGGTCGACGATGCCGTTGATCTGGCGGGTGACCTTGAGCTCGGAGTCGAGCGCGAGCTTCACCGCCTCGGCGGAGCTCTTGAAGGTCGGCTTGGGCGCGGGGACCGCGGGGATCTTCACGGCGCCCCCGGCGTCCAGGATGTAGCGCACGAAGCGCATCGCATGGTCGCGCTCCTCGGCGGCCTGCTTGGTGAAGTGCGCGGCGAGGGCGGGGAGCCCCTCCTCATCGAAATAGCACGAGATCGCGATGTACTGGTGCGACGCGGCGAGCTCATTGCCGACCTGCTCGTTGAGCGCGGCGTTCATCTGCTTGGAGATCATCATCTTATGGACTCCCGGGAGGCCCGGCGGTTTATTGATGGGATGGATCCTTCGAACGATCGTCAGTCTAACGTTGCCAGAGCGGACGGGGTGGGTCAATGACGGTCGTCGAGCTCATCGAGCGCAAACGTGACGGCGGCCGGCTCACGCCCGACGAGTGGCACTCGCTGATGGCCGCGTACGCGCGCGGCGACGTGCCCGACTACCAGGTCGCGGCGCTCGCGATGGCGGTCTACTTCCGCGGGATGGACGACGCCGAGACCGAGGCGCTGATGACCGCGATGCTGGAGAGCGGCCGGCGGCTCGACCTCTCGCACCTCACGGTCGCCCGGGTGGACAAGCATTCCACCGGTGGCGTGGGGGACAAGGTCTCGATCATCCTGGCGCCCCTCGTGACCGCCTGCGGCGTGGCCGTGCCGATGATGTCGGGGCGCGGGCTCGGCCACACCGGGGGCACGCTCGACAAGCTGGAGAGCATCCCCGGGTTCGAGACGCGCCTCACGCTGGAGCAGGCGGCCAGGCAGGTGGAGCGGATCGGGTGCGCGCTGATCGGCCAGACGCGCGAGATCGCGCCCGCCGACCGGCGCTTCTACGCGTTGCGCGACGCGACGGCGACGGTCGAGGCCATCCCGCTCATCGCCGCGAGCATCATGAGCAAGAAGCTCGCGGAGGGGCTGACCGGGCTCGTGCTCGACGTGAAGACCGGCGCCGGCTCCTTCATGCCCAGGCTGGAGGACGCGCTCAAGCTCGCGCGCACGATGATCGCGCTCGGCGAGCGCCACGGCTGTCCCACGGTCGCGCTCCTCACCGACATGGACGCGCCCCTCGGCGAGGCGTGCGGGAACGCGGTGGAGGTCGTCGAGTCCATCGAGGTGCTGCGCGGCGGTGGGCCCTCGGACCTGCGCGAAGTGACACTGGCGCTCGCCGCCGAGATGCTGCTGGTGGGGAAGGTGGCGGCGGACCGTGCGACGGCGCGGGCGAAGGCGGCCGAGGCGCTCATGAACGGGGCCGCGCTGGCCAAGTTCCGCGAGATTGTCCAGGCGCAGGGTGGGCATCCGGGCGCCGTGGACGACCCGGTGAAGCACCTGCCGCAGGCGCCGCTCCAGGTGGAGGTCGCGGCGGAGCGCGCCGGTGTGGTCCAGCGGGTGGAACCGCGGGTGATCGGGCGGGCGATCACCACGCTGGGCGGCGGGCGCCAGCGCGTGGACGACGAGATCGACCATGCCGTCGGGTTCCGACTGCGCGTGAAGCCCGGGAGTGCCGTGCGCCCCGGCGAGACGCTCGCCACCATCCTCGCCCGCGATGCCAGCACGCTGGAGGCCGCGCGCGAAGCGCTCCTGCGCGCGATCGTCATCGGTGAGGAGGCGCCCCCGGCGCGCCGGCGCGTCTCGCACCGCGTCACGAGCGGGGGGCTGGAGGAACTCACCGGTCCGGGTGCAACTTGAGGGCCATGGACTTCCAGAAGATGGCCGCCCTCGGGGCGCAGGGAGCTGCCGGCGGGATCCTCGCCGCCTGGCTCGGGTTCGTCTGGTTCATCCGTCCGGTCTCGTCCGGCGGCATCGACGCCGTGAGCTGGCATGCGGCCAGCATCTCGACGTTCGTGATCTTCGGACTGCTCTCGGCGGTCCACCTCTCCTGCGCCGCGCCGCACACGCGCGGCGCGGACTCGATCGGGGGCTCGCGCCGGTAACGCGGGGGCGCGACCCGTCGGGTCGCGCACCGGCGGATCGCGTCAGACGTCGAGGTTCGAGACGAACTTCGCGTTCGCCTCGATGAAGTCCCGTCGCGGCTCCACGTCGTCGCCCATCAGCGTCTGGAAGATCTCGTTCGCCTCGACGGCATCGTCGAGCGTGACCTTGAGGATCGTCCGCGTCTCGGGGTCCATCGTCGTCTTCCAGAGCTGCTCGGGGTTCATCTCGCCGAGGCCCTTGTAGCGCTGGAGGTTGATGTTGGTCTTGCCGTCGCCATTCCCCATCCGCGCCGCGATGGTGTCGCGCTCCTCGACGTCATAGGCGTAGTACTCCTCCTTCCCCTTGGCCACGCGGAAGAGGGGCGGCTGCGCGATATAGACCATCCCGGCGTCGATCAGCTCGGGCATCTGGCGGAAGAAGAAGGTGAGCAGGAGCGTCCGGATGTGGGCGCCGTCCACGTCGGCGTCCGTCATGATGATGATCTTGTGGTACCGGACGTTGTCGAGCTGGAACTCCTCCTTGATCCCCGCGCCGATGGCCGTGATGATGGTGCGGATCTCGTCGTTGCTCAGGATCTTGTCGATCCGCGCCTTCTCGACGTTCAGGATCTTGCCGCGCAGCGGCAGGATCGCCTGGAACATGCGGTCGCGCCCCTGCTTCGCCGAGCCGCCCGCCGAGTCGCCCTCGACGAGGTAGATCTCGCACATCGCGGGGTCGGAGAGGGAACAGTCGGCGAGCTTGCCCGGGAGGTTGCCGACGTCGAGCGCCGACTTCTTGCGGGTGAGGTCGCGCGCCTTGCGCGCCGCTTCCCGCGCGCGCGAGGCCGAGAGCGCCTTCTCCAGGACGATGTTCGCGACGCGCGGATGCTCCTCGAGGTAGGCCGCGAGCCACTCGTTGACGACCGTCTTGACCGCGCTCTCCACCTCGGAGTTGCCGAGCTTGGTCTTGGTCTGTCCCTCGAACTGCGGCTCGCGGACCTTCACCGAGAGCACCGCGGTGAGCCCCTCGCGCACGTCGTCGCCCGAGAGCTTCACCTCCTTGTCCTTCTTCGCGAAGGAGGACTTGTCGAGGTGCTTGTTGATCACGCTGGTCAGGGCGGACTTGAGCCCCGTGAGGTGGGTGCCCCCCTCGTGCGTGTTGATGTTGTTCACGAACGAGAAGACATTCTCGTTGTACCCGTCGTTGTACTGCAGCGCGAGCTCGATCCCGATGTCGTCCTTCTCGCCGTCCAGGTACAGCACCTCGGGATGCAGCGCCTTCTGCTTGCTGTTGAGGAAGGCCACCATCTCCTTCAGGCCGCCCTTGGCGTGGAAGGTCTCGCTCTTCTCCTTCCCCTCGCGCTCGTCGGTGAGGACGATCGTCACGCCCTTGTTCAGGAACGAGAGCTCGCGGAGGCGCGAGGAGAGGGTCGCGTAGTCGTACTCGAGCTCGGTGAAGATCTGCGGGTCCGGCTTGAACCAGACCTTCGTGCCGGTGTCCTTCGCCTTCACCGCGCCGAGGACCTTGAGCTTGGTGGTCGTGCCGCCGCGCACGAAGTCCATGTAGTGCTCCTTGGACTCGCGCTTCACCCACACCTTCAGGCTCTCCGAGAGCGCGTTCACCACCGACACACCGACGCCGTGGAGGCCGCCCGACACCTTGTACGACCCCTTGTCGAACTTGCCGCCGGCGTGGAGCACCGTGAGCGCGAGCTCGAGGCCGGGGATCTTCTCGGTGGGGTGGATGTCGACCGGGATGCCACGCCCGTTGTCCTCGACCGAGATCGAGTTGTCCGCATGGATGGTGACGTTCACCGAGTCGCAGTAGCCGGCGAGCGCCTCGTCGATCGAGTTGTCGACCACCTCGTAGACGAGGTGGTGCAGGCCGCGGTGTGACGTCGAGCCGATGTACATCCCGGGCCGCTTCCGCACCGCCTCGAGTCCCTTGAGGACCTGGATCCCTGCGGCGTCGTAGTGTGACTCGGCGGCTTCGTTCGTCTTGGCCATGTTCCGGGACTGGGGAGGACGGTTCCCGCGCGCGAAGAAATGCCGAAATCGCGCTGCGGACAGACAGCGAAAAATAACCCGCGGTCAGGGTGAAAGCAACGCGATTCCCCCTCTGAAAACGGGGGTCAGCGCTGCAGTTCCCAGCGGATCCGGCGCACGGGGTTCTTCGGCGTCGCGGCGTTCACCTTCGCCACCAGCGCGCGCTCCATCATCGCGAGCTCGGTCATCCATCCGTGCGTCCGCACGCCGACCACGAGCGTGCCGTCCTCGGCGACCAGCCGCGGTTCCGTCACGGCGGCGATCTGCGGGCCCACGAGCTCCGCCCACGCCTCGAGCACCCAGGCGCGCGCGACGTCGTCGTCGAGCCCGCGCATCCGCAGCATCTCCTCGAGTGCGTCGGCGATCGCGCGCGGACGCCCGGTCTCCCCGTCCCGCCGCCTCACGCCGCCTCCGCCGAGAACACGCCGTCGTGCACACGCCAGCGCGGGAGTCCCGTGTACTGCGCCGGGATCTCGTCCTCGCGCGGCACGCACACCACGCACTGCCCCGTGCCCACCGCGCCCAGCAGGCCGAGGATGCGGTCGGAGCGGCGGCGGTCCAGCTCGGCGAAGGGATCGTCGAGGAGGAGGATCGGGGTCACCCCCGCCGCGTCCCGGTGCGTTGCCGCCTCGAGCAGGCGGAGCACGATCGCGGCCGTGCGCTGCTGGCCCGCGGAGCCGATCGCGCGGAGGTCGTGCCCGTCGATGGCCAGGGCGAGGTCGTCGCGGTGCGGCCCTGCGTGCGTGACGAGGCGGCGCACGTCATGCTCGCGCTGCCGCTCGAGCTGTGCGGCGATCGCGGTGCGCGGGTCGTCCTCGTCGGCGAGCGGGCTGTCGTAGCGGATGCTCGCCGCCCCGCGTTCGCCGATCGCCGCGCACTGCCCGGCGAACGCGTCGGCGCGCTCCGCGACCCAGGCGCGGCGCTGGGTGACCAGCACCGCGCCATGCTCCGCGAGCGCGGGCTCCCACGCGGCGACGCTCGAGAGGTCGATCCGTCCCGCGCGCCCCGCCTCGCGCATCGCGGCGTTCCGGCGCGCGAGCGCACCCCGGTAGTGGCGGAGCGCGTTCAGGTACGCGCGCGAAGTGAGCGCGAGGGTGATGTCGAGGTAGCGCCGGCGCTCGGCAGGCGAGCCCGCCACGAGGTCCACGTCGCGGGGGGAGAAGGAGACGGAGGGCACCGTGTCGAGCGCGTCGGTGAGCTTCTCCGCGTCCCCGCCATCGAGCGTGACCTTCTTGCGTCCGCCGCGATCGACGGCGGCGGTCGCGCGGCGGGCGCGCAGGCCCTCGCCCGCGGCCTCGAGGTGGAAGGCGGGCGCGCCGAAGCGGATCAGGTCCCGGTCGCGCGCGTTGCGCTGCGAGCGCATCAGCCGGAAGTAGGCGATCGCCTCGATCAGGTTCGTCTTCCCATGCCCGTTCTCCCCGACGACGACCACGCCGGCCGCGGGGAAGGCGAGGTCGGCGCGGGCGATGTTGCGGAAGTCGCGCACGGCGAGCGCCGTCAGCCGCGCCGCCGCACCCACGCTAGGCCCCGCGGAACTCGGGAGCGCGCTTCTCGAGGAAGGCGCGCGTCCCCTCGCGCATGTCCGCGGTGCGCCCGACCGTGCCGAACTCCTTCGACTCGAGCGCGAGCGCGTCATCCAGGCTCAGGTCCGCGCCGGCGGTGACGGCGTGGATCGCGTGCGCGAGCGCGAGCGGTCCGTTCTTGATCGTCTCGCGGGCGATGGAGCGCGCGGCATCCATCAGCGCCTCGGGGGGATGGACGCTGTTGGCGAGCCCCATCGCCGCGGCCGCGGTGCCATCGACCATCTCTCCCGTGAAGATCAGCTGCAGGGCGCGTCCCATCCCGACGAGGCGTGGCAGGCGCTGCGTGCCGCCATAGCCCGGGATCAAGCCGAGCTTCGTCTCGGGGAGCCCGAACTTCGCCTGCGTGCTCGCGATCCGGAAATGGCAGGCGAGTGCGAGCTCGCAGCCGCCGCCCAGGGCGAACCCGTTCACCGCGGCGATCACCGGCTTGGGCCCGCGCTCGATGCGGGTGAAGACGGCCGAGCCGAACGCGGAGGTCGCCTCGAGTCCGGCTGGCGTCGCGGCCGCGGCGGCCACCTCGGCGATGTCCGCGCCCGCCACGAAGGCGCGACCGGCGCCCGTCAGGATGATGGCGCCCACCTGCGGGCGGGCCGCGAGCTCGCCGAACATGCGGTCGAGCTCGCCGATCACCGCGGCGTTCAGCGCGTTCAGCTTGTCGGGCCTGTTGATCGTCACCGTCGCGATGCGGTCGGTGACGTCCAGCAGCAGGAATTCGAAGGGCGCGGTCATGGCGAGGGGCGCGGAAGTCGGCTGGAGTGTACCGGGGACAATCTATACGTTAGGCGCATGACGCAGACCGGGACGCCGGTGCACGCCGTGGGGTGGTCGCTGGCGGGGGGGCTCCAACTCCTCGACCAGCGCGCACTCCCCGAGCGCGAGGCGCTGCTCACGCCGCGCACCATCGAGGAGGTCGCCGACGCGATCCGCACGCTCGCGGTGCGCGGGGCGCCGGCCATCGGGGTGGCGGCCGCGATCGGTCTTGCGTCCTCCCTCCCGCGCGCGACGCTGGCCGCGGTGGAGTCCGCGGCGGCGCTCCTGCGCGCGACGCGCCCCACGGCGGTGAACCTCGGGTGGGCGCTCGACCGCATGCTCGTCGTGGCGCGCGCCGCAGCGGATCCCGGCGACGGCGGGGGCGAGGCGCTCGGCAAGGCGATGCGCGCGGAGGCGGAGGCGATCCGTGCGGAGGACGAGGCGATGTGCCGCGCCATCGGCGCGCACGGGCAGGCCTGGATGGAGCCGGGGATCGGCGTGCTCACGCACTGCAACGCGGGCGCGCTCGCGACCGCGGGCATCGGCACGGCGCTCGCGCCGCTCTACGTGGCGCACGCGCGCGGCGTCACGCCGCACGTCTTCGCCTGCGAGACTCGGCCGCTCCTGCAGGGCGCGCGGCTCACCGCCTGGGAGCTGCGGCGCGCGGGGATCCCCGTCACCGTCATCACCGACGGCATGGCGGCGAGCGTCCTCGCGTCGGGGGCGGTGGCGCTGGTGCTCGTCGGTGCCGACCGGATCGCCGCGAACGGCGACGTGGCCAACAAGGTCGGTACCTACGGGCTCGCCGTGCTCGCGAAGCACCACGGCATCCCGTTCGTGGTGGCCGCGCCCTGGAGCACCGTGGACCTGGCCTCGCCGGACGGCGGGTCGATCGAGATCGAGCAGCGGGCGAGCGAGGAGATCACGCAGCTCGGTGAGCGTCGGGTGGTGCCGGCGGGTGCCGAAGTGCACAACCCCGCGTTCGACGTCACGCCGCACACGCTGATCACGGCGATGATCACCGACCGCGGCGTGCTGCGGCCGCCCTTCCCCTTCGTCGTAAGTTCCGCGCTCGTCCCGCCACCGGTGTAGGAGACCCGTGCGCCACGTCCTCGCACTCGACCAGGGCACCACCAGCTCCCGCGCGCTCGTCGTCGCGGCGGATGGCCGCGTCGTGGGCCGCGGCTCGCGCGAGCTCCAGCAGCACTTCCCGCAGCCCGGCTGGGTGGAGCACGATGCGGAGGAGATCTTCCGCGGCACGGTCGAGGCCGCGCGCGACGCGCTGCGCGAGGCCGAGGTCACCCCGGACGCGATCGGGATCACCAACCAGCGGGAGACGATCGTGCTCTGGGACCGCACGACCGGACGCCCGCTCGACCGCGCCCTGGTCTGGCAGGACCGGCGCACGACGGCGCGCTGCGCCGAGTTGCGCGCGGCAGGGCACGCAGAGGCGATCCGTCGCGCCACCGGACTCGTGCCCGACCCGTACTTCAGCGCCACCAAGCTCGAGTGGCTGCTGCGGCACAAGGCGCGCGCGGCGCAGGTCCCCCTGGAACGGCTCGCCGCGGGCACGATCGACAGCTGGCTCATCTGGAAGCTCACCGGCGGCGCGGTGCATGCCACCGATCCGACGAACGCCTCGCGCACCATGCTCTTCGACATCGACCGGATGGCGTGGAGCGACGAGCTGCTCGCGCTCTTCGGCGTGCCGAGAGAGCTCATGCCCGAGGTGCGTCCCTCCTCCGGCGCGTTCGGCGTGGCCGGCGCGGAGCACCTCGGCGCCGCGATCCCGATCCTCGGGGTCGCGGGGGATCAGCAGGCGGCGCTCTTCGGGCAGGGGTGCTGGGCGGCGGGGGAGAGCAAGAACACCTATGGCACCGGGGCGTTCCTCCTGCTCAACACCGGCAGCGAGCGGCCCACCGGAGGCCAGGGGATCCTCACCACCGTCGCCTGCGATGCCACCGGTGCGCCGGCGTACGCGCTCGAGGCGAGCATCTTCGTGGCGGGTGCGGCCGTGCAGTGGCTGCGCGACGGGCTCCGGCTCCTCGAGAAGGCGCCGGAGAGCGAGGCGATGGCGCGCGCACTCCCGAGCAACGAGGGCGTCTACTTCGTGCCGGCGCTCACCGGGCTCGGCGCACCGGCGTGGGAGCCCGAGGCGCGCGGCACGATCGTGGGGCTCACGCGCGGCACCACGCGTGAGCACCTCGTGCGCGCGGCACTGGAAGCGATGGCGTACGGCACGGCGGACGTGCTCGAGGCGATGCGCGGCGCGAGCGGCGCGCCGCTCGACGTGCTGCGCGTCGACGGCGGGGCGACCTTCAACGACTGGCTCATGCAGTTCCAGGCCGACGTGCTCGGCGTCCCGGTCGAGCGTCCGGACGTGATCGAGACCACGGCGATGGGAGCGGCGGGGCTCG
>CAZHAG010000106.1:0-9722 GCA_964529705.1 uncultured Gemmatimonas sp. | reverse complement strand
GAAGTGCTCATCAGCTGGACCAGCACGTCGCTCGCCTCGGCCATGAACGCGTCCGTCTCGTACGCCTGCCGGGCTGCGACGTTCGCGTCGCTGAACTTCCCCTGGATCCGGAGCAGAGTGCTCAACGTGCTCCAGGCGCGCGCCTCGTGCGGATTGCTCCCGACCGCACCGGCGCGCAGCGCCGCCTCGGCCCGGTCCAGGGTGCGACCGCCCTCGCGCGACCGGGCCGGGTCGTTCCGCGCGAGCCAGAGGAGTGCCGTGCCCTTGAGCTCGTTCGCTTCGGCAACGTCGGGCCCCGACCGCGCGATCACGCGGTCCGCCACCACCACTGCGGAGTTCGCGAAACGGAGCGCCGCATCGGGGCTCGCCGGCGGCTCGTACACGCTGGCCCGCAGGAGATCGGTCCAGCCGCGGGCGAGCGTGGGTCGCAACCAGCGGGGATCCGCCATTTCCGCGGCGCGGAAGAGCGAGTCGGCCGACGCCAGGACCCGGAGCGCTCCGGGTGCATAGCCCGTGCGATCGAGTTCGCGGGCGTCATCGACGAGCCGACTCGCACGCTGGAAGTGCTCCCAGGCCTCGATGTTCGTGGTCCCGGAGCGCTGGCGGGTCACCTGGATCTCCTGGCCGAGCCGCGTGCGGAGGAACCGGATGACATCGTCCCGGATGGTCTGGTCGAGGGCGAAGAGCCGGCCAACGCCCAGCGTGGTGCGGTAGGTCTCGAACTCGGTGCCCGTCGTCGCGTTCACGAGCCGGACCGTCACGAGCAGCGAATCACGCAGTCGCCTCACCGACCCCTCGATCAGCGTCCCCACGCGCAGCGCGCGTCCGATGCTGTCGGGCGACGCCTCGGCGAACGGTTCCATCGCGCTGGCCGAGCGCACCCGGACCACGGAGAGCGAGGAGAGCTCGCCGATGAGGTCGAGTGTGACGCCGCGCGCGATCGTCCGGAGGCCGCCGTTCCCCGAGAGGTCCTCGAACGGCCGGACGCCGATCTCCGTGATCGGCGGCTCGGCAGGCGGTGGCGGCGCGTCGTCTGGGGACCCCACGCGCGTGCGCGAGACCGCGAGGAGCATCGCCGCCGCCAGTGCCGACGCACCGACGACCCCGCGGAACGCGGTCCGCCGCACCGTCGCCCGAGGATCGCGCATGGGCGTGCCGGCCTCGCTCATGGATTGGGCCGCCAGCAACGCCTCACGGAACTCCTCCGCCGTCTGGAACCGGTCGCCCGGGACCTTCGCCAGTGCGCGGGTGAGCACCGCATCGAGTCCGCCGGGCGCATCGGGGCGCATCAGCCGGAGGGAGGGCACCGTGTCGAACGCGTGCCGCATCGCGATCACCTGCGCCGACGAGCCGGTGAAGAGCTGTTCACCTGTGAGCATCTCGTAGACGACGCAGCCGAGGCTGTAGAGGTCCGACCGGCCATCCACGACCCCAGTGCCGCCGGACTGCTCGGGACTCATGTAGTGCGGCGTGCCCATCACGATGCCGGTGGTCGAGAGGTTGTCCGCTGCACCGCTCGCGAACACGGCCTTGGCAACGCCGAAGTCCGCGAGGACCGAGCGGCCGTCGTCGAGCAGGATGTTCTCCGGCTTCACGTCCCGGTGGACGACGTGCGCGTCGTGGGCGGCGGCGAGTGCGGCGGCGACCTCCGCGCCGATCCGCACGACGTCCGTGACCGGCAACTGCCGCTCCCGCTCGAGGCGGGCACGCAATGTCCCCCCGGAGACCAGCGGTGCGACGAGGTAGACCCAGATGTCATCCGCGCCGCTGTCGAGCAGGGGCAGGATGTTCGGGTGCTCGAGGATCGAGACGATCCGGATCTCGCGGAGGAAGCGCTCGCGGCCGAGTATCGCCGAGACGTCGGGGCGGAGGAGCTTCACCGCGACCCGCCGGCCCTGCTGCAGGTCATCGGCGGCGAAGACGAGCGCGGACGCGCCGTGGCCCAGCTCCTCGACGAGCCGGTACCGGCCGGCGATCAACTGGGGAACGCGGGTCCCGGAGTCCATGCGCTGCTCCGCTGCGCGGGATCAGGTGCTGCGCTGGGTGCGACGACCAATCATACTGCACCGGGGCGGCGGCGGCGTGCGCAGGAACCGTACACTGTCGGCGCGTCCCCCTTGGAAGCGACTCCGTGCCGACCGCGGCGGCAAGGAGGTCGTGGCACAAAACCGCACGACCGTGGCATGGGTCCGTCTTGCCATCGAGTGCCCCCGATCGACCTTGCAGGACTCGGCGGGGAGAGTGGCCCGCCCGCTCCCAGGAGGGGGACGATGCATCGTGCAACGGTCGTGCTGTCCACAGTCGCGCTCACCTTCGTGCTGGTGGCGACCGCCAAGGCACAGAACGCGGTGATCGTCTACGACCACAGTCCCGCACAGTCGAGCAGCACGCTTCCCGCGCCCACGAAGTTCTTCTACCCGCGGGAGTCCGACATCGTCGCGGGGGTCCCAAGCCTCGTCGAGTTGCCCGTTGGCGCGTCCATCTGCCTGCGCGTGAAGGAAGCCAACTGGGTGCTCTACAAGTACGCGGTGAAGGTCGATACGGTGAAGACGCCCGAGATACCGGGAATGTCCGACTTCCTCGGCGCGCTGACGCCGATCCTCCAGAAGAGCGCCGACGCCTCGGTGAAGACGTTCACGTTGTCGAACGATCCCAGTGCGGGATCCTACGACACGTACGTCTCGCTGGTGAAGGAACTCACGGGCATCGTCACCCGGATCTCGCGGATGAGACTCCTCTCGGATTCACTGACGATGGCGGCCGCGCTCGACAGTGTCGAGACGATGCACCGTGATGCACAGGTCAGGAACGCCGCCGCCGATCTCCTGTGGTCCGCGTCGAGCAAGGACTTTCCCCCGACCGAGCGCGATCACATCCGCACGGCCCAGCTCGCCCTCGTCGAGCGCGCGACCGGCGTGCACAAGGAGTTCGTCGCAGCAGCAGCGAGATCCCGTGATGACGTATGCGTCAAGGTCTCGAAGGACCGGGTGAAGGCGACCTTCTCGATCACTGCCGCAGCGAAGCCTCCCAAGGGTGACCTGGCCCGCCCGCAGTCGAACGAGCTGTTCGTCGTGGAGGTCCAGCCGGTGCCGGTCGAGCGCGTGCGCGTCTCGACGGGGATCATCGGCGGATTCGTGCCCAAGGGACCGAGGTTCCAGGTGGTCAACGATACCGTCCGTGCCGACTCGACCGATCGCGACTTCTACCGGCCCGGCGTCTTCCTCCAACTGCGCCCGTGGGCCCCGACCTGGCTGTACGCGACCCTCGGCGTGACCACGGGAAAGCAACTGGAGAAGCCCGACCTGTTCCTGGGGCTCTCGGCGCGGACGAATCTCGGCGGACTGACCGGCGGATTCTCGGCGGTCGTCGGCGCCGGCTACGTGCGAACGGCGGTGGTCGACAGGCTCACGAGCGGAACCACGGGGGCGCCGCTGCCGAGCGGGGTGAAGGACCTCGAGAAGCTCGTCGGCCGAAGCTATCGAGGAGCCTTCGGTCTGTTCCTCTCCATCAGCGGCCTGGAGCTGAAGAAGTAGTCACTCGTGGCGCTGATCGAGGGGAGCAGCCGCCCCGGGTCCACGATTCCATGTGCGGACTCAGTGCCCGCAGTTGTCGCACCCCTCGCGCTGCTTGCGGCGCGCGGCGACCACTCGCCAAGCGAGATACCCGACCGCCCCCAGCACGACCGCGATCACGACCAGCGTGTCGGCCGTCATCCCGCGAACCCCATCGCCCGCCCCACGACGATCACGCCCCACGCGGCGACGTACGCCAGCACGAGCATGTACCCGAACGAGATCCCCGCCCAGCGCCACCCGGTGCGCCCGCCCCCGGCCTCCCGCACCGTGACCGCGATCGTGCTCATGCACATCAGCGCGTACACATAGAAGACCATCAGCGCCACCGCGATCAGCGGCGTGTACGCCGGCGCACCGTCCGGAGTGCGCTCGGCCAGCATCCGGTCCTTGAGCGCCACGTCGTCCTCGCCGCCGACGCCGTAGATCGTCCCCATCGTGGAGACGAAGACCTCGCGCGCGGCGAAGCTCGCGACGATCGAGACGCCGATCTTCCAGTCGAAGCCGAGCGGGCGCACCACGGGCTCGATCGCATGGCCCATCGTGCCGAGCGCGGAGTTGGCGAGCTGCACCTCCTGCTGGCGCTCGATGGGCTGCGTGGCGTCGGGTGCGGTCTTGGGATAGGTGGCGAGCGCCCAGAGCACGATGCTGAGCGAGAGGATCACCGTGCCGGCGCGCCGGAGGAAGATCAGGCAGCGCTGCCAGACCGCGAGCGCGATCGAGCGGAGCGAGGGCCTTCTATATGGAGGGAGCTCCAGGATCATCGGGCGCACGGGGCCCTTGAGGAGCGTGCGGCGGAAGAGTGCGGCCACGGCGAGCGCGGTGACGGTGCCGAGGAGGTACATCGCGAGCATCATCGCGCCCTGCAGGCCGAGGCCGGGGAGGAGCGGGAGCGCGGGGACGAAGGCGCCGATGAGCAGCGTGTAGACGGGGAGGCGCGCGGAGCAGCTCATCAGCGGCACCACCATGATCGTGGCGAGCCGGTCCTTGGGGTCCTCGATGGTGCGCGTGGCCATGATCCCGGGCACGGCGCAGGCGTAGCCGCTCAGCATCGGGATGAAGCTCTTCCCGTGCAGCCCCACACGGCGCATCAGCCCATCCATCAGGAAGGCGGCGCGCGCCATGTAGCCGCTCTGCTCGAGCACGCTGATGAACGCGAAGAGGAAGGCGATCTGCGGGAGGAAGACGACCACGGAGCCGACGCCGGCGAAGACGCCATCCACCACGAGTGATTGTGCATCACCCGCGGGGATGAGCGTGCCGACGGTGGCGCCGAGCGTGGCGATGGCGCCCTCGATCCAGTCCTGGAGGGGCGCGGCCCAGGTGAAGACGGACTGGAAGACGATCGCCATGAGCAGGAGGAACACGATCGGCCCGCCCACGCGGTGGAGCGCGACCGCGTCGAGCCGGTCGCTCACCGTGGCCGCGCGCTCGCGCCGCCGCGTGACGGTGCGTTCGACCACGCCGCGGATCCACTTGAAGCGGAGGTTCGCCTCGAGCTGCTCGGGGAGGAGTCCCGACTCGCGCGCCTTGGCCTGCGTCTGGGTGATCAGCTCGCCGTACTTCTCCACGTGTGCAAGGTGCGACTCGCCGCGGGTGACGGAGAGGAGTCGGAGCGCCTCGAGCTGCGCGGCGGAGTGCGCCATCCCGTCGGCCTCGAGCTGCGCGGCGAGGGGGGCGAGCACGTCGTGCGCCGCGGTGGGGATCTCGAACTTGCGCGCGGGGGCGGGGAGCCCGGCGGCGATGAAGAGCGCCTTCTTGAGCGGTTCGATCCCCTCGCCGCGCGAGGCGACGGTGGGGACGACGGGGACGCCGAGCTCGTGGATCAGCGCCGGGACGTCGATCGAGATCCCCGCGCGTTCGGCCGCGTCCACCTGGTTGAGCGCGACGACCACCGGGATGCCGAGCTCGCAGACCTGGCTCGTGAGGAAGAGGTTCCGCTCGAGGTGCGAGGCGTCCACGACGATGAGGACCACCTGTGGCGCCCAGTGCGCCTTGTCGCGTTCGAGGAGGACCTCGAGGGCGATCTGTTCGTCGGGGGAGCCGGCCGAGAGGGAGTAGGAGCCGGGGAGGTCGACGACCGTGACGCGCCGGCCGTCGGGCATCTTGAAGGAGCCTTCGAAGCGCTCGACCGTGACGCCGGCGAAGTTGCCGACGTGTTGCCGCAGTCCCGTGAGGGCGTTGAAGAGCGTCGTCTTGCCGGTGTTCGGGTTGCCGATGATGGCGACGCGGAGCGGTTCCGC
This sequence comes from uncultured Gemmatimonas sp., assembly GCA_964529705.1. Classification (GTDB taxonomy): domain Bacteria; phylum Gemmatimonadota; class Gemmatimonadetes; order Gemmatimonadales; family Gemmatimonadaceae; genus Pseudogemmatithrix. The sequence continues at coordinate 3,907 of CAZHAG010000106.1, read as the reverse complement.
GGCGGTGCGCGGCTCCGGTGCGGCGGTCGCGGTCACGTCAGGCGATCGACGGGCGCTCGAGCGGCTGCACCGTGATCCCGAGCGCGAGGCCGGAGCAGAGCGCCAGGCGCGTCCCGCGCACGTCGACGAGCAGGCAGTTCTTCTTGCCGACCACGGAGATGGTGGCCCCTTCGTAGACGCCGAGCGCGCGGAGGCGCCGGGCGTCATGCTCACCGCAGGTGATCGCGACCACGGTCGCCTCGTTCCCCGCCTTGGAATCCATCAAGGGGCAGGTACAGTCGGCGTTGTCGGGATTGAGGTGGAGCGGGAGTGCCATCTCGCGGTGCCTGAGGGGCGTTGTGCGTATTTGAGAACGGTTCTCAAAGGACGCATATGAAGATTACCGGGGCGGGCGAGAAGGGCGCAAGGGAAGGGGAGAGAAAGTGTCTGGATGGGGGTTCTGGGCGGCGCCGATGCGACTGCACTCTAGGAGAACAGCGCTTCAAGCTCGATCACGAGGGTCGCGCGGGCGGCCGGCGGCGTCCACCTGACGCGCTCCGTCTCCACCTTCGGGAAGGCCGCTTCGGGGGTCCAGACCTCGACCTGCTTCGCGTCGATGTCCACCAGCCAGAGCGTGTGCACGCCCTGCAGCTGGTAGAGCTTCCGCTTCTGGAAGCGGTCCTGCTTCGCGGTGCTCGGGCTCAGCACCTCCACCACCAGGTCGAGCGTGCGGATCTCGGACCACTCCCGGCCGTCGGCTTCGCGGGGTGTCACCACGAAGAGGTCGGGCTGGACAAGGGAGTCCGAGCCCCACGAGATGTCGGCGGGGCTCAAGACGAGCTCGCCGCACCCCTGCGCCACGCAGAACGGGTCGATCGCGAACATCAGCTTCTTCAGGATCCGCTGGTGCACCCACCGAGGCGACGGACTCACCAGCAGCTCCCCATGCACGAGCTCGTACCGATTGCCGTCGTCGGGGAGTGCACGGACCATGTCGGCCGTGTGGTACGCGGGCGCGAGGGGCATGGCCACAGGGTACGCTCGGCGGGAAAGGGGGCGCAAGAGTCCGCGCTACCCTGGGCGACCCTCTACTCGAAGAGCGTCGCCAGTTCGATCACGAGCGTCGCGCCGCCGGCCGGCGGCGTCCAGGTGACGCGCTCGGTCTCGACCTTCGGGAACGCCGCTTCGGGCGTCCAGACCTCGACTTGCTTCGCGTTGATGTCCACCAGCCAGAGGGTGTGCACGCCCTGCAGCTGGTAGAGCTTCCGCTTCTGGAAGCGGTCCTGCTTGGCGGTGCTCGGACTCAGGATCTCGACCACGAGGTCCAGTGTGCGCACCGTGGACCACTCCCGCGGCCGCGCCTGCTTGGGCGTGATCACGAAGAGGTCCGGCTGCACCAGCGTGTCGTCGCTCCACGAGATGTCCGCCGGGCTCACCATCACCTGGCCGCAGCCGTGCGCCTTGCAGAAGCCGCCCACCGCGAGAAGAAGCTCGGTCAGCACCGCCTGGTGCGCCGGCCGCGGCGAAGGACTCACCAGCAGCTCCCCATGCACGAGCTCGTACCGATTGCCGTCGTCGGGGAGTGCACGGACCATGTCGGCCGTGTGGTACGCGGGCGCGAGGGGCATGGCCACAGGGTACGCTCGGCGGAAAGGGGGGCGCAAGAGTCCACGCCGCGCAGCGTACGCGCTTATCAGTCCCGCGGCTCCACCAAATGAACGCAACGCCACGCTTCGTGTCGCGGGTCGCGTCGCACCGCTGCGGATGACGTCCTACTCGAAGAGCGACGCCAGCTCGATCACGAGCGTCGAGTCGGCGCCCGGCGGCGTCCACGTGACGCGCGCAGACTCGACCTTCGGGAAGGCAGCATCGGGCGTCCAGACCTCGACCTGTTTCGCGTCGATGTCCACCAGCCAGAGCGTGTGCACGCCCTGGAGCTGGTAGAGCTTCCGCTTCTGGAAGCGGTCCTGCTTGGCGGTGCTCGGACTCAGCACCTCCACCACCAGATCGAGGGTGCGGATATCAGTCCACTCCTGGCCACCGGCCTCGCGCGGGGTGATCACGAAGAGGTCAGGCTGGACGAGCGTGTCATCGCTCCAGGAAATGTCGGCCGGGCTCATCAGCACCTCGCCGGTACGATGCTCGCCGCAGAACTTGAAAAGGCGTGCATGCAGACGCGAGACGATCCGCTGGTGCGCCGGCCGCGGCGACGGACTCACCAGCAGCTCCCCATGCACGAGCTCGTACCGGTTCCCGTCGTCGGGGAAGGCACGGACCATGTCGGCCGTGTGGTACGCGGGTGCGAGAGGCATGGCCACAGGGTACGCTCGGCGGAAAGGGGGGCGCAAGAGTCCACGCCGGGGAGGGTATCCCTCCCCGGCGCGGACCCCTCACCCGAACGCTGCGCGTAGGATCGCTACGGCGCCGGCAGGAAGGGCCGCGAGATCACGTTCACCGGCGACACCCCCGCCTTCGACTTCCGCACCATCGCCTCCACCTCACGCATCAGGTTCGCGTTCTCCATCACGATCCCGTCCTTGATGGTGTGCACGACGCCCGTGGTGCGGATCATCTTCCCGTCCTTGTCGAGCGTGAGGTCGCCGAACGCATACATGAACTTGAGGTTCGCGGCCGGGTTGCCGTCGACGATCGCGAGGTCCGCCTTGTACCCGGGACGCACCAACCCGAGCTTCGGCTCGAGCAGCGTCTCGGCGCTGTTGCGCGTCGCGGAGCGGAGCACCTCGAGCGAGTGCATCCCCGTCTCGCGCAGGAGCTGCAGCTCGCGCACCGTGCCGAACCCCGGCGTCGCCCAGATGTAGTTGTCGTCCGTGCCGAAGGCGACGCGCCCGCCGCGCTTGTTGAACTCGAAGATCAGCTGCCCCCAGAGCGCGTACGCGAGGTTCCAGTTCGCCTCGTCGTCGCTCGTCCAGTCGAAGTGGTACGAGCCGTGGTACGCGGGGTTGGGATAGTTCCAGTTGAGCAGCGCCTGGTGCGTGAACTTCTCGTGCCAAGGGAGGCTTGTCGCGCGGATCACGTCGCGGTTGGCCTCGTACACCACGCGCGTGGGGAGCATCGTCGCGCCGCACTTCACGAGCGAGTCCACCACGGTGGTGAGGAGCCGCTCCTTGTTCGTCTCGGTCCAGACCCGCCCCGCGGCGCGGAAGCGCGCGTTCTCGTCCCCGAACGTGTACGTGCGCTCGAAGTCCTGCGTGCTCCGGTCGAGCGCGGACTCGGCGTATCCATAGTGGTGCTCGATCATCGTGACGCCGAGGCAGGCGGCGTCGACCGCGTTGGCGACGGCGATGGTGCTCGGCGGGATGTGGAAGGAGGTGATCATCCCGTTCGCCTTCGCGGCGGCGGCGATCGCGCCGATGATCTCGCGGCTCCAGCCGTTCGAGTCCATGGAAATGACGCGCACGCCGGCCGCGGCCATCTGCTTGGCGACCTCGGGGGCGTTGGCGGGATCGTCGAGCTCGATGCGGGAGAATTTCGTGAACGTGCCCCATCCGACGAGCGGGAACATGCGCGGCGCGAGGATCTCGTTGCGTGCGGAGAGGCGCGCCTGCGCGTACGACGAGTCCGCGCTCCGGTCGGAGGCGTTCACCATCGTGGTGGTGCCGTGCGCGAGCTTGAGGTAGTAGACGTACTCGAGCTCCATCGGCTGCGTGCGGATGTGCGCGTGCAGGTCGATCATCCCCGGCATCACGAACTTCCCCGTGGCGTCGATCACGCGGTCCCCAGTGGGGCGGTCCGAACTCCCGCGCCGCTCGGCGGCCACGGGGTCGAAGGGGATCATCTCCGTGATCATGTTCCCCTCGATCACGATGTCGTAGGGGCCGGCCGGCGGGCCGCCATGGCCGGGGATCACCATCGCGTTCCGGATGACGAGCCGCTTGTAGGGGCCGGCGGCGAGGTCGCCGTACGTGCG
>CAZHAG010000105.1:3241-9767 GCA_964529705.1 uncultured Gemmatimonas sp. | reverse complement strand
GGACGCACGACCTGCGCGGCCGGCTTCGGGACGCCGATGCACTACGCGCCCGTGAACGAGACCGGCGGCTGGTTCTGGTCGTGCAACATCGCCGTGCGCGCGGACCGCTTCCGTGCGGTCGGCGGCTTCGACGAGGGGTTCACCGTCGCGCACATGGAGGACCAGGACCTGCGCGTGCGACTGGTCGCCGCGGGCGTCGACATCCGGTGGGTGCCCGGCGCGGTGGTGGACCACCCGCCGAGGCGGCAACCCTCCGGGCGCGCGCTCGGAATGCTGCGCGCGGCCGAGGTCCGCTATTTGGTGAAGCACGGTGCGCCAGCGCCGCTCCGCTGGACGCTCCTGCGCGGGATCGCGTCGCTTCGGGTCGGCATCGTCCGCGGTTTCCCGTGGAGCCTCGACTCGCTCCGCGCCCTCGGGTCGCTCGCGAGCGAGCTCTGGACGGTGCAGCGACACCTCTCGCGCTGGGAGCGGGACGCGCGACGCGAGTTCGCGGGCGCGGGCGACGGCGCGGGCGGCCGTTCCAGCGGATGGCACGCGTGAGCGAGACGCTCTCCGTGATCGTGCCCACGCTCGCGCGAGCGGAGTCGCTCGCGCGCTGCCTGCGCGCGCTCGCCGCGCAGGAACGGCCACCGGACGAGGTGCTCGTCGTGACGCGCAGCGACGACCAGCCTTCGCGCGCGGCGGCCCGAGCGGTCCCGCTCCCCGCCACGACCCGCCTCGTCCTCCCCGAGGTGTCGGCCCCCGGCGTGATCGTGGCGATGCAGGCCGGCCTCGATGGGGCCACGGGCTCCATCATCGCCCTCACGGACGACGACGCCGAGCCCGCGCGGGACTGGGCCCGGCGACTCCTCGCACACTTCGCGGCGGACGCGCGCGTGGGAGGCGTCGGCGGGCTCGACCGGCAGCCGCACGAACGCGGCAGCGCCGCGATCGTGGGTCGCGTGCAGTGGTTCGGCCGCGTGATCGGGCGTCACCACCTCGGTGCGGGCGAGGCGCGGCCGGTGGACCTCCTGAAGGGCGTGAACTGCGCGTTCCGCGCGCCCCTGCTCAAGGCGATCGGCTTCGATCCGCGCCTCCGCGGGCAGGGCGCGCAGCAGCACTGGGAGCTCGGCGTCTGCCTCCCGCTCCGGCGCGCGGGCTGGACGCTCATCTACGACCCGCTCGTGAACGTCCTCCATCACGTCGAGCCGCGGCAGGGCGCGGACCAGTTCCACCGCGGGCGCTTCGAGGCCGAGTCGCTCACCGACGCCGTGCACAACGAGACGCTCCTCCTCCTCGAGCACCTGCCCCCGGTCCGCCGCGCGGCGTTCCGTCTCTGGGCGATGCTCGCGGGAACGGTGGACGCGCCCGGCCTCCTGAACGCGGTCCGGCTGCGCGCACAGGGACACGCGTGGGCGTGGGACGCGTGGCGCGCGGCGCGCCGCGGACGCGCGCTCGCGCGTGCGAGCAAGGCATCATGACGGACATCCGTGTCCTCGTGGTGATGCCCCTCGGCGCGCAGCTCGGTGGCGGGGAGATGATGTTCCGCCAGCTCATGCAGCACGGCGCGGGACGTGGCGTGGAATGGATCGCGGCCTTCACGCAGGATGGGCCCCTGGTGGCCGAGACGCGCGCGCTCGGCATCGAGACGCACCTCGTGCCGGCGGGGCGGATGCGGCAGCTCCCGCAGCGCGTACGCGCCACTCGCGCGCTCGCGGGGCTGGCCAGGGAGCGGCAGGTCTCGCTCGTGCTCGGTTGGATGGCATCGGCGCAGCTCCTCGCGGGTCCGGCGGCCTGGATGGCGGACATCCCGTGCGCCTGGTACCAGGTCGGGCTCCCGCGCCCAGACTGGCTCGACCGCGTCGCGACCTGGCTCCCCGCGCGCGGCATCCTCGTGCTCTCCGAGGACGTGGCGGCGGCGCAGGCGCGGGTGCGGCCGCGTCGTCCGCAGCGGCTTGTCTACCCCGGCGCGTCGCTCGACCGTTTCGAGGCGGCGCGCGCAGAGCCGCCGGCCGAGGCGCGTGCGGCGCTCGGCCTGCCGGCGGGGGGGCCGCTGATCGGGATCGTCGGGCGGCTCCAGCGCTGGAAGGGGATGCACACCACGATCGCGGCGATGCCGGCGGTGCTGGCGCGGCACCCGCGGGCGCACCTCGTGATCGTCGGCGGGCGGCACGACCCGGAGCCACGCTACGAGGAGGAGCTGCGCACACTCGTGCAGCGGCTCGGACTCGGCGCCGCCGTCACCTTCGCCGGATTCCAGCCCGACGTGCCGCGCTGGATGCAGGCGATGGACGTGGTGGTGCACGCCTCCGACCACGAGCCCTTCGGCATCGTCGTGGTAGAGGCGATGGCGCTCGGCAAGGCGGTCGTGGCGGGCGATGCGGGCGGCCCGTCGGAGATCATCACGCCCGGCGTCGACGGCCTGCTCGCGCCCTTCGGGGACGCAGGGGCGCTCGCGGAGCGCGTCACGCGCTTTCTCGATGACCCGAGCTTCGCGGCGCGCGCCGGAGCCGCGGCACATCGGCGCGCGGCGGACTTCTCGGCCGAGCGTTATGCGCACGGCGTCGCGGACGCGGTGCTCGCCTTCGCGCTGGCGGAGGACTGATGCCCGAACGTCCGCTCAAGGTCCTCCACGTGCTGAACACCGTGCGTGAGCTGGGGAACGGGATCATCAACACCGCGATGGACCTGGCGTGGGGGCAGGCGCAGCTCGGGCACGATGTGTCGGTCGCGTCCGCGGGAGGCGAGTTCGAGTCGCGCCTGGCCGCGTGGGGCGTGCGTCACCACCTTCTCGACCAGCGGCGCACGCCGCTGAACCTGGTGCGCGCCGGCGTGCGCCTGCGGCAGCTCCTCGCGCCCGAGCGGCCGGACGTGGTGCACGCGCACATGATGACCGGCGTGGTGCTCGCGCGCGCGGTGCGCGGCGGCCGACCCCCACTCCTCGTGGGCCACGTGCACAACGTCTACCAGCGCAGCGCGCGCCTGATGGGGTGGGCGGATGCGGTGCTCTGCTGCGGCACCTCCGTGCGCGAGACGATGGCGGCGCGCGGCGTGCCGCGTGCGCGGCTTCGCGTGGTGCTGAACGGGACCATCGGGAGTCCGCGGCTCCCCGATCCGTCCGGTGTCGCGCCCGCGGCGATCGCGCGTCCGGCGATCGTGACGGTCGCTGGGCTGAGCGCGCGCAAGGGGATCGACGAGTTGCTGGCGGCCTTCACCCAGGTGGCGGCGCGCTTCCCGGACGCCCACCTCCACGTGGTCGGCGACGGTCCCGAGCGCGCGCGCTTCGAGGGAGTGGCGGCGGCGAGCCCTGCCGCATCGCGCATCCACTTCCACGGTTTCCAGCGCGACCCCACGCCCTACCTTCGCGCGGCGGACATCTTCGTGCTCGCCTCGCGTCGCGAGTCGTTCCCGATCGTCATCGGCGAGGCGCGCGCCGCGGGGTGCGCAATCATCGCGACGCGCGTGGATGGCGTGCCGGAGTCCCTCGACGACGGGGCGGCCGGTGTGCTCGTGCCGTCGCAGGACGTGTCGGCACTCGCCGGCGCGCTGGAGTCGTTGCTCGGCGATCCCGCGGCGCGAGCCCGGTGGGCCGCCGCGGCAGGCGAGGGACTCGATCACTTCCGAGTGCAGCGCATGGTCGCGGAGACCGTCGCTCTCTATCGTAGCTTCCTCTGATGCTCTCGCTCACCTACGTCGCGCACGAGATCCATCGCCATGGCGGCCAGGAGCGCGCCGCGGCGGAGGTGCTCACGCGGCTCGCGCCGGAGGTGGACCTCACCATCGTGGCACGCCGCTGCGAGTTGCCGGGCGTCCGGGCGACGCTGCGGCGCGTGGCGGTGCCGGGGCGACCCGCCGTGCTCACCAGCGCGCTGTTCGCCGAGGCGGCCGCCGGGCACGCGCGTCGCGCGGGCTCGCAGCTGCTGCAGAGCATCGGGGCGGCGGTGCCCGAGGCCGACGTGGTCACCGCGCAGTTCTGCCAGGCGGCCTTCACCGCGCGCTTCGGCGGACTCCGCGGCGGCGGTGGTGCACGGGGGATCTTCCAGTCCTGGGTGCAGCGGCGCTTCGTCCGGGACGAGCGCCGCGTGTATGGCGCACGTCGGCTGCGCGCCGTGATCGCCGTGTCGAGCGGCGTCGGCCGCGAGCTGCAGGAGCACTACGGAGTGCCTTCCGACACGATCAGCGTGATCCCGAACGGGGTGGACCACGGCACCTTCCATCCGGTTCCCACGGCCGAGCGGCGCGCGCTTCGCGTTGCGCTCGGCCTGCCGCCGGACCGGTGCATCGCCCTCTTCCTCGGCGGCGACTGGGAGCGGAAAGGACTGCGCGACGCCATCGGCGCCGTCGCCGGACTCCCTGACATGGAGCTCGTGGTCGTGGGGGTCGGGCCCGTGGCGCCGATGCAGGAGCACGCGGAACGGCTCGGGGCGGCCGCGCAGGTGCGCTTCGTCGGGAAGTCCACCGAGCCGCAGCGCTGGTACCAGGCCGCCGACTTCCTCCTCTTCCCCTCGCGCTACGAGGCGTTCTCGTTGGTGACGCTCGAGGCCGCGGCGTCCGGACTGCCGATCGTCGCGCACGCGATCAACGGCACCGAGGACCTCGTCACCGATGGCGGGAACGGGTTCCTGAGTGCGTGGGGCGTGGACGCGCTCCGCGCGCACGTCACGCGCCTTCGCGACGACGCGGCGCTGCGGACCGCGATGTCCGATGCGGCCGTCGAGAGCTCGCGCCGCTACGCGTGGGACCGGATCGCGGCGGAGCACCTGCGCGTGCTGCGGGCGTGCGCGACGTGACGCGCGACGTGATGCGCGGCGCGATGCGCCTCGTGATACGCGCGTGAGCGCGGCCACCGGTGGTCCGGTGGGTGCTGCCACGCCGTTCACCATCCAGGTGGGCTCGGGGTGGCACAACGCGCGCCCGGGCGGACTCGAGCGGCTCTTCCACGAGCTGACGCAGCGCCTCCCGGCCGCCGGGGTCGGCGTGCGGGGACTCGTGGTCGGCGATGCCAGCGTCGAGGCGGAATCCGGCGCCCGCGTGCGCGCGTTCGCACCCGCCGCGGCGTCCATGCTCGTGCGACTCCGCGGCGCACGCCGCGCCGCGCGCGCCGCGCTCCGCGAACGTCCCGACGCGCTCCTGGTCTCCCACTTCGCGCCCTACGCGCTCGCGCTGCTCGGCCTCCCGGCGCGCCGGTTCGTCGTGCACTTCCACGGCCCATGGTCGGGTGAGTCTCGGGCGGAGGGGCACGGCCGGATGTCGTTCGCCGCGCGTCGCGCCGTCGAGCGGCTCGTCTACCGCCGCGCCGATGCGTGCGTGGTGCTCTCGCGCGCCTTCCGGGACCTCCTGCAGCACGACTTCGGCGTGGCTGCGGAACGGATCCACGTCATCCCGGGCGGGGTCTCCGTGGAGCGCTTCGCCGCTCTCCCCGACCGCCGGGCCGCACGCCGCGCGCTCGGCTGGCCGGAGGATGCCCCGACGGTGCTCACCGTGCGGCGCCTCGTGCGGCGCACGGGAGTCGACCGGCTCATCGATGCCGTGCCAGCGCTCCGCACCCAGGTGCCGGGCCTGCGCGTGATGATCGCGGGCGAGGGCGTGGAGTCAGCGGCGCTCGAGCGGCGTGCGCGGGAGCAGGGCGCGGGAGATGCGGTCCGGTTCCTCGGACGCGTGCCGGAGGCGCAGCTCGCGCTCGCCTACCGCGCCGCGGACCTCACGATCGTGCCGTCGGTGGCGCTCGAAGGGTTCGGGTTGATCGTCCCCGAGTCGCTCGCCGCGGGCACGCCGGTGCTCGTCACGCCCGTCGGCGGGTTGCCGGAGACCGTCGAAGAGCTCGCGCCGGCGCTCGTGCTGCGCGACGCGTCGCCAGCGGCGATCGCGGAGGGACTCGCGCGTGCGTTCACGCACCCCGACGAGCTCCCGGACGCAGCGACCTGCGCCGCCTTCGCGAAGGCGCGCTACGACTGGGACGTCATCGCGCGCCGCACCGCCGACCTCTACCGGCGCCTGGCATGAGTGCGCCCCGCGTGCTCTTCGTCTCGCACACCGCCGTGCTCGGCGGCGCGGAGCGGATGCTGCTCGATCTCGTCGGCGGGTGGGAGGGTGAGCGGCGCGCGGTGCTGCTGGCCAGCGGCCCACTGCGGGCCGCGCTCGAGGCGCGGGACGTCACCGTGGACGTTGAACCCCTCGGGGCACTCGGCGAGACGCGCCGCGAGTCCTCCGCGCCCGGACTCGGCGCGCTCGTGGACGTCGCGCGCCTCGCGTCGCGGCTCGCGGCTCCGGCGCGCGAGGCGGACGTCCTGCACGCGAACACGCAGAAGTCGTTCGTGGTCGCCGCGGCGGCGGGACTGATCGCACGGCGCCCCGTGGTCTGGCACCTGCACGACATCCTCACCACGGCGCACTTCAGCGCGTCCAACATCCGCGCCGCGGTCATGCTCGCCAACACGCGTGCCGCGGCGGTGATCGCGAACTCCGAGGCGACGGCCGCCGCGTTCCGCGCCGCCGGGGGGAGCGCGAAGCTCGTACACGTGGTGTACAACGGCATCCCGTCCGCGCC
>CAZHAG010000105.1:0-3141 GCA_964529705.1 uncultured Gemmatimonas sp. | reverse complement strand
CGAGGCGCACATGCTCCGCGCCGATGCGCAGCGGGCCGAACGACGTGAAGCCGCCGACGCCGAACCCCACCGCGTCGTCCGAGACCGCGAAGTACCCCGCGGGCGCGAGCTGCGCGTTGATCGTCGCGGTCTCCGCCGTGGCCCCGGCGATGCTCACGAACACCGACCAGCGCGTCGGGAAGACGGGCGAGCTGCAGTCGCATCGCTGCGCGCCCAGCGCGCCGCCGAGCGCCGGGCTTCCGGCGAGGGCTGCGGCGAGGGCGAGCACGAACAGGGCGGGAGAGGAGAGACGGCGCGACATCACGCCTCCGGGTGTGGGTGTGATGGAGTCTCGGCACCTGCCGGCGATTCATTATGCCATATTGGCCAGAGATGAACGAACCCACCGCCACTGCGCTCCTCCTGGCGCTCATCGGACTCCTGCTCGCTGGGAGCGTCCTCTCCACTCGCGCGTCCGAGCGAACCGGCGTGCCGGCGGTGCTGGTCTTCCTCGGCGTCGGGATGCTCGCCGGGACCGACCTGCTCCTTGGCGTCGAATTCGACGACTTCGGGTTCGCCTTCCGGGCGGGCACGGTGGCGCTCGTGCTGATCCTCTTCGACGGCGGATTGAACACGCCGCTGCCCAAGGTGCGGCCCTATTGGGGTGCCGCGGTCACCCTGGCGACGCTCGGGGTGCTCTCCACGGCGGCGATCGTCGCACTGGCCGCGCGCCTGCTCGGCTTGCCGCTGGAGCTCGCGCTCCTGCTGGGTGCGATCGTGTCGTCCACCGACGCCGCGGCGATCTTCAGCGTGCTGCGCGGGGGTGGCGTGACCGTGCAGCACAAGGTCGCGGCCACGCTGGAGCTCGAGTCCGGCCTCAACGATCCGCTGGCCGTGCTGCTCACGCTCTCGCTCACGGTGGCGATCGCCGGCGGCTCGACGGACGTCTCGTGGTGGTCGTTCGCGGGCCACGGGGCACTGGAACTCCTCGTCGGTGCGACGGTCGGCTGGGTGACGGGGCGGGGCGGCACCGCGATCCTCCGGCGCCTGCGGCTGCGCGCGACCGGACTCTATCCGGCCCTGACGGTCGCGCTCGCGCTCTTCACCTACGGCGTGGCGACGCTGCTCGGCGGGAGCGGGTACCTCGCCGCCTACGTCGCGGCGCTGATCGTCGGGAACGCGGAGCTGCCCTACCGCGCGAGCCTCACCCGCGTGCACGACGCGCTCGCCTGGCTCTGCCAGATCGTGATGTTCATCCTGCTCGGCCTCCTCGTGACGCCGTCGCGGCTCGCCGAGGTGGCGTGGCTCGGGCTCGCGGTCGCGCTGGTGCTGATCCTCGTGGCGCGACCCGTGACCGTGGCGGTGCTGCTGGCGCCCTTCAAGTACAGCGCCCGCGAGGCGACGGCCGTGTCGTGGGCCGGCCTGCGCGGCGCGGTGCCGATCATCCTCGCGACCTATCCCGTGCTGCGCGGGATCGAGGGCGCGGAGGGGCTCTTCGACCTGACCTTCTTCGTGGTGGTGTCGAGCGCCTTGGTGTGTGGCGGGACCATCCCTTGGGTGATCCGAAAGCTGCGGCTCGAGTCGGACGAACCGCCGCCACCGCCGGCGGTGCTGGAGATCACCTCGACACAGCCGCTCTCGGGCGTGCTGCTCTCGTTCTACGTGGACGATGCGCTCGACGTCACGGGGGTGCCGCTCAGCGAGATCCCGTTCCCGGAGGGCACCGCCGTCACGCTGATCCTGCGCGACGATGCGATCCTGGTGCCCAAGGGCCACACCGTCCTGCAGGCGGGCGACCACGTGTACGTCGCGACCGCGCCGTCGGATCGTCCGTTCGTGCAGCTCCTCTTCGGCCGGCCGGAAGTGAGTTGAGGGCAAGGCTCCGCTAGATTCCCGGTCATCCCCTCCTGTCCCTGCGGAGATCCCGATGCCCGTGGTCCCCTTTGATTCCATGCCCGACGACGCCCGCGTCTGGGTGTTCGGCGCCCGCGCCCCGCTCGACGAGGTCGATGCGCCCCGCCTGCTCACCGCGGTGGACCGCTACCTCGCCAGCTGGAAGGCGCACGGGGCAGCGCTGACCTGCGCGCGCGCGTTCCGCGACGAGCACTTCCTGGCCGTCGCGGTGGACGAGCGTGCGTCAGGGGCGTCGGGGTGCTCGGTGGACGGGCTCTTCCGTGCGCTGCAGGACGTGGAGGAGGGGATCGGGACGACGCTGCTCGCCGGCGGGCTCGCCTTCTTCCGCGATGCCGGCGGGTTCGTGCACGGCGTCACGCGCGCGGAGTTCGAACAGATGGGCGCGCGCGGCGACGTGGACGGCGCCACGCGCGTGTTCGACACGACCGTCACCACCGCCGGCGACTTCCGCGCGCGCTTCGAGCGGCCCGCGCGGGAGTCGTGGCATGCGGACCTGCTGCCGGGTCAGGCGCGCAGGTAGTCGCCCTTCCAGTCCTTGATGGCGAGCTTGATCTCCTTCGGCTTCACCAGCTCGCCCTTGAGCACGCGCTCCACCAGCCCCGCCATCTCGCCGTCCCCCGCGAACCGGAGGGCGACGACCTGCTTGGCAGTGAGCTCGCCGAAACGTGCGAAAAGCGCGGCCGGGAGGAGTTCCTTCAGGCGGAGCCGCATCTCCAGCTGGATCAGGCGGTCCTGGACACGGATGGCCATGGCGCGCGCCGCGAGGACGCCGACGGCGATCGCCCATCCGTAGATCGCGTACAGGATGTGGTGGGTCTCCGGGTCGCGGATGGCGCCCCAGGTGAGGTGCAGGGCGGCGAGCGCGGTGACGGGCGAGGCGAAGAAGTGGAACGGGGGATACCAGCGCGTGTGGTTGGCGTAGGTCTGCTTGGGCTGCGACATGGGTGGCGGGGCGGTGATGGGTGGGATTGGACCCTTCGGGGCGTGGTTGGATTCTACCGCTTCCGGGGCTTGACTCGCGTTAACTGAACGATTAGTTAACAGCGTGACCACGGACCGGACCGAGTCCCGCACCGAGATCCTCGACGCCGCCGAGGCGCGCTTCGCGCGCCAGGGGTTCGACGGCACGACGATCAAGCAGATCGCCGGCGACGCCAAGGTCAACAGCGCACTCCTCTACTACTACTTCGCCGACAAGGACGCCCTCTACGGCGCCGTCGTCTCACGCTTCATCGAGCGGATCGCCGC
>CAZHAG010000104.1:8774-9917 GCA_964529705.1 uncultured Gemmatimonas sp. | reverse complement strand
TCGCGATCCCCACCCAGACCATCCTGCGGCGGCTCGTGGCGAACACGAGCACCGACATGGACGACAAGATCATCGCGGCGGCGCGCGGACCGATCGCGATGCTGCTCGGTGTCGCCCTCTCCTGGTTCCTGCTGGACTGGATCGCGCTGCCGGAGCCCGCGCAGGTCTTCGTGGTCGACCTGCAACGGGCGATCGCGGTGGTGGCGTTCTTCTGGATCGCGCTCCGCGGGATCACGGTGCTGCAGGAGGCGCTGCCGGAGAGCGAGTGGGGCACGCACCATCCCGCGCTCAAGTCGCTGATCCCGCTCACGGCGCGGATCTCGCGGCTCCTCGTCTTCGTCCTCGGCATCCTCACGGTCATCGCGGCCTTCGGCTATCCGGTCGCGACCATCCTGGCAGGTCTCGGGATCGGCGGCATCGCGGTCGCGCTCGGCGCGCAGAAGTCGCTCGAGCACTTCTTCGGCTCGGTCTCGATCGGCGTGGACCAGCCGTTCAGCGTCGGGGACTGGGTCGTGGTGGACGGCCTCGAGGGTGAGGTCGAGGCGATCGGCCTGCGCTCGACCCGCATCCGGACCCCGGAGCGGACCATCGTGAGCTTCCCGAATGGCGCACTTTCCGAGATGAAGACCGAGAACCTGACGAAGCGCGACCGCATCCGCTTCCGCGCGGTGATCGGCGTCGAGTACGGCACGAGCGCGGCCACGATGCAGCAGGTCCGCAACGAGATCGAGTCGATGCTGCGCGACCACGCCATGGTCTGGCCGGACCGGATCGTGGTGCGCTTCCAGCAGTTCGGCCCATCATCGCTGGACATCGAGATCTTCTGCTGGATCCTGACGCCCATCGCGGACGAGTTCCGGCGCGTGCGGGAGGAGCTGCTGCTCTCCATCATGCGGATCGTCGAGGGCGCCGGCACCGGCTTCGCCTTCCCGACGCAGACGCTCTGGCTCAAGCAGGCGGAAGCGGTCGGCAAGAAGGACTGAGACCGGCCGTGACTCCCGCCGCGAGCGGGAGCCCTCAGGCGCGGGCGTTGTAGACGATGCCGCCCGAGGCCTTGTAGCGGTCGAGCACGGCGCACGCCTCGTCGCGGAGCAGCCCCTCCACGATCTCGATGCCGCGCGAACGCAGGTACGCGTACGAGTC
>CAZHAG010000104.1:0-8674 GCA_964529705.1 uncultured Gemmatimonas sp. | reverse complement strand
CGGGTCACGCCGTTCACGCCGACCGCGACCAGCACGCCGCTCTCGCGCTCGAAGACCGCCGCGCCGAACGGTCCGCCCGTCCCGCGCTCCACGTTCTCGCGCGCGAGCGAGATGGCGAGCCGCATCCGCGACTCCGCGGTCGGATAGGACGCGTCGTAGTCCACCTGCTCCACCACCCAGGTGGGGAGCGTGACCTGCACCTCGTGCATCGGCGGGCGGTCCCAGCGCATGCGGTTCAGTCGAGGAAGGGGGTGAGGAGGTCCCGGCGGCCAGTGAATGCGAGCTGCGCGGCGCCACGGCCGAGGAGCGCTCCGACCACGTTGCCGGTGCCGCTGTAGGCACCCATCGCGAACACCCCGTCGCCCATGGACCGGAAGACGGGGAGTCCGGTCTCCGTGTATGCGACGACCGCCGCCCACCGGTGCGTCACGTCCGAGCGCACCCGGAGTCGTTCGCGCAGCGTCGCCGTGAGGTAGTCCTGCACCGCCGTGCTCGTCGTGGTCGCGGAGGTCCACTCGGCGTCGCCCCCGGCGTCGCGCCCACCGCCGAGGAGCACCGAACCGTCGGGGAGCTGCTGCCAGTAGTCCCAGCCATAGCGCGTGGAGACCGGCCGGGTGAAGGTGACCTCCGGAGCCGGCGCGGTGGCGAGCATCTGGAGCCGCGCCGTGCGCACGGCGCCCGCCAGATCAGGGAGCAGACGCTCCAGGCCACCATCCACGCAGACGATCACGTGCCGTGCGCGGATGGAGCCGTGATCCGTACGGACCTGCCCCGGTTCGATCGACCGCGCCGGCGTCGCGCCGTGCAGGCGTGCCCCTCGCGCAAGCGCCCGCGCCGCGAGCGTCCGGCAACGGCGCATCGGCTGGAAGGCCGCGTCGGTCGGGATCAGGATGCCGACGCCCTCCGGTCCCTCATAGCGCTCCGCCGCGAACCCGTCGGCGACCATCTGCGCGCGCTGGGCCTCGCAGTCCGCGCGCTCCTCATCGGTCGCCGCGATCCGGAGCGAGCCGGTGACCCGAACGGCCTGCGGGACCTCTGCGACCATCCGGTCGATCTCGGCCATCGTGCGCCGCGTGATCTCCACCGCCCGCTCGCGCCCGAGGATACGGACGGCGTCGTGGTGGAACTCGGAGGTCCCGGAGAGGAGCAGGCCGCCATTCCGTCCCGCCGCGCCCGCTGCCACGCCCACGGCGTCGATCCCGATCACCGACCGCGCGCCGAGCGCGAGCGCCTCGGTGATGCATGCGAGTCCGGTGCCGCCGAGGCCGACGACACAGACCTCCGCCTCTGCATCCCCGGCGAGGGGAGCGAGGGGGAGGTCGTCGTGGTCGTCCCAGCGCGGACGGTCGGAGGTCGCGGCGGTCACCGCGTGGCGGCGGGCGTCATCTCCGGAGTATGGCGGCGGGCGGTCGCGGGCACCACGTCGAGCGCGCGGTCGAGGTCCGCCCACAGATCAACGAAGTCCTCGAGCCCGACGCTCATCCGGAGGAGCCCGCCGCTGATCCCCGCGGACGCCCGCGCGCCCGGATCCACCACGCGGTGGGTGAGCACCGCGGGAGGCTGGATCAGCGTGTCCGTCGACCCGAGGCTCACCGCCGGGGTGATGAGGCGGAGCGCCGCGATGAACGCGCGCATCACGTCCGGGTCGTCGCTCGCGAGTTCGAAGCTCATCACGCTGCCCGGACCCGACATCTCGCGGCCGATGATCCCGCGCGGATCCTGCCCGGGGAGTCCCGGATAGAGGATGTCGCGGATGCGCGGATCCTCGGCCAGGCGCTGGGCGAGCAGTTCCGCCGTCGACTGCGCGCGCTCCACGCGGAGGGGGAGGGTGGGAAGGCCGCGCTGCAGCAGGTAGGCGCCCAGCGGATGCAGGAGCCCGCCCGTGGCCGCGCGCACGTGCTTGATCTCGCGGACCATCGTATGCGATCCGGACACGACGCCGGCGAGCACGTCGCCGTGGCCACCGATGAACTTCGTGGCCGAGTGCATCACGAGGGCGGCGCCATGCGCGAGCGGGCGGAGGAGCACGGGCGTCGCGAAGGTCGCGTCGACGAGGACAGGGACCTGGCCGGCCTGCGCGACGACATGCGCGATATCGACCAGCGCGAGCGTCGGGTTCCCCGGAGTCTCGATCACCACGAGCGCCGTGTCGGGGCGGAGTGCGCCGGCGACCTCGTCCTGCGTGGTCCAAGTCACCTCGAGTCCGAGCAGTCCCGAGGTGAGAAGGTGGTCGGCCGTGCCGTAGATGGGGCGCACGGCGACGACGTGGTTGCCGCGCGAGCGCGCGGCCAGCAGCACGGCCGTGAACGCCGCCATGCCGGAGCCGAACGCCGCGGCGTCCTCCGCCCCCTCGAGCTCGGCGAGCGCCCGCTCGAAACGGTCGGTCGTGGGGTTGAAGAGGCGCTGGTAGATGAACGCGCCCTCCTCGGGCGCGTCTCCGGAGGCGAGCGCGTCGAAGGACCGGGCGGCGAGGTCGAGGTCCGGGGTGGGGTAGGTGGTGCTCAGGTCGATCGGTGGCGCGTGCACCCCGAGATCGAGGAAGTCGTGTCGGCCTGCGTGTACGGCTCGCGTGGTGAAGGTACCCTCGGCTCTCTTGTCCATGTCTTGCTCCATGTTCGGGAACACGCTAGGTATGTAGCATATTCGCCTGATAGGAGCCATAATTGCCGCAGAACATTCGGAAAAGCGCTGTTCCGGAGGTCGCCGACCGAATCGATCGCGACATCCTCGCCCATCTGCAGCATGATGCGCGGATCTCCAACAAGGCGCTCGCGGCCAAGGTGGGGCTCGCGCCCTCCAGCTGTCTCGCGCGGGTCCGGCGCCTGGAGCGTGCCGGCGCGCTCCTCGGATATCACGCCGAGGTGGATCCGCGCGTCCATGGAGTGACGCTCGAGGCGCTGGTCGCCGTGCGACTCGAACGCCACGCTCGTGCCGCGATCTCGGGGTTCGAATCGCATGCGGTGACGCTCCCCGAGGTCCGCGGGCTGTACCATCTCACCGGCGCGAACGACTACCTTGTGCACGTCGCCGTCCGCGACTCGGACCACCTGCGGGAGTTCATCCTGACGGCCTTCTCGACTCGCCCGGAAGTCGCGCACCTCGAGACCTCGCTCATCTTCTCGCACCGGCGCAATCCCGCGTTCGGCACGGTGCCGTTCCGCGCACGTCGCGCGGATCCCCCCAACGGCTGACCATGGCCCAGACGATCCTGGCGATCGGCGCGCTCTACTTCCTGGCGCACCTGCTCGCGACGACGTTCGACAAGACGCGACTCCCGGACGTGCTCGTCCTCATGGTCATCGGCATGGTGGGCGGACCGGTGCTGGGTTGGATCACCCCGGCATCGTTCGGCTCGGCGGGCGTGGTGCTCACCACCGTCGCACTCGCCGTGATCCTCTTCGAGAGCGGCACGACGCTCGACCTGCGGGAGATCGGGCGCTCCGCGCGCAGCGCGCTCGTCGTGACGCTCAGCACGGTGTTCCTCACCATCGTGCTCGTGGCGGTCGGCGCACGGCTCGCCCTCGGCCTCACCTGGATGAGCTCGTTCCTCATCGGGACGATCGTCTGCGGCACCTCGTCGGCCGTCGTGATCCCGATCGTCAAGAGCCTCAAGCTGCGCGAGGGTGCGAGCACGCTGTTGATCCTCGAGTCCGCGCTCACGGATGTCGCCTCGATCATCTTCACCTTCGCGCTGCTGCAGGCCGCGCGGCAGGGCGAGGTGCGGGTGGGGCTCATGATCGGCCAGACCATCTCCTCCCTGGTATTCGCCGCGGCGATCGGCGTGGCCGGCGGGGTCGGCTGGCTCCTGGTCTGGGAGCGCGTGCGCCAGCTGCCGAGCACGATCTTCACGACGCTCGCGGGGGCGTTCGTGCTCTACGGGGCCGCGGAGCTGCTGGGGTTCGCCGGGGCGATCGCGGTGATGGCGTTCGGCATCACGCTCACCAACCACCAGCACTTCGGGCTCTCGCGCTTCCTCTCGGGACGCCCCCTCACGGGAGTCACGCCCACCGAGTCGGACTTCTACGGCGAGATTGTCTTCCTGCTCAAGACCTTCTTCTTCGTGTACCTCGGGATCTCGATGCGGGTGGACGATCCCGCGCTGCTGGCGATCGCCGTCGCGCTCACGCTCGTGGCGTACCTGGGGCGGTTCCTCATCGCGGCGCGCCTCGCGCCACCCTCAGCGACACGGAACGAGGCGACCGTCATCGCGATCATGATCCCGAAGGGGTTGGCGGCGGCGGTGCTCGCGGGACTCCCGCTGGAGGCGGGGCTCATCGAGGGCGACCTGATCCAGGGCATCGTCTACGGCATCGTGCTCGTGAGCATCGTGCTCACCGCGCTCCTGGTCGCGGTGCGGCAGTTCGCGCCCTTCACCATGCTCTTCGACCGGCTCATGCGCCGATTCCCCGCGGTGGCGCCCGACGCCTCCCCGGGCGGGACGCCGATCGCGGGGATCCGTCGCGTCAGCTGAGCACGCGTCCGAGGATCGCGACGGCGCGCCGCATCTCGTCCATGGTGCCGATCGAGATGCGCGCGTGCTGCGTGAGCGGAGGGAAGACGCGCCCCACCAGCACGCCCTGTGCCGCGCAGCTGTCCTTGAACGCGGCCGCGTCCCTCCGGATGTCGACCAGCACGAAGTTCGTCTGCGACGGGACCACCGCGTAGCCTGCGTCGGTGAACCAGCGTACGGTGAACTCCAACGCCGCCCGGTTCCCCTCGCGCTCGCGCTGCACGAGCGTGGTGTCGCCGAGGGCCGCGAGCCCCGCCACTTGTGTGAGGCTGCCCACGCCGTTCTCGAGCCGGAGGCGCTCCATGCGAGCGAGCGTCGCGGGGGCGCCCAGCGCGTAGCCGAGGCGCATGCCGGCGAGTCCATAGATCTTCGAGAAGGTGCGCGAGACCACCACCCGCGGATGCCGCGCGATGAGCGGGACGGACGTCGCGTACGCGGGGTCCGCGACGAACTCGTGGTACGCCTCGTCGACCAGGACCACGACCTCCGGGTCGGCGCGCAAGGCGGCCTCGATGAACGCCGTGACGGCCTTGGCGCCATGCACATGCCCCGTGGGGTTGTTCGGATTGCAGAGGAAGACGAGGCCGGCCCCGCGCACCTGGGCGAGCATCCCGTCCAGGTCGAGCGCCAGCGACTTGTCCACCGGGACCTCGCGCACGGGGAGGCCGAGCACGCCGGCGTAGCGGGCCGGCGTCTCGAAGGTCGGACGCGCCGCCACCAGGTGGCGTGTCGGTGTGCAGTACGCCTGCACGGCGAGGCGGAGGACCTCCCCCGATCCGGAGCCGATCATCACCTGGTCGGGCTGGAGTCCCTGCGCCTGCGCGATGGCGTCGCGCACCGCCTGCTCGCCCCGGGCGGGATAGAGCGAGGCGCGTCGGAATGCCTGCTGGACCGCCCGCATCGCCGCCGGTGCGGGCCCGTTCGGGTTCTCGTTGGAGTCGAGCTTGATCGGCGACGCACCCTGCCAGCCGGCGGCGGCGAGGGCGCCGTCGAGATGGGTGCCCGCCTCGTGCCCGCGGGCGCTCAGCCACGAGGGGAACGCGAGCGCGCCGGCACCGCCGACGCCGAGTGAACGGACGAAACCGCGACGAGAGAGCGACATGCGGATCTCCAGTTGGCGACGGGGAGAACCTACCGCTCCTGAGGGTCGTCCGTCAGAGCGCCGGATCGCTGCCCTTGGTCGACGAGGCGAGCGACACGCTCCGCGGTGCTCATCAGGGCGTGCGTCGGCGGGGCGGCGGTACCCTCAGCGGTGTCAGTTGAACGGTGGGACGGCTTCCTCCGCGGGGCTGGTGCGGCGGCCTCGCCCGCAGTCGAGGGTTCGCCGAGGGACTCCGGCCTCAGTGCGGAGGTCTCCTGAGGAACTCCAACACGGTCGGCAGCATCGCGGCCGCGATCTTCGCGTTCGCGGCCTCCGTCACGTGGCCGAGCCGGTCGGTGAAGACCGGTGCCGAGTCCGTGGAGAAGAGCTGCGAGAGGTCGAGAAACCTCACGGCCGGCGACTCCGGCGTGGTCATCGCCAACCGCTGCGGCATTGAGGCGTGCACCCGCCCCAGCGCGCGCAGGAAGGGATCGGCGTCCACCATCTTCTGCAGCGACGATTCGAATTGGGTCAGCGGCTTGCGCGTGGGGGCGAGGGTCGGCTGCCAGACGAACAGCGCGCGGAATCCGTATGTCTCGGCCAGGCTGGCGACCTGACGCACGGTCTCCGCGCGGTACGCCGCGACCTGGTCGGCGAGCACCTCGGCGTCAGCGAACTCGACCGGACGTCCTCGCCGGCGGACGAACTGCACGAGGAGGAATCGGTCGAAGGCGGCGGCGCCGATGGCGCGAAACGCGCGATACTCCGTCGCGAAGTCGCGGTCGCGCGTGAACGCCCGCCGGCCGAACTCGAACTCGGCAGCCCGGTTCTCCTCATTCTGCGTCGATCCCGCGCGCCCGTTCATGACCGCCGCCGCGACGTCATTGATGCCGTCGTAGAACACCACGATGCTCGGCCGTGCACCCGTGCGGAGCTGCTGGAGGAGCGATGCGACTCCCTGCGCCAGCACATACCCTGACTCGCCGTAGTTGACGACCTCGACGTTGCGGATCCCTTGCTCGCGAAGCAGTCGGGCCACGACGGACGGGATCGTCCCGCCGTCGCGCGCATCCGTCCCCCACGTGGTGGAACCGCCGAAGAAGAGCATTGAGGGCGCCCCGGGGACCGCCACACCGTCGACGGTCCGCCGCCGGCCCGCCGAATCGATGTTGATCTGCGTTCCCGTGAAGGGCTGACGACGGAAGTACACGAACGGATGCCACTCCATCCTGGCGCTGCGCCGCTCCTCGTCCCGGTACGACGCGAACCAGGCGGAATCGCGGTACGGGTGGGCAGGGTCGATCCGGTCGCCGCGCAGGCCCGTCCGCACCATCTCCTGCGCCCGGAAGCCGCACTCGAGAGCCAACAGGAGGAGTGCGCTCACGAGCAGCACGAGCCACGCGTCGCCGAGCCTGATGGAGAAGGCGCGCGCAAGCAGCCGTGCGCGCGAGGGACGCGAGGTGCCGCCGGAGCCGGTGTCGTGGGTCATGGTCATGAATGACGTGCGGTGCCCCGGCCCGCGCTATCCGAGGAGTGCGGGGAGGTCACGCCAGATCACGTACACCCCGGCGGCCGCCATCGCCACGGCGACGATCGCGCCGAGTGCGGTGAGCGACCGCGGGTGCTGATAGGTGCCGACCACGCGAGCCCGGTGTGCCGCGATCAGCATGGTACCGAGCGCGAGCGGCAGGATGAGGCCGTTCAGCGCGCCCACGAGGATCAGGGTGCGCACCGGCCGGCCGATCAGCACGAAGATCGCCGTGGAGACCGCGATGAAGACGATCACCACACGGGTCCAGTGGATGTCGATGGAGCGCGCGAGGCCGCGCAGGAATGAGACGCTCGTGTACGCGGCGCCGACCACGGAGGTGATCGCCGCGCTCCACATCACGACGCCGAAGAGCTTGTACCCGATCTCGCCCGTAGCGTGGCGGAACACCGACGCCGGCGGATTGGTGGGATCGAGCGCGAGGCCGCGGCTCACGACGCCGAGCGCGGCGATGAAGAGCACCACCCGCATCAGCGAGGCGATCCCCATCGCCGTGAGCGCCGAAGTCGTGACCTGGCCCACCGATGCGGCACCCTGCACGCCGGCGTCGAGCAGTCGATGCGCGCCGGCGAAGGTGATGTAGCCGCCGACCGTCCCGCCGACGATGGTCACGATGGCGAAGACGTCGATCGTCTCGGGCACGAAGGTTCGCTCGACGGCCTCGCCGAGCGGTGCACCGGCGACGGCGGCGACGTACCAGGTGAGCGCGACGAGGACGAGGCCAAGGACGAGCGCGAAGCGGTCCATCGCCGCGCCGGCCTCCTTCACAAGGAAGATCCCGATCGCGATCGCCGCGCTGATCACCGCGCCGGTCCAGACAGGGATCCCGAAGACCACCTGCAGCCCGAGTCCGGCCCCCGCGACGTTCCCGACGTTGAACGCGAGCCCTCCGAGCGCGACGAGGGACGCGAGTACGGTGCCGAGGCCCGGCGCGACGTCGTCCGCCACTGCCGGGGCCCGGCGCCCGCTGACCGCGATCACGCGCCAGATGTTCAGCTGCGCGACGACGTCGATGACGATGCTGACGAGGATCGCGAAGCCGAAGCTGGCACCGAGCCGTTCGGTGAAGACCGCCGTCTGGGTGAGGAACCCCGGCCCGACGGCCGAGGTGGCCATCAGGAATGCCGCACCGATCAGGACGCCGCTGAGTCGACCGCGCATCCGATGCCCCAGGTGAGGAGTGACGCCCCGAGCGAGGCGAGGTAGGGGGCGGGGAGTCCCGCGATCACGCCCCCGAGGTACACCACGAGTCCGACGACGAGGGTCGCCGCCGCCGTGCGCGCCGAGCCCCAGGGGGTGAAGAGCGCGAACAGCACCGTGACGAGTATCCCGGACGACCCGAGCGCCGACGCCTGCTCGACCAGCGCGAAGACGCCCTCCGAATTGAGGGCGAGCAGGTACGCGATGACGCCGAACGCGATCACCCCGCCCCGCGCCACGCGCACCTTGATCCGCTCCTCGGTGATCCCGGCGATCGGGACGATCAGGTTGTGCGAGAGGATCCCGGCCGCCATGAGCAGGGTCGAGTCCACCG
>CAZHAG010000103.1:0-9971 GCA_964529705.1 uncultured Gemmatimonas sp. | reverse complement strand
CGTACGTCTCGTAGTCGAGGTACGGGAAGTCCTTGCGGACGTCGTACGAGACGCCCGAGGCGCGGAGCATCGGGCCGCTCAATCCATAGTTGAGCGCCTCCTCGGGCGACATCACGCCGAGCCCCACCGTGCGGCCGACCCAGATCGCGTTCTTGGTGAGCATCCGGTCGACCTGGTCGAGCGTCTTCGGGAAGCGGTCGAGGAAGCCGCGGAGGCCGTCGGTCCACCCCGCCGGGACGTCGGCGATCATCCCGCCGACGCGGGTGCCGCTCGTGGTGAGCCGCGCGCCCGTCCACCCCTCGAGGAGCTTGTAGACGTTCTCGCGCTCCTGGAAGCTCCAGAGGAAGGGCGTGAACGCGCCGATGTCGATGCAGGTGGTGCCGAGCCAGACGAGGTGCGAGATGATGCGCGAGAGTTCCATCGCGATCACGCGCAGCACCTTGCAGCGCTCGGTGATCTCGATGCCGAACAGCCGCTCCGCGCCGAGCACGAAGGCGACGTTGTTCCCCATCGAGTTCAGGTAGTCCTCGCGGTCGGTCCACGGGATGATCTGGTTGTACTGGCGGTACTCCCCGATCTTCTCGAACCCGCAGTGCAGGTAGCCGACGTGCGGGATGCAGCGGACGACCGTCTCGCCATCGAGCTCGAGCACCAGGCGCAGCACGCCATGCGTCGCCGGGTGCTGGGGCCCGATGTTGATGAGCATGTGCTCGCCCTCGAGCTCGGGCTCGATCCCCCGCGGCGGCGACATCAGCCCCTCGGCGCCGAGCGGGATCCGCTGCGGCTTGCCGTCGGGACCGAGGCCGGTCGTGGAGAGGGCGACTTCCAGGGTACGCGTCGCGGCCATCCCTATTCTCCCGTCTTCTCGCCGCCACCGAGACGCTTGCGCATGTCGGTGGGGAGGTCTTCGAACGCGTCGGCGATGGAGAGTTCCTCCATCGAGTAGCGGGCCTCGGGGTTCGCCGCGAGCGCCTGCTTGAGCTGCTCGGAGCGGCTGAACCGGCCGCGCATGGGGAAGTCCTTCCGGAGCGGGAAGCCCTCCTTGTACTGCTCCCACATCAGGATGCGACGCAGGTCGGGGTGCCCGTCGAACGTGATGCCGAACATGTCGTAGCACTCGCGCTCGAGCCAGTCGGCGCCCTTCCAGACGCTCCAGACGCTCGGGACCTCGAGCGCCGTCTTCCCGTCCTTCGGGAGCTCCACCTTGATCCGGAGGAAGCGGCGGTACTTGAGGGAGCGCAGGTGCCAGACCACCTCGATCGGCCGCACGTGGTCGCGGTACTCGACCGCCGTCACGTCCGAGAGGTACTCGTACGACTGCGAGGGATCCGACTGCAGCCAGGCGCAGACCTCGAGCAGCTTGGCGCGGTCAATGAACACGGTCGTCTCACCCCAGCCGACGCTCGCGCGGCCGATCGCGGCGCCGAACTTCGCGCGCAGCGCGTCGACCGACGGGTTCATCGGCCCGCCCTTGTGCGGCAGGCCCTTGGGCGTAACCGGCGCATCGCCGGGCTGGCCGGGATGGACGATCGTGAAGGTCGGCGCCCCGTGATCCTGCGCCGGCGCCCGGTGATCCTGGGGTGCGCTCACGGCGCCGACCGGGTCTGGTGGACGGAGTTCCCGAACGGCTCGGAGAGCTCGTCGATCCGGCTCGGCGGGATGTAGAGCTGCGACGTGGGGTCGGGCATCATCTCGTCGCGGAGCGTGGTGTTCGACATCCGCTCCTCCATGATCTTCTTCTGGAGCATCATGATGCCGTAGATGAGGCCCTCGGGGCGCGGCGGGCAGCCGGGCACGTAGACGTCCACGGGGATGATCGTGTCGATCCCCTGCACCACAGCGTACGAATCGAACATCCCGCCCGACGAGGCGCAGGCGCCCATCGAGATGACCCACTTCGGCTGGTGCATCTGTTGATAGATGCGCCGGATGACGGGCGCGAGCTTGAAGGGCACGCGACCGGCGCAGATCAGCACGTCGGACTGCCGCGGCGAGAAGCTCATCCGCTCCATGCCGAAGCGCGCGAGGTCGAAGTGCGACGCGGCCGACGCCATGAACTCGATCGCGCAGCACGCGGTGCCGAAGGGCATCGGCCAGAGCGAGTTCGCGCGTCCCCAGTTCACGAGGAAGTCGAGGCGCGTGGTGACCCACCCTTCCTGCGTCTGCGGGTTGTACGAGACCGCGGAGGCCGGGTCGGGCTTGGCGATCAATCCCATTGCAAGGCTCCCTTCTTCCACACGTAGACGTAGCCGACGAGGAGGATGAGCATGAACACCAGCATCTCGCCGAGCCCGAAGAACGACAGCTGGCCGGCGGGACAAGCCCCGTCGACGAGGCTGACCCCGCACGAGAGCTGCCGGTAGTAGGCGCCCCACGGGATCATGAACACCGTCTCGATGTCGAAGACGATGAACAGCATGGCGACCATGTAGAACTTGACGGAGAACCGCTCGCGCGCATCGCCCAGGACCGGCATGCCGGACTCATAGGGCTCCTGCTTGACCGGGGTCGGCCGCGCGCGCGTGAGGTAGTGCGACAGCCCGAGGATCGCGACGGCGTTGACCGCGACGAATCCGAGGAGGAGGAGGACCGGGAGGTACGTCCGTTCCATAGAAGGGCGAGGGCGGGCTGGAGTTCGTGAAATATTTCACGAGCAAGGTTCTGTCGCTGGAAAGTAGCCGGGGGAGTTGAGCGAGGCAACGGGATCGCGAACGGCGGATGGGAGGTGGGAGGTGTGAGGTGGGAGGAACGGCGCGCAGCGTCGGCCGTGGCTCGTGTGCGTCGGCACGGGGCGATACATTGCCTCCCGAGGTGCCGCTCCCTCACACCTCACCCCTCACACCTCACCCCTCGTATCGTGTCGATCAAGAACGACCGCTGGATCACCGAGATGGCCACCAAGCACGGGATGATCGAGCCGTTCGAGAGCTCGCAGAAGCGAGAGGGGGTCGTCTCCTACGGCGTCTCGGCGTACGGCTACGACATGCGCGTCGCGCCCGAGTACAAGATCTTCACGAACGTGCTTAGCTCGATCGTGGACCCGAAGCACTTCGACCCGAAGTCGTTCGTCGAGTTCGAGGGTCCGGTGTGCATCGTGCCGCCGAACTCCTTCGCGCTCGCGCGCTCGGTCGAGTACTTCCGCATCCCGCGCAAGGTGATGACGATCACGGTGGGCAAGTCCACCTACGCCCGCTGCGGGATCATCACGAACGTCACGCCCTTCGAGCCCGAATGGGAGGGGTACGTGACGCTCGAGATCTCCAACACGACGCCGTTGCCGGCGAAGATCTACTCCAATGAAGGGATCGCCCAGGTCCTCTTCTTCGAGGGGGACGAGGAGCCGCTGGTGAGCTACAAGGACAAGAAGGGGAAGTACCAGGGACAGGTGGGCGTCACGCTGCCCAAGATCTGAGCGGACCGCGCCGCCGATGATCCGGCACACGTTCCTCCGGACGGCGGTCACGTCGTGCCTGCTCCTGCTCGCGCTGAAGGCACGGCCGCTCACCGCCCAGTGCGTCGGCGCGGGCTACCCGCTCCGGGTGGCCGCCTTGGCGCCGTCGCAACTCGATTCCGCCTACCTCCACGCCGCGGCGCGTGCGTTCTCGGAGCGCTGGCAGGTGCCGAGCACCAAGCGCTCGGAGTACTCCTCCTGGCGCCGCGTCCGCAACCGGACGCTCCCGCCCGCGCCCCGGTGGGCCGACGACTGGTCGCCGGGCGAGGCCCACCGCGCGCGCATGATCGTCACCGTCTTCCGCGACGGGAAGTTGCGTGCCGCCGATCCTTCGCCGGCATCGGGCGACCGCCTCTTCGATCGCTCCCTCCGTACCATCGCGACCGACCCGATGCCGGGAGCCTCGCCGCCGCCGCCCTTTCCGGCCGGCATCACGGCGGACTCGATCGCGCTGGTCGTCCTCCTCGGTGAGCAGGAGGTGCACGGCGAGGCCGGCATCAGTCGGTTCGCCTTCTCGCAGCAACCGGTGCGCCTGATCCCGGGCTCGCTGGAGGTGAACGCCCCGCGAAGCGCTCGGACTCCAGCCGCGAGCGAGCGACGCGCCGTGGTGAAGTACGACGTGGACGCGGATGGCAGCGTGCCGGCCGCCTCGATCGAGATCCTCGAGTCGAGCGACCGCGACCTCGCGGCGGCCATCCGCGACGGACTCGCGAAGGCGCGGTTCAAGCCCGCCGAGAACGATTGTCGGGCCATCAGGATGACCGTCCTCCAGCGATTCGGGAACTGAGGTCCGCCGCCGTCACTTCGTGACCACGCCCGAAAGTGAGGGCGCGCGGGATCGTCACTGAAGGAGAGTCGACGCTCCCGCCCTCGACCCCGGATCCTGATGAAACGCAAGGCCGCCGCCACCAGCGGCATCCTGAGCGGAACGCGCAGCTGGATCACCGGCATCATCACGACGCTCGCGGCGCTGATGGCCCTGATGGTGAACGCGCAGAACCTGGGGCTCTCCCCCTGGCTCGGGCTCTTCGATCCGAATTACGCTGACCGCGCGGCCCGCCGCATCGTGCTCACCCCGCGCGGCGACACCCTGCGCGCGATCGGCGACACCGCGATGCTCACGGCGACCGTCACCGACAAGAACGGCGGCGCGCTCGTCGGCGCGACGCTTCGCTGGCAGTCGAGCGACAGCAGCGTCGCCTCGGTCGACTCGGGGGGCACGGTCGTCGCGCGGTCCCCGGGGCGGACTGTGATCGAGGTGCGCGTCGGCGACGTGACGGCGCGCGCCGCACTCCTCGTGCGACCCGTGCCGGCACAGGTGGCGGTGGCGGGCGACAGCGCGCGACGGCTCGCCGACGGCGACACGGTCGTGCTCTCGGCGCGCGTCCTCGACGCGCGCGGCCAGCCGGTCGCAGGCGCGTCGACACTGTGGCGGTCGACGGACACGCTCGTCGCGCGCGTCGACAGCCTTGGGCTGGTGCGCGCGGTCGGTGCCGGACGTGCCGTCGTCAGCGCCCTGCACGACGCCCTGCGCACGGACGTGAGGGTCGAGGTCGTGCTGACCCCCAGCGTTCTCGTCACATTGAGCGGCGACCACCAGCGCGCCCTCGCGGGCCGCGCGCTCGCCGAGCCGGTCGTCGTGCAGGCGGTCACGCGCACCGGGCAACCGGTGCCCGGGGTCCCGGTCGCGTTCACCACGGAGGACGGAGAGGGCGCGCTCGTGGCGACCTCGCCCGTGACCGACGCGCGCGGCCGGGTTCGTGCCCACTGGACACTCGGCGCACGCGCCGGCGTGCAACGCGCACACGGCCGGCTCCCCGACGTCGACTCCGCTTTCACGCTCACCGCCGAGGGCGACCCCGCGCCCGGCAACACCCGTGTGGATGTCCTCAACACCGAGCTCCGCGGCGTCGTGCTCGGTGGCGTTTCTCCCGACGTGCTGGTGCGCGTCACCGACACGCTCGGCGTGGCGCTCGCCGGGGTGCGCGTCGCGTGGAGCACTCCGGATGGCGGCACGGTGGCGGGCGCCGAGCGCACCGACTCCGCGGGGAACGCAGGGGCGCGCTGGACGCTCGGGCGGCGAGCCGGCTCGCAGCGCCTCCTGGTCCAGGTGGGGAGCGCACGATTCATCCCGGCGACGACGCTCCGCGCCGTCGCGGCACCTGGGCCGGCCGCCGCCCTCGTGGTGCTGAGTGGCGACGGACAGCGTGCGGTCGCGGGCGCCGCGCTCAAACCCCTGGTCGCGCAGGTAAGCGACTCGGCCGGCAACCCCGTGGCGGGTGCCAAGGTGACCGCGAAGCTTGCGGCGGGCTCCCTCCGGGACACCACGCTCACCACCGGCGCCGACGGCCGCGTGACGGTGCACTGGACGCTCGGCCCGAAGCCGGGGGAACAGCGCGTCGAGCTTCATGTCGAGGCCGCAGCGGCGCGGGCGGCGGCCACCGCGAGCGGTCGCGTCGGTCCCGCATCGGCGATCGAGGTCACGGCGCAGTCCGGTGCCCCGAGTGGCCGCGTGCGGCTCGTCGCGCGGGTCAGGGACGAGCACGGGAACGCGGTGATGAACGCCCCGCTCGCGCTGGCGGCGACCGCGGGCACGTTGAGCGGCGCGCGCGTGAAGACGGACAGCACGGGACGCGCACTCGTCATTTGGACGCCGCCGACCGGGAAGCGCGGCCCCGTGCGCATCGTCGCGACCGTGAGCGGCACGAAGCTCTCGGCGACCCACGTGCTCGCGGTTCCGTGAACGCCGGAGCGGCGTCGCACGTTTGAGTAGGTTAGGCAGACACCCTCGACCCACAGCCTACCTCTTCGATGACACAACGCCCGCTCCTCGCCGTCGCCGGCGGTCTCGCCTTCGCGCTGGCCGGCTGCTCCCCGTCGCCCGCAGCGACCCCGGGCCCCGTCCCGGCCCGCAGCACCCCGCCGGCGGCCCCGACCTCCGGTGCTCCCGGCGTTGGCAATGCCGCGACTCCGGCGGCCCAGGGCGGTGCCCAGGGTGGCAACCAGGGCGGCAACCAGGGGGCGGCCCCGGGTCCCCGTCCGTATCGGCAGGTGATCACGGATCGCGCGGTGACGCAGTCGGGGCTCTTCAAGATCCATCGCATCGGCGAACGGCTCTACTTCGAGATCCCCACGGGCGCGCTGAACAAGGAGATGCTGTTGATCAGCCGGCCGGTGGAATCCACGTTGCAGGATCCGGGCGGGTTCTTCGGCGGCGGCATGCGCGCGATCGTGCAGTGGGAGCGCGCAGGAGACCGCGTCGTGCTGCGCGCCAAGGAGCACGACCTCACGGCCGACTCGACGGCGGCCATCTGGCGGCAGGTCTCCGGCTTCCGGAAGGGGCCCGTCCTCGCCGCCTTCTCTGCGGCGGCGTACGGACCGGACAGCGCGGCCGTGGTCGACGTGAGCGACCTCTTCCTCTCCAACATCCCCGAACTCTCGCCGGTCGAGGGGATCGTGCGCGCCAAGAGCTGGGTCGAGAAGACCTGGGCCTTCCCGACGAACCTCAATGTCGAGGTGACGCAGACCGGGGCCGCGCGCCCCGCGGCCGCACCCGCCGGTCCGGGCGGCGGCGGCGGTGGCGGCGGGCAGCCCCCGGTCCGCTCGCAGACGGTGCGCGTGCAGTTCAGCATGATGACGCTCCCCGACGTGCCGATGATGCCGCGCTGGCACGACGAGCGCGTCGGCTTCAACTCGAGCCGGTCCTACGACATGTCGCGGCCGGTGCAGAAGGCCGAGCAGCTGCGCTTCATCCACCGGTTCAAGCTGGTGAAGAAGGATCCCAGCGCCGCGGTCTCCGATCCGGTCGAGCCGATCATCTACTGGATCGACCCGGCGACTCCCGACTGGCTCAAGCCCTGGATCGTGGTCGGCGTGGACAAGTGGCAGGATGCGTTCCGCGAGGCGGGCTTCAGCAACGCGATCTTCGGCCGCATCGCCCCGACGCCGGAGGAGGACCCGAACTTCTCGCTCTTCGACGCTCGGCACTCGGTGATCTACTGGCGGCCGAGCACCGTGGCCAACGCGACGGGGGGCCAGATCGTGGACCCGCGCTCCGGGCAGATCCTCAAGGGCGAAGTGAACATGTACCACAACATCATGGAGCTGCAGAAGAACTGGTACTTCATCCAGGTCTCCCCGCTCGACGCCCGCGCGCAGAAGCTCCCCCTTCCCGACTCGCTCATGGGGCGCCTCGTGGAGTACGTGGTGACGCACGAGATCGGCCACTCGATCGGCTTCCCGCACAACATGAAGGCGTCCGCGATGTACCCGGTGGACTCGATCCGCAGCCGCTCCTTCCTCGAGCGGATGCACGGGCATGTCGCCACGCTCATGGACTACTCGCGGTTCAACTACGTCGCGCAGCCCGAGGACAGCATCCCGCCGCATCTCCTGATCCCGCAGGTGGGGCCGTACGACAAGTTCGCGGTGCGCTGGGGCTACGCGCCGATCCCGGGCGCGCGGACACCGGACGACGAGAAGTCGACGCTCGACGCCTGGGCGCGTGAGCAGGACCGCTTCCCCTGGCTGCGCTTCACGACCCCGGACGCCACTGGCGACCACGAGAACCAGACGGAGGCCGTGGGCGATGCTGACGCGGTGCGCTCCACCACCCTCGGCATGCGGAATCTCGAGCGCGTCGTCGGCATGATCCGTTCCGCGGCCGAGAAGCCGGCGGAGAGCTACGACGAGGTGGGCACGCTCTACGAGCAGGCCGTGGGCCAGTGGGGCCGGTACATGGGGCACGTGGCGTCGATCATCGGCGGCGCGTACACGCAGGAGAAGTACGGCACCGGCGAGCGCTTCACGCCGGTGGAGAAGGCGCGGCAGCGCGAGGCGATGCAGTACCTGAGCCGCACGGCGTTCCAGGTGCCCCCGATGTTCCTCGACCCGGCCCTGCTCCGCCGCATCGAGAACGAAGGAGTGGTCGAGCGCTTCCGCACCCGTCAGGGCGCGGTGGTCAACTCCCTGCTGAGCCAGGCGCGTCTCAACCGCCTCGTGGAGTTCGAGGCGCTGGCCGCGCGCCCGGCCGATGTCTACACGCTCTCGGACCTCATGGCGGACCTCCGATCCGGCGTGTGGGGCGAGCTGACGCAGTCGAGCGTGCGGGTGAACGCGTACCGCCGAAACCTGCATCGCGCCTACCTCGCCGCAGTCGATGCGCGGCTGAACCCCAGCGAGGCGGCGTTGACGCGCGCGAACAACCCGGCGCCTGCCCCCTGGGCGTCGGACGTACGAGGTGCGATGCGCGCCGCACTGCAGGACCTCGACCAGCTCGCGCAACAGGCGCTGGGGCGAGCAGCCGATCCGAGCACGCGCATCCACCTGAGGGACGTGCGCACCGAGGTGGCGCGGATCCTCGACAGCGGGCGACCCTAGCGGGTGCGACGCTTCCGGGCGGCGGCCCGGCTGGCGCTCGTCGCTCTCCTTGCGAGCTCGGCGGCGCTCGGCGCGTTCAGCGTCGGCGCGCCTCACGTGGCCGCGCAACCCGCGCGTGGCGCCGCGCGTGGCGCCGCGCCGGTCGCGTCATTCGCGGACCGATGGCGATGGGCCGAGTTCGCCGAGCGCAGCGGCCTTCCGAGCCGGCTCGTCTGGGCCGTCACCGAAGCGTCGGACGGCGTGCCGTGGGCGGCGACGGATCGCGGCCTGGCCTGGTACGATGGGTACCTCTGGCATGCGCTCGGCCCGACTCGAGCGATCCAGACCCGGACGCCTCGGCTGCTGCGGCGCCCGGGCAGCGGCATCTACGCCGTCGTCGACGGTAGACTCTTCGTCGGCGACACGTCAGGCGTCCGTGCCGTCCCGCTCGGGGGGGGCGTCGAGGAGCCATTGGTCCTCACCGCTGCGACCCTGCAGGGGGACTCCCTGCTGCTCGTGACGACGACCGCAGCGGGCCAGCCGGAGCTGTCGCTCTACGCGGCCGGTTCGCGCGCGACACTCGACCCTCCTGCGCGCCTCGCCCTCGGCACGGCCCATCTCTGGTCCGCCGGCGACGGTGTCGCCTACCTGCATTCCACGCAGGGCGTCCACCGCTGGCGGAACGGCGAATGGCAGCTCGTCTATCGACAGCCGTCCGCCGCACACGTGCGGAGCGTCGCCGCGGATTCCGCGGGCCGCGCGATGGTGTTCCTCCTCGGCGCCGAGGGCACGGGGCTGATCGACATCCCGGCCACCGGCATGGCGAGCGTGGTGAGCTCCGAAGGGACCAACGCCGCGCTCGCGCTCGGGCTCGGACCTGACGGGGAGGCGCTCGCGGACTATGAGACCGGCAACGTCCGGCATCGCCTCGACGGCATCTGGCGTGACGTGGACCCGGTCCCGGAGGAGTTGCGCGACGTGACCGCCCTCCATCGCCGGGCCAACGGCGATTGGTGGGTCGCGACGCGATCCGGGCTCTACCTCTATCGCACCTCCTCCACGCGATGGACGTCGCGCGCCGATCCGTTCCCACACATGCGGAACCGGATCAACGCCATGGCGCGTGCAACGGACGGTGCCGTCTGGCTCGGCACGGGCGACT
>CAZHAG010000102.1:0-10015 GCA_964529705.1 uncultured Gemmatimonas sp. | reverse complement strand
GGGCGATGATGAGTGGCTGCACGGCGGGGCGGACGGGCGGAAGGGACGAACCGCCGGCACCCTGGACTTCAGGGCACCGGCGGTTCGAAGGTTATCCCCGGCGGGAGGGCTCCCGCCAGTGAACGGCGTGTGCGATCAGGTGCCGCCCTGCAGCTTGGCCTTCGCCTTCTGGGCGTCCTCGAAGTTCGGGAACTTCGCGAGTGCCTGGTTGAAGAGCTCGATCGCCTCGGCCTTGTTCCCGGCGTCCTGGGCGCTGATCGCGCGGGAGTAGAGCATCACCGCCTGGAAGGGCACGGTCTTCTGCTTCTCGGCCTTGGCCTCCGCCGACTGGCGGGCCTGCGGGGTGAGCGCCGGGAGCTTGAGCCCCGTGTTCGCCGCCACGCCGAGCTTCGCCACGAGCGCGAGGAAGTTGTCGGTCTTGTCACGGTCCATGTGCGTCCACTCGATGCGGCCCGTCTCGGCGTCCACCGACTTCAGCGTGATCACCATGACGCCGGAGCGGTCGGTCACGAAGGTGCCGGTGACCATGTGCTTGGCGCCGAGCAGCTTGCCGATGCGGGCGGCCGTCGCGTCGTCCACGCGACCGTCCCGGGCGAGGTTCTGCTCGTCGAGCAGCTTCTGGATGTTCTCGCGCTCGACCACGCGGATGCCCGGGTTCTGGGCCATGTCCGTGAGGAGGAGGTCCGCGATCCCCTTGGAGAGCGGGGCGAGTTCCGCGTTGCTCGCGCCGATCGCGCTGTTCACGAACGGCAGCACGGCCACGGTGGGCCGCATGTCGTCCTGCGCGAGCAGGGGGGCCGCCATCAGGGCGAGGGCGGTGGTGGCACGGGCGATCTGCTTCAGCATCGTCCCTCCGGAGAGGTTAGAGAGTCAACGTCAGGCCTTCGGCAGCGGCGATCACCTGGAGCGCTCCGCTGCGGGACTTCACCATCGCCCGGCACTCCGCCAGGCAGGCATCCAGCTGGTCGTCCGTCCGCCGCGGCTCATGATGGAAGAGCACCAGCGTCCCGACCCCAGCCTCCAGCGCCAGCTCCACCGTCTCGCGGTAGGTCGAGTGCCCCCAGCCGCGGTGGTGGTCGTACTCATCCGTGGTGTACGTGGTGTCGTGGATCAGGATCCGCGCCCCACGCACGAACTCCAGCAGCTGCTCCCGCCAATCCTCGGGCGACCCGTACCGGGGATGTGCCCCCAGTTCGTTGTCCGAGATATACACCAGCGCACCCCCGCGACCCCCCGGCTCCGTGAATCGGTAGCCCAAGGCGCCACCCGGGTGCTGCACGGCGAATGCCGTCACCTCATACCCCGTACCCTCACACCGGGTGCCGACCGCCAGGCTCCGGAAGTCGATCGTCGCGTCCAGCTCCTCGAACGTCACGGGAAAGACCACCGGGGACATCTGGTCCCGGACGACCTTGTCCACGCTCTTCTCCAGCGACTCCGAGCCCCAGATCGTGAAGTGGTTCCCACGTCCGAAGATCGGGGCGAAGAAGGGGAAGCCCTGGATGTGGTCCCAGTGCGCGTGCGTCAGGAAGATGTCCCCCTGGATCGGCGCGCCATTGGTCCGCGTCAGCAGGTCCCGCCCCAACTCCCGGATCCCCGTGCCGGCGTCGAGGATGATCAGCCATCCCTCGTCGGTCCGGATCTCCGTGCACGGCGTGTTGCCGCCGTATCGCACCGTGCGTGCACCCGGGGTCGGGATGGACCCCCGCGTCCCCCAGAAGCGGACTCGCAGGCTCATCGCGTTCCCTCGTGCACGCTGCAAGATGGCATGGAGGAGCGAAGAGGGGAAAGGCGAGGCATCACGACGTGCAGGTGACCGTGGTCACAGGGGTCGGGGGCGTTCAGAGCCGCTGCTGTGACCGCTTCTCCAGCGCGGCGCGGTCGGTGAGCCGGATCCGTCGGCGCTCGGTGGTGATCCAACCGGCCTCGACGAAGTCGCGCATCGCCCGCGAGACGGTCTCCCGGCTCGCGCCGATGACGTTCGCGATCGTCTGGTGCGTGAGGGGCTTGTCGATCAGTTCCGACCCCGCCTCGGTGGCGGCGTCCACCAGCACGCGCGCGATGCGGCCGGGCACGTCGAGGAGCACGAGCGACCCGATCTTGTCGTCCGCGCGGCGCAGCCGGTGCGAGAGCTCGATCAGGAGCGCCCAGGCCACCGCCGGGTTCTGCTCCACGCGGCGCTTGAAGTCCTCGCGACGGAGCACCAGGAGCGAGGAATCCTCCATCGCCACCACGTGCGCCGAGCGCGGCTGGTCGTCGATAAGGGAGAGCTCGCCGAAGTGCTCGCCGACCCCCAGAATCCCCAGTATCACCTCGCGCCCATCCTCGGCCACCAGCACGACCTTGACCCGGCCGGAGCGCACCACGAAGAGCGAATCGCCGGGGTCGTCCTCGAAGAGGATGACGCTTCCCTTGGGGTAGCTCTTCTCCCGGACCAGCTGGGAGAAGGCGGCCACTTCCGTCGCGGCCAGCGAGCGAAAGAGGGGGACGGTGGCGAGGAAATCGACGGTGTTCACGGTCGGCTGGTGAAGGGGACGCCGCTGGGAGAAGGCCCCGGCGCGAAGCTACGTCGTGGTCCGGGGGCTGTCAAACCTCCAAGGTGTTGTGCGCTTGCATTTTAGCCCGTGATCCGGGTATCTTTCCCAGCTCTCCGAGAATACCGCACCTGAGGCTCCCATGAAGGCCGAAATCCATCCGACGTACGCGACCGCCACCGTGACCTGCGCCTGCGGCAACACCTTCCAGACGCGCTCCACGCACGCGGAGATCCATACCGACATCTGCGCTGCCTGCCATCCCTTCTTCACCGGCAAGCAGAAGCTCATCGACACCGCTGGTCGCGTCGAGCGCTTCCGCCAGAAGTACGGGAAGGCGACGGTCTGAGCATCCGCGACCGGCTCGCCGACGCGCTCCGGCGCGCCGCCGAGGTCGAGCGCGAACTCCTCGATCCGAAGACGGTTCGCGACTCCAAGTTGATGGCGTCGCTCGGCCGCGAGCACCAGCGGCTCGGCCAGATCAGCGAACGCGCCCGGCTCCTCGAGAAGATGGACACCGAGCTCGCGGAATCCCGCGAGCTCGCGTCGTTGGATGACGCCGAGATGGCGGCCGAGGCCGAGCGCGAGGTCGAGCGCCTGGAGGCCGCCATCGCGCAGGCCGAGGTGGAGCTCAAGCCTCTCCTCCTCCCTCCGGATCCCCTCCACGACCGCAACGCGATCGTCGAGATCCGGGCGGGCACCGGTGGCGACGAGGCGGCGCTCTTCGCGGCCGATCTCCTGCGGATGTACACCCGCTACATCGAGCGGCACGGCGGCTGGCGGATCGAGACGATCTCCCACTCCGACGCCGCCCTCGGCGGCATCAAGGAGGCCATCTTCAAGGTCTCCGGCCCGGCCGTGTTCGGCGAACTCCGCTTCGAGTCGGGGGTGCACCGCGTCCAACGCGTGCCCGCCACCGAGGCGCAGGGGCGCATCCACACCTCCGCCGCCACGGTCGCCGTGCTCCCGGAGGCCGAGGAGATCGACCTCAAGATCGAGGACAAGGACCTGCGGATTGACGTCTTCCGCTCCTCCGGCCCCGGCGGCCAGAGCGTGAACACGACGGACTCCGCGGTGCGCATCACGCACCTGCCGAGCGGGCTCGTGGTGAGCCAGCAGGACCAGAAGTCCCAGCTCCAGAACAAGCTCAAGGCCATGGAGGTGCTCCGCTCCCGCCTCCTCGACCTCAAGGTGGCCGAGCAGGAAGCGGAGCGCTCGCGGATGCGGAAGAGCCAGGTCTCCACCGGCGACCGCTCGGCCAAGATCCGCACCTACAACTATCCGCAGAGCCGCGTGACCGACCACCGCATCGGCTTCACCACGCACGACCTCGACGGCGTGATGGACGGCAAGCTGGACGCGCTGATGGACGCGCTCCGCGTCGCGGACGTCGAGGAGAAGCTGCAGGACGGGGGCGGGGGATGAGCACCACGATCGGCGCGCTACTCGATGCGCTCGCCGAGGAGCTCGCCGGACCCTCCGTGCCCCCGGCGCGCGCCGAGGCGCGCGACCTGATCGCGGGGGTGCTCGACAAGCCGCGCTTCTGGCCTTCGGCGCACCGGGACGATCCCCTCGATGCGGCGGCGCTCACCGCGGTGCGCGCGGCTGCGGAGCGCCGGCGCCGGGGCATGCCACTCCAGTACGCGATCGGCCGCGCCCCCTTCCGGCACCTGACGCTCGCCGTGGACCCCCGCGCACTCATCCCGCGGCCGGAGACGGAGATGCTCGTGGACCTCGTGCTCCGCGCGCAGCAGGGGGGGCGCGGGGTCGTCGCGGACGTGGGCACGGGCACCGGGGCGATCGCGCTCGCGCTGGCCGCGGAAGGGGGGTTCACGCAGGTGCATGCCACCGACATCTCGCCGGAGGCGCTCGCGCTCGCCGCGGAGAACCTCGGGGCGATCCCCGAGGACCGGCGCTCCCGGGTGCGATTCCACCAGGGCGCGCTCCTCGCGCCCGTGCTGGCCGCGCTCGGCGAGCGCTCCTGTGACACCGTGGTCTCGAACCCGCCGTATATTGCACGATCGGAGGCGGCGCAGCTGCCGCCGCTGGTGCGCGACTGGGAGCCGGCCGTGGCGCTCTTCGCGGACGACGAGGGGATGGCGGTGATCCGGGCCCTGGTGCCCGAGGCGGCCCGGGCGCTCGCGCCGGGCGGGCTGCTGGCGATGGAGGTGGATTCCCGGCGCGCGGACCTCGCCGCCACCGCTGTCGCCGCCGATGGACGATTCCACGATATCGAGACTCGACTCGACTTGACCGGCCGCCCGCGCTTCGTGGTGGCCCGACGACAGGAGCAGTGATGCTGAGTGAGAAGGCGGGGGACCTCGGACGGCTCATCGGCCAGAGTGCGGAGTATCAGGCGGTGAAGCGGGCGACCGAGGCGCTCAACGGGGACCGGGAGATCACCACGGCGCTGCAGCGCATGGAGGCGCTCCGGGACGAGGCCCAGACCCTGATCGAGCGGGGCGAACGTCCCACGTCCGAGATGGAAACGGAACTCGACGAACTGATGTCCAAGGTGCAGGGGAGCATGCTCTACCAGCGCTTCGTCGCCGCCAACGAGAACTTCGACAAGGTCATGGTGCAGGTGAACCAGTGGATCCTGGAAGGCATCAAGAAGGGCGCCACCAGCTCGATCATCACGCTCGGGTAGCGCGACGGGCACCGTGCGCGGCCGGCTGATCGTCTTCGAGGGGGGCGAGGGGGCGGGGAAGTCCACCCAGCTCCGCCGCCTCTCCGCGCGCCTCACGGCCACGGGCATCGCACACGCGCACTTCCGGGAGCCCGGGGGCACACCGGTCGGCGACCGCATCCGCGAGCTCCTCCTCCACGGGAACACGCCGATGGCGGCCCGGACCGAGGCCGCGCTCTTCATCGCCTCGCGAGCGGAGCTCGTCGCGACCGCGGTGCGGCCCGCCCTGGAGCGCGGCGACCACGTGCTCCTCGACCGCTTCCTCCTCTCGACTTACGCCTACCAGATCCATGGGCGCGGACTCCCCGAGGAGATCGTGCGCACGGCGAACGCCCTCGCGACCGACGGGCTCGTCCCGGACCTCACCCTGCTGCTCACGCTGAGGCCGTCCGAGGGTCTGCAGCGGGCCGGGGCCCGGAGCGCGGCGGACCGCATCGAACGGGCCGAGGCGGAGTTCCACGAGAAGGTCGCGGCGGCGTTCGCGCGCTTCGCCGAGCCGGCCTGGCAGGCGGCGCACCCGGAGTGCGGGCCGATCGTGGCGATCCCCGGGGACGGCGACGTGGACCGGATCGAAGCGCAGGTGCTGCTCGAGGTGAGCACGCGCCTTCCCGCGATGACCCTCGACGGGGCGGGGGCCCGGTGAGGAAGGATCGGTTCCTCCCCACGGTCGCCCTGATGCTGGCGGCCCTCTTCGCCGGTGGCTGGCTCGTGCAGCGCGCCGTGCGCGGTGGCGAGGCACGCTCGGCGCGCGAGGGCGCGGTGCTCCTCGACAAGGTGATGCAGCGCGTCCGCGAGCGGTACGTGGAGCCGGTGGAGGAGGAGCGGCTCTGGGCGCTCGCGATGCAGGGGCTCCTCGAGCAGCTCGGCGACCCGAACACCACCTACCTCACGCCGGAGCGGCTCGAGCGGCTCACGCGCACGGCGAGCAACTCGTACGCGGGGGTCGGCCTCAGCCTCGACGTGCGCGGCGGCTGGGTGGTGGTGGCGCAGCCCCGCGCGGGCGGACCGGCGGAACGAGCGGGGTTGCTCGCCGGGGACCGGCTGCTCGAGGTCGACGGCCGCTCGATGAAGGGGTGGACGGTCGGCGAGGCCGTGGGTGCCCTCCGCGGACCCGTCGGCAGCACGGTCGCGCTCCTCGTCGAACGCGGACAGGGAACGCGCCTCCGCCTGACCCTCACGCGCGCCGACATCCGGCTGCGCGCCGTCGCGCGCGCGATGGTGCTCGACGGCGGCGTGGGGTACCTCGCGATCACGACCTTCAGCGACTCCACCGAGTCCGAGGTGGCGAGCACGGTGGACTCGCTGCGCGCGGCGGGGGCGCGCTCGATCGTGCTCGACCTCAGGGGGAACCCGGGCGGGCTCCTGGCGCAGGGGGTGCGCGTGGCGGACCTCTTCCTCGCGAACGGGAAGCGGATCGTCACCACCCAGGGACGCGTGGCGCAGGCCAACGCCTCCTACGTGGACGAGTCGGCCGAGCGCTGGGCCGACCTGCCGATCGTCGTGCTGGTGAACCACGGCACGGCCAGTGCGGCGGAGATCGTCGCGGGGGCCCTGCAGGACCACGACCGCGCGCTCGTCGTGGGACGCCCGTCGTACGGGAAGGGGAGTGCGCAGGCGATCTACCCGCTCGACAACGGTGCGGCGCTCTCGCTCACCAATGCGCGCTGGTACACGCCCCTGGGCCGCAGCATCGAGTTCCCGCTTCCCGGCGAGCAGCGACTCGCCGACGCGGACACGGCGCGCCCGGTGTTCCGGACCTCGGCCGGACGCGCGGTCTACGGCGGCGGCGGGATCGTGCCCGACGTGCTGGCCGGCGACAGCGCGCTCGTCCCCCCGGAGCGGCGCTTCTTCGCGGAGCTCGGCGAGGACCGCCAACGGTTCGAGGAGGCGCTCCGCGCCGAGGCGGCGGCGCTGATCCGCGCCGGCGCCGCGCGCGACTCGCTGTTCCGGGTGGAACCCGCGTGGCGCCAGCGCATCGTGGCCCTGCTCGGACGCGACCGCCTGCGCGTGGACCCCGCGACGATCGAGAGCATCGGACCCTATCTCGACCGCGCGCTCGGCACCGAGATCGCGCGGCAGGCGTTCGGGGCGTCGTATGCGCAGCGCCGCACGCTGCGCGACGACATCGTCGTGCAACGTGCGGCGGAGATCCTGCGTCGAGCGAAGGTCCCGCGCGACGTGTTCGGCGAGTAGCGCGCGTCGCGCGCTATCCGCGCGCGCCTACTGCACCACCTTGCGCGGGAGCTTCTCCGCGCGCTGCGCCGCCTGCCAGACGAAGGTCGCGAGCACCGCCGAATTGAACTTCATGTCGGCCTCCTGGATCCGCTCGTACACGTCCTGGCTCGAGTGGTGGGTGCGCGTGCCGTACTCCACGGGGTCCTGGATGAACTGGAAGCCGGGGATCCCGATCGCGTCGAACGCGAGGTGGTCGGTGCCGCCCGTGTTCCGGATGGTGAGGGTGTTCATCCCCATCGCCTTGAACGGCCCCATCCAGGCGTCGAAGATCGGGCGCACGCCCTCGTTCCCCTGCAGGTAGACACCGCGGATCTTCCCGGTGCCGTTGTCGAGGTTGAAGTAGCCGGAGACCTTCTCGTGCGCGGGCTTCACGCCGGTGGAGTCGCGGAACTGCTGCTGCATGTAGGCGCGCGACCCGAGAAGGCCCTGCTCCTCGCCGGTCCAGAGGGCGATCCGGATGGTGCGCTTCGGCTTGAGTCCGAGCGCCTGGATGATGCGCACCGCCTCGAGCATCACCACCGAGCCGGCGGCGTTGTCGGTCGCCCCGGTGCCGGCGTGCCAGGAGTCGAAGTGCGCGCCGAGCATCACGACCTCGTCCTTCAGCCTCGGATCGGTGCCGGGGATCTCAGCCACCACGTTGTACTCGTACGGATCGGTGTCCGTGAAGCTGTTCCGCATGTCGAGCTCGAGCGCCACGGGGACGCCCTTCTCGAGCGTGCGCCAGAGCCGTCCGTAGTGCTCGATGCTGACGTGCACGTAGGGCGCGTTGGGGGCCGCGGCGCTCTGCCGCGCGCCGGCGTTCCCGTTGTCGGTGAACACGGTGCCGCCATCCCCGCGGGCGGGGAGGAGGACCGCCGCGACCCCCTCGTCGGCGAAGAACGAGATGCCGGAGGCCGCCGAGGGAGAGAACGCCGGCTGCTGGAACTGGCCGGGACCGCCCGGTCCACCCGGACGCCCGCCGGCCGGCGGCTGCACTGGCGCCGCGGTCATCTGTGCGAGCTGCTCATCGGTGAAGCGCGTGGCGGGAGCCGAGAAGAGCGCGTTCACCTCCCGCGGCGGCGTCACGAGGACGAACTTCCCGCGCAGCTTCCCCTTGTACTTGGCGAGGTCCTCGGGCTTCTCGACGGTCATGATCACGGCGTCGCCGCGCACCGGGCCGTTCGTCCCCAGCGACCAGGCGCGCGGTGCGGCGACGATCGGGAAGGCCACGGGCGAGACGGCGTGGAAGACGAAGCGTTCGTTGGTCCAGCCGCGGCCGAAGGGGCCCCAGCGCTCGAGGCGCGCGCTCGCGAGCCCCCACTCCTTCAGCTTGCCGACGGTCCACGCCGAGGCCTTGTCGAGGCCCGGCGAGCCGGTGAGGCGCGGGCCGTGCACGTCGGTCAGCCAGCTCATCACCGTCATGGCCTGGGAGCGCTCCATCGCCTCCGCCTTGATCCGCTCGATCGTGGCGCCGTCCACGGACTCCTGCGCGCCGGCGCGCGTGGCCGGCCCCGCGGCGAGTGCCGCGAGGGCGATGAGTGCCGTGAGGAATGACC
Source organism: uncultured Gemmatimonas sp. (assembly GCA_964529705.1). Taxonomy (GTDB): domain Bacteria; phylum Gemmatimonadota; class Gemmatimonadetes; order Gemmatimonadales; family Gemmatimonadaceae; genus Pseudogemmatithrix. The sequence continues at coordinate 1,022 of CAZHAG010000102.1, read as the reverse complement.
GGCGTGGGCTTCCTGCGATCCGCTGCATGCACCGACTCCTGGGATGGTGTGTGGAGGGGACCCGGCCGCCGCGCGCGGTGTGCGTCAGCGCGCTCCCGGGGGCCGGGTCGGGACGGAACCGCCGAGCAGTGCCGCCTGGTCTATGACGCGCACGCCGGCCGGAGGGTTGAACACGAACACGCCGTCCGGGAGCGAGCCGCCCGTGCGGACGGTCACGAAGGTGAGGTCGCGCACGAGGCCGCTGGCCTCGACGAGCCGCACGCGGCGCACCAGCGCGCCGGCGGGCTCCACCCAGAGGGTCGCGCCGGTGAAGGGCGAGTCGGGCGTGCGCGGCTTCAGGGAGATCGCGCGCACCGCGCGCCCGGCGACCGTCGTGTCGCCGATCGCGGTGATGGCGTAGCGCCGGCGCGGCTCGCGGAGCAGGGAGGAGGCGAGGTCGAGCCCCGCGCCCGCGGCGCGCGGCACCTTGAGCACCTGCCCCTTCGCCGCACTCGGCAGGTAGAGCCAGAGCACCGTGCCGTCCGCGACGATCCGGTCCTCCGCGGGGTCGTCGAACCGGAACGCGAAGTGCTCCGTGCCCCGCTGGAAGAAGTCGCCGCTCGAGCGCAGCACGACGTTCGTGCGCGGGTTGGTCAACGTCTGCGTGAAGCTCGCCTGCAGCGTGCGCGCGGACTGGTAGCCGGCGGCCGCCCGCTCGAGCAACGCGTACGCGGCGGAGTCCGCCGCGCTCGCCGCGGGCACCGCCTGCGCGGCGACAGCGGCGGGCCGCACGGCGGCGAGGCCCAGCGCGAGCCCCGCGAGGAGCGCGAACGTCGCCACCCGCCGGCCGATCGCCTCCGCGATCAGCCGCAGCTGCCGCACCGTCTCGGTGAACTGGTCGGGTGTCTGCGACTGCGCGCCGTCGGAGATGGCCTTCTCCGGCTGCGGGTGCACCTCGATCAGGATGCCGTCCGCTCCCGCCGCGACGGCGGCGCGCGCCATCGGGAGCACCTTGTCGCGCCGGCCGGTGCCATGGCTCGGGT
>CAZHAG010000101.1:0-10201 GCA_964529705.1 uncultured Gemmatimonas sp. | reverse complement strand
GCTCGCGGGCTGAGGCGGGGCCGATGTCCCGGACGCGCGCCGACGCCCCGCAGGATCCCCTCGACGCGCTCCGCGCGGGCGGGGAACGCTTCCTCGAGGAGGTGTCCGCCGAGTACCATGCGGCGCACGCGGGGCTGAAGGCCGGGGCGGAGCTGCAGCCGATCTACGAGAGGCACCGCGAGGCCTACGGCGACGAGGCCCTGCGCACCGCCCTCGACCTCTTCCGCACGAACCAGGCGCAGGCGGCACCGAGCGAGACCTTCCGTTCGGTGCGGCTCCTGCTCGACTGGCTCGTGGAGTCGCGCGCCGGCCGCGACCTCGCGCCGCTCGAAGAACGGGAGATCGCCTGGGAGCGCGCCGCGGTCATCCGCCTCCCCGACGGGAGCGAGGAGCCCTACCAGCGCGCCGCCATCACGCTCGGCAACGAGCGGGACGCGGCCGCACGCCACCGGCTGGACGACGCGCGCGCCGCGCTGGTCGAGCGCGAGCTCGCGCCGATCCGTCGGGAGCGCCTGCAGCGCGAGCACGAGGTGGTCGCGGGGCTCGGGATCGCGCCTACCTACAACGCGGCGTTCGAGGCGCTGAGCGGGGTGTCGCTCGCGGAGATCCGCGCGGAGTGCGAGGCGTTCCTGCGCGACACGCAGGCGATCTGGGACGAGCTGCTGCCCGCGTTCCTCAAGCGCGGGCTCGGGATCACCCCCGCGGAGGCGACGCGGGCGGACGTGCTGGCGCTCATGCGGGCGCCGGAGTTCGACGCCTACTTCCCCGCGGCGGAGATGGAGCGCGAGGTGCGCCGGCAGGTCACCGAGATGGGGATCAGCCCGGACGCCGAAGGGCGGGTGCGCTACGACACCGGGGAGCGCGAGGGGAAGCGCTCGCGCGCCTTCTGCGCGCCGGTCCGCATCCCGGACGTGGTGCACCTCGTGCTGCGCCCGCACGGCGGCCAGAACGACTGGACCACGCTGATGCACGAGCTGGGGCACGCGCTCCACTTCGCGAACATGCGGCGCACGCTCCCGTTCGAGTTCCGCTGGCTCGGCGACAACTCGGTGACCGAAGGGTACGCGATGCTCTTCGACCACCGGCTCAAGGACCGCGGCTGGCTCCTGCGCTACACCGGGCTCGGCAAGAAGGAGCTGCCGGACTACCTGCGCTCCACGGGGTTCGAGGAGCTGCACTTCGTGCGGCGCTACGCCGCGAAGCTCATCTACGAGACGGAGCTCCATGGCGGGAAGGTCTCGTGGGATGCGCTCCCGGACCTGTTCGTGCAGCTGCTCACCGACGCGACGGGGTTCCGCTACCAACGCGCCGACGCGTTCGTGGACGTGGACCCGCGCTTCTATGCGGTGCGCTACCTGCGCGCCTGGCAGCTCCAGGCGGTACTGGACGATGCGCTGCGCGAGCGGTTCAATGAGGACTGGTGGCGGAACCCCACCGCCGGGCCGTGGATGGTGGAGGAGCTCTTCGGGCATGGACAGCGCGAGCTGGCGGAGGAGCAGGCGCAGCGCGTGGCGGGGCGCGGGCTCTCGTTCGCGCCGGTGATCGCAGGGATCGAACGGATGGTCGGCTAACCCAGGCGGACGAGGCGAACGCGGATGACCACGGTGTACCTGAATGGCCAGTTCCTCCCCAAGGCGGACGCGAAGCTCTCCGTGGACGACCGCGGCTTCGTCTTCGGCGACGGCATCTATGAGGTGGTCCGCGTGATCGAGGGCCGGATCTTCGCCTGGGATGCGCACGCGGAGCGGATGGCGAACGGCCTCGACGGCCTCCGCATCTCGCGTGTGGGCGCGGAGTCGGCCGCGCTCCGCGGGGTCTGCGAGCGCCTGGTGAAGGAGAACGGACTCGGCGCGGGGGAGGCGACCGTCTACCTCCAGGTCACCCGGGGTGCCGCGCCGCGGGTGCACCACTTCCCGGCCGCCGAGACGCCGACGACGGTGTTCGGGTCCGCCTCCGCGTTCAAGCCGAACATGGCGATGCGCACCGAGGGCGCGAAGGGGATCACCCTCGCCGACATCCGCTGGTCGCGCTGCGACCTGAAGACGGTGAACCTGCTGGGTGCCGTGCTCGCGCGGCAGGCGGCGCAGGAGGCGGGCGCGTACGAGGCGATCTTCCACCGCGACGGGATGGTCACCGAGGGTGCCGCGACCAACGCCTTCATGGTCGTGGGCGGGATCCTGCGCACCTTCCCACTCTCGCACTACATCCTCCCCGGCATCACGCGCGCCGAGGTCGTGGAGCTCGCGCGCGCGCTTGGGATCCCGCTCGAGGAGCGCCCGGTGGCGCTCGGCGCCCTGCACGCCGTGGACGAGCTCTGCGTCGGCGGGACGACCACCGACGTGCAGGCGATCGTCGAACTTGATGGCCGGAGGATCGGGACCGGGACGCCAGGCCCGGTGACGGTGCGGCTCCGCGAGGCGCTCGCGCAGCGGCTCTACGGGAGGTCGTGATGCGCGTTCCTCGCCCGCTCACGGTGCGCGCGGCAGTGCTCGCCCACCTCGCTGCGGCCGGAACGCTCGCGATCTCTGCGTGGGCCCACCCGCTCGCCGCACAGGCGGGTGAGGACGCGCTGATTCGCGAGGCGACCGCGCAGCTCCAGGCGATGATCCGGCTGAACACGAGCAACCCGCCCGGGAACGAGCTCCTCACCGCACGCTTCCTCGACTCGCTCTTCCGCGCGGAGGGGATCGAGTCGCAGGTCTACGAGTCCGCGCCGGGGCGCGGGGCCGTGGTCGCTAGGATCCGTGCGACGGGGACCACCGGGACGGCCGCGAAGTCGCCCCTGATCCTCATGGGCCACATGGACGTGGTGGGCGTGGTTCGCGACAAGTGGACTGTGGACCCGTTCGCCGCCGAGCTGCGCGATGGGGTGCTCTACGGGCGCGGCGCGATCGACGACAAGGGGATGCTGATCGCGAACTTCCAGGCGATGAAGGCGCTCCAGCGGCGTGTCCGCGCCGGCACGCGGCTCACGCGCGACGTGATCTTCGTGGCCAACGCCGACGAGGAGGCGGGCGGGGAGTTCGGGATGGGATGGCTCCTGCGCAACCATCCCGACGCGATCCGCGCGGAGTACGCGCTCAATGAGGGCGGCCGCACGCGCGTGATGTCGAACGGCAAGCGGTACGTGGCGCTGCAGATGGCGGAGAAGGTCTCGCACGTGGTGACGGTCACCGCCACCGGGCCCGACGGACACGCCTCGATCCCGCTCGAGGGGAACGCGATCGGCCGGCTCGGGCGCGCCCTCGCGGCGATCGCCGCGCACCGCGAGCCCACGGTGCTCACCCCGACCACCACGCGCTTCTTCCAGTCGCTCGCGGCCGTCTGGCCGGACGTCGCCGAGGCGCGCGCGATGGCCGACGTGGCCTCGGGGGACAAGGCGAGGGTGGAGCCGGGAGCTGCCGTCCTGCGTGCGGTGCCGACCCTCGACGCGGTGCTCCGCAACGGGATCTCGCCCACGATCGTGCAGGGGGGCATCCGCAGCAACGTCATCCCCTCCGAGGTGAGCGCGACGCTCAATGTGCGCACGCTGCCGGGCGAGTCGCTGGACGCGACCGTGGCGCGGCTCGAGCGCGCGGTGAACGATCCGCTGGTGCGCTTCACGGTGACCTCGCGCGGCGAGGACTCGCCGGCGATGTCGGCGGAGAACGAGTTCTACGCGGCGGTGGAGCGCGCGGCGAGGCGCGTGGACCCGACCATCACGGTCGTGCCCTACCTGAGCACCGGCGCGACCGACTCCGCCGACCTCCGCCGCGCGGGCTACAAGGCGTACGGCCTGCTGCCATTCCCCCTCGAGATGCCCGACGAGGAGCGGATGCACGGGAACGACGAGCGGCTCCCGCTCGCGGCGTTCGCGTTCGGGATCCGGTTCGTCACGGGGATCGCGGAAGCGCTGGCGCTCCCCTGATGCGCACGCCGCGTCGCCAGATCTGGCGTCTCCCGGAGCCGGATGCCCCGACGCGGTCCGCGGAGGTCGACGACGACGTCACGCTCCTCCGCGAGCTCACGCACGCCCTGCTGCGCGCCGAGCGCCCCGAGGAGGCGTTCCAGTTCGCGCTCGACCGCACCTGCCCGGCCGTCGGCGCCGCACTCGGGTCGGTGTTCGTGCTCGACGGGCGGTCGGAGCTGCTGCGGCTCGCCGCCGCGCACGCCTGGCCGGAGCGCTGGCGCCCCTGGCTCGGGGAGATGCGGGTGCGCGTGGGGTTCGGGCCGAGCGGTGAGGCGGTGAGCGAGCGCCGGGCGATCGAGGTGCCGGATGTCTTCGCGGACCCGGGACTGGAGGACTGGCAGGAGGTGGCGCGGGAGCTCGGATTCCGGTCGCTGGTCGCGCTCCCGCTCAGCACCGCCGAACGGGTGGTCGGCGCGGCGACCTTCTACTTCGCAGGCGCCGCCGCGCCGGACCCGCGGGTGCGCGCCCTGCTGCGCGCCTCGGCGGACGTGATGGCGGCCATCGCCGAGAAGGCCGCGCTGCGCGAGCGCGTCCGCCGGGCGGAGGCGCTGCTGGACGAGGCGTCGGTGCCCCGGCGCCCGGGTGTAGATTCCAGCGACCCGGGGGAGAACCCCGTAGACGAACTGAGTGTCCAAGACCCAGAGGAACCGACGTGAGACATCACCAGAGCGGCCGTACCCTCCAGCAGCACCAGACGAGTCTCCCGGCCGCCGACGTGCTCGGCGCCGCGCGCGCATTCTTCGCGCAGCAGTCGGGCATCTACGCTGCGTTCGTCGAGCGCGAGGGGCCGAACTGGATGAGCCTGCGCGGGCAGGGCGGTGAGGAGATCGTGATCGCGGCAGCGGCCGATGGAGGCGTCACCGCGGTGAACGCGTCCTCCTACATGTTCGATGCCCAGGTCGCGCAGTTCCTCTCGACCCTCCCTCCCGTGTCGCACACCGCGGCCGGAGCCGGGGCGGCCTCGTGAGCGCGCTCGTCTCGACGCTGCGCGCCCGTCCCGGGCTCCTCGCGCTCGGCGCCGACGATCCGACGGCGATCACCGTGCGGGTGCAGATGCCTGAGGTCTGGGACGCGGTGGCCGTACGGTGCGCGGCGGACACGAGCGTGCTCGCGCTCAAGCGTGCCGCGCTCGAGGCGTTCGGGCAGCGCGCCTTCCCGCCGGCCGACTACGTGCTCAAGCTGCGCGGGTTCGAGGTGCTGGATGAGTCGGCGCCCGTGACGGTCGCGGGCGCGCGCGACGGTTCCACCTTCCTGCTCACCTACCGGCGGCGGAGGCCGGTCCGCTGAACTCCGCGGCCAGCGCTCCCGTCGCAACGGATCGCGAGGCGCTCCTCGCGTCCGCAGCGGGCCTGCGCGCGGAGGTCGCGAAGCGCATCGTGGGGCAGGGGGAGGTGCTCGACGAGATCCTGATGGCGCTCGTGGCGGGCGGGCACGCGCTCCTGGTCGGCGTGCCCGGGCTCGCCAAGACGCTGATGATCCGCTCCGTCGCCGACGCGATGTCGCTGGAGTTCCGCCGGATCCAGTTCACCCCGGACCTGGTGCCGAGCGACATCACGGGTACCGAGCTCCTCGACGAGGACGCGCAGTCGGGGCACCGGTCGTTCCGGTTCGTGAAGGGCCCGGTGTTCGCGAACATCGTGCTCGCGGACGAGATCAACCGAGCCCCGCCGCGGACGCAGGCCGCGCTGCTCGAGGCGATGCAGGAGCACCGCGTGACGGCGGCCGGCCAGACGATGGCGCTCCCCGAGCCCTTCTTCGTGCTCGCCACGCAGAACCCGATCGAACAGGAGGGGACGTACCCGCTCCCCGAGGCGCAGCTCGACCGCTTCCTCTTCGACATCCGCATCGGGTATCCCGATGCGGAGGACGAGGTCGCGATCCTGCGGGCGACCACCGGCACCTCGCAGGCCGCGCTGAAGCCGATCCTCGGGGCGGCGGAAGCGCGGGCGCTGCAGCAGCTCACGCGCGAGGTGCCCGCCGCGGACGCGGCGCTCCGCTACGCGGCGGCGCTGGCGCGCGCGACGCGGCCGCGGGAGGGGGAGGCGACGCCGCTGGTGGAGCAGTACGTGCGCTGGGGTGCAGGACCGCGGGCGGGGCAGGCGCTCATCCTCGGCGCCAAGGCGGCCGCGCTCCTCGCGGGGCGGCACAACGTCTCGCCCGCTGACATCCGCCGCGTCGCGCGTCCCGTGCTCCGGCACCGCGTGCTCCCGAACTTCGCCGCGGAGGCGGAGGGGATCGACTCCGAGCGGATCGTCGAGGACCTGCTCGCGCGCGTTCCCGAGCCGCGCGGCCTCACGGGGATCTGAGGGTGGCGGTCGGCCCGTACGGCGCGCTGCTCGACGCCGTGCGCGGCGTGCGCTGGCCGGCCCGCCGCCGCGTGCCGGGAGGGTCCCCCGGGGTCCACCAGGCGCGCACACGCGGCGTCGCGCCGGAGTTCGCGGAGTACCGTCCCTACCGGCAGGGCGACGACCCGCGCCGCATCGACTGGAAGCTGCTCGCGCGCAGCGACCGGGCCTTCATCCGCCTCGCGCCCGATCACGCCGTGCTCGGCACGACGTTCATCGTAGATGCCTCCGCGTCGATGGACTTCCCGCGCGGCGGCGACGGGAAATGGGCGCTCGCCAAGCGCCTGACGGTCGCCCTGGCCGCGGTGGCGCACGCGAGCGCGGACCCGGTGGGGCTCCTCGTGGGCACCGCAGCCGGGCCGCGCCGCCTCGAGGCACGCACGCGCGCCGGTGTCGTGGCCGAGCTCGCCCGTACGCTCGACGCCGTCGCGCCCGGCGGCTCGGCCTCGCTCGCGCCCCTCGTCGCGCTCTCGCGCGAGCGATGCGTGGTCATCACCGACTGCCTCGGCGACATCGACGCGACGCGCGCGGCGCTCGCGCGGCACCATGCGCGCGGAGGGGAGGCGCACCTGCTGCACCTGGTGGCGCGCGAGGAGCTGGAGCCGGGCGAGCGGGCCATCCTCGCGGTGGACCCGGAAGACGTCGCTTGCGAGCGCCCGCTGGTGGAGGACACCCGTGACGAGTACGTGCGTCGCTTCTCGGACTGGCGCGCGAAGGTGGCGCGCTCCGCGCTCGCGGACGGGATCCGCTACCTCGAGGTGCGGGACGACGCGCTGCCGGAGACCCTTGTCCGCCGGATCGTGAGCACGGCGGCGCAGGAGCCGTCCGCATGAGCCTCCTCGCGCCACTCCTGCTCGGACTCGGCCTCGCCGCGGGTGCGTTGGTGTTCGGGCTGCACCTGATCACGACGCGCCGTCCGCCCGCGGCGCCGCTGCCCACCGCGCGCTTCGTGCCGGTGAGCGAGGCGCGGGCCATCGCACGCGCCTCGCGGCCCACTGACCTGCTGCTGCTCGCGCTGCGCCTGCTGGCCGTGGTGATGATCGGCGCGGCCTTCGCACGCCCGGTGCTCGACGCCGCGGGACCCGCGGTCCGGAGCGTGGTGCTGCTCGACGTCTCGGCTGCCGTCGCGGATCCCGCGGCGGCGCGGGACACGGCGCTCGCGCGCCTGACACCCGGGGGCGCGCTCGTGGTGTTCGATACCGCGGCGCTGGAGGTGGGGCCGGACTTCGCGATCGTGTCGGACAGCGTTGGGGGAGCCGAAGCCCGGGGTGCGCTCTCGCCGGCGCTCCTGCTCGGCCTGCGCGCAGCGACGCGGATCGCGCGCGGGGCCGACTCGGTGCGGCTCGTGGTCGTGAGTCCCATCACGCAGCTGGCGGAGGACGCCGCGACACGTGCGATCCGCGCCGGATGGCCCGGCGGGATCGTCCTGGTCCGCGTCGCGGCGCGCGTGGGCTCCTCGCGCTCGCGCGGACTCCGGCTCGTCACCGATGAGGCCGAAGATCCGTTGGCGCCAGCCGTCGCTCGCCTGGCGCTTCCACGCGGTGCAGAGGCCGTGCGCATCACGCGCTCCATGCCCGACGCGGCCGATTCCGCATGGGTGCGTGCGGGCGACCGGGTGCTCGTGCACTGGCCGCAGGCGCGCGATGCGGAGGTCGTTGCGGACGCCCTGTTCGTGCCCGGCCCTCCCGCGACCACGCTGGTCGCGCCGCTCGCGCGACTCCCGCTCGCGACGGGGCCCGGCACGACGGCGCGGGTGCTGGTGCGTTGGAGGGATGGTGCGCCCGCGGCGACCCAGGAGCCGGTCGGCCGGGGATGCCTGCGTCAGGTCGCCATCGGCCTGCCCGTCGCCGGCGACCTCACGCTCCGCCCCGCGTTCGACGCGCTGCTCGAGCACCTCACGGTGCCCTGCGCGGGTCGGCGCGCTCCGCTCCTCGCGGACGACTCCCTCGCATGGCTGCGCGGACCGGCGGCCGCGGCCGCCCCGGCCCCCGCGCTCGCGTCCGCAGCGCCCGTGGATGATCCGGCGGCCGCGTGGCTGCTCGCGGCCGCGTTGCTGGCGCTCGCCGCGGAATGGGTGATCCGCCGGAGGGTCAGATGACCCCCACCGATCGGATCAGGCGCGCCCGGACCACGCTGGCGCTGGCGCTCGGCGTGCGCGCCCTGCTCGTCGCGGCCGCTTGCGGGCTCGCGGTGGTCGCGCTCGGAATCGCCGGCGACGCGGTCGTGGGGCTGCCCCTCGCCCAGCGCGAGCTGCTCATCCCCGCGGCGCTCGTGCTCGGCGTGGCGGTGTTCGTTGCGCTATGCCTCTCGCGCGTGCGGGCCGCGTGGCGCTCCACTGACGAGGAGGTCGCACTCTGGCTCGAGGGGCGGATCCCGTCGCTCGGGTATGCGCTGGTGACGAGCATCGGCGCGCCGGACGCCGCGGCGGCGCGCGCGCTGGAGCGCGAGGTCGCGGCGGCGCCGGTGGAGCGGACGGTTCGGGTGGCGAGCCGACATGCGTTGTGGCGCCCGGGCGTGGTCGCGCTGGTGCTGCTGGGGCTGGTGGCCCTCGCGCCGCCCGGAGCGGTCGCACGGGTGACCGCGCCCGCTGCCGGGGACCTGCTCGACCGTGCGGGGGGTGCTGCGCGCGCGGAGCGGGACCCGCTCGCGACGATCGTGGTGCGGGTGTCCCCGCCCGCCTACACCGGCCTTCCCGCGCGCACGATCGAGGACCCATCCGCGGTACCGGCGCTCGCCGGCAGCCGCGTCACGGTGGAAGGACTCGGCGCCGGCGTGCGCGCCATCGTCGGCAACGACACGGTGCGCGCCACATCCGGCGCCACCGCGAGCGCCGCGGCCCGGAGCGGAACTGCGCCGCGATGGACGGTGGCGCTCGCGGTCCCCGCGCTGCCGAGCGCCGTGCGCCTGCTGGGTCCGGCGCGAGAGCGGCTCTTCCTTATCGATCCGTACGCCGACTCGGTGCCGACGGCGCGGCTCGACCTCCCCGCGCGCGACTCGGTGCTGCGCGTGGCGCGCGGGGAGCTGCCGCTCGCCGCCGAGTTCCGCGACGACCTCGGCCTCGCCGACGGCGCGTTCGAGTACATCGTGAGTGCCGGGGCGGGGGAGACGTTCACCTTCCGCAGTGGTCGCGTGGCCGCGCGCCGCTATGAGGCGGGCGTGCGACTCGCGCGGATCGAGGGAGTGCTCCGACTCGACTCGCTCCGGCTTGGCCCGGGCGACCTGATCCACCTGCGGGCGGTCGCAACCGACCGGAACGATGTCACGGGCCCCGGCACCGGCGCCTCCGAGACGCGGACCATCCGGATTGCGCGCCCCGACGAGTACGACTCGGTGGCCGTGGACCCGATGCCTCCCACGGAGCCCGAGAAGAACGCGCTCTCGCAGCGGATGATCCTGCAGATGACGCAGGAGCTCCACGCGCGGGAGCCGCGCCTCGCCGCGCCGGTGCTGCAGCGGGAGTCGCGGGCGATCGCGCTCGAGCAGACCCGGCTGCGGAAGCGCGTCGGCGAGGTGGTCTTCCTCCGCCTCGGCGAGGGCGAGGGGGGCGAGCACGCGCACTTCGCAGGCGATGGGCACGCGCACGGGGAGGAGGGCCCGGTGGACGCCGAGGGGATCCTCGCGGCGGCGGAGCGCGCGGCGAATGCGGGTGCCACGCGCATGCTCGAGAGCGAGGGCGACGAGACTCCCATCGTCGCGATCAACCGCCCGCTCCTAGAGGCATACAATCACATGTGGCGCGCCGCGACGGAGTTGGAGACGGCCCGGCCGGGCGCGGCGATCCCGTGGATGGAGCGCGCGATCGAGGCGCTGCAGCGCGCGAGGGCAGCCGAGCGGATCTACCTGCGCGGGCGTCCGGCGCGCGTGGTGGTGGACCTCGCGAAGGTGCGCGGCACGGGGAAGGAGCGCG
>CAZHAG010000100.1:8605-10248 GCA_964529705.1 uncultured Gemmatimonas sp. | reverse complement strand
TCCGGCTCCTCGGCCAGCATCATGCGGAGCGAGCGACGGCTGGAGTCCGAGGTCGGCGCCGAGGGCCGTTTCAAGCTCTGCGGTGTGCCGGTCGAGTCCGAGCTGACGATCAGCGCCGTCCTCGGCGACGAGCAGTCCGACGCGGTGGTGCTGCGCCTCGAACCGGACGAGCGGTTCCGCTCGACGGTGCTGTCGCTACCGGAACCGCCAGAACACCATCCCGTCCGGCCGCCGCACCTGCAGTAGCCGCCGCTCCTCCGGCGTCCGACCGTGCGAGAGCAGGTCGAAAAGGTCCGAGAGGAGTGCCGGGTTCCCGAAGAGCGTGTGCCCGAGAAGGTCGCCGCGCACGCGCGTCGCGTCGATCGTCGTCATCCCGTCCAGCACGGTGAGCGAGTCGCCGCCGAGCCCGAGGCGCCAGACGTTGTTCAGCACGCGCGACGCGCGGAGTGCGTCGTCCTCACTCGAGGCGTATAGTGTGACGCCCGCCGAGTGCTCGCGGAGCGTGGGGAGGATCTCACGGGTGAACACGCGGGCGTCCACGTCGGGGGCCGCGAACGCCACCTGCGCGAGGCGGGGCAGGGAGTCCGCGCGGTCGATCAGCGAGACCGCCTTGCTCAGCACCTCGGAGCCCATCGAGTGCGCGAGCACGTGGATCCGGTCGGGCCGCGCCTCGGGGATGATCTCGCGCAGCAGCTTGAGCAGGAAGAACCCGGTATTGCGCGCCGTCTGCTGGTCGCGCACGTACCCGGTCAGCTCACCCGCCGAGGGCCAGCTGAAGTAGACGACGCTGCCGTCGAACCCCATGTCGGCGACCACCTGTGCGACGCGCACGGCGCCGTCCTCGAACGTGCTGTTGTAGCCGTGCACGAAGACCAGCACGTCGCGCGAGCGGGTCCGGGCGAGGTCGTCGGCGAGGTTCTGGACGAAGCGCGCGGAGTCGGCCTGGCGGAGCGAGGTCATCACCGCCTCGCGCGAGGGGTCCGTCTGCGCGCCCGAGCCGGCGCGGGGGAGGTCGCCCTGCTTCCGCACGCGGTAGGAGGGGACGCTCACCTGTGCGAACCCGAAGCTCAGCTCGTTCGCGTCGCGCGTGCCGTAGCGGAACCCCGGGCGCTCGGCGTCGATGCCGCGACGGGTGGTCGCGATGAGCATCGGGATGTACGCGGTGGCGGAGTCGAGCTCGTTCCAGTTGCGCACTGACTCGGCGCGCGGGAGCGGCGCCAGTGACTCCGGGAGCACGCCGTCGACCGGGCCGATGGACGTGCCGCCGCGCGCACCGCCGCACGCAGCCGCGACGACCGAGGCCGCGAGGAGGGTAGCGAGGACCGGGACCCGGGACGCGCGGAGCGAACGCGACAGCGAGACACCAGACCGCACCTGCATCAGACGCTCTCCAGCAACGCCGACTCCAGCGCCGCCAGGGTGGTCGGCACCGCACGTCGGTCGAACACGTCCCCGAAAGATCGCACGATCGAGGCGCGCACGTCGTCCCCGAGCGCGGGAGAAGGGGCGAGGCAGGCCCCGTCGGCCTGGTCGAGGAGCTCCCGCTCCACCGAAGTCATCGTGACGTCGGCGATCCCGCAGGGTACCATCAGGTCGAAGTAGGAGAGGTCGGTGGTCACGTTGAGCGCGAAGCCGTGCCAGGT
>CAZHAG010000100.1:0-8505 GCA_964529705.1 uncultured Gemmatimonas sp. | reverse complement strand
CTTGGTGGAGCGGCCGAGCGTGATCACCGGCGGGTGCTCGACGAGGACGAGCACGTCCTGCGGCACCCGCTTGGCGATCCGCGCCGCCGCGAGCGCCCGCTGGAACGCCAAGGCCTCCGCATATGCACGGAGGCCGAGGTCGAGCACGAGGAACTCCCCGGCCGCGGAGGCGGGCACGGTGCTCACGCGTGCAGCATCTTCCCCATCGAGTCGAGCACCGCCTCGGCGATCGCCTCGCTCAGCGTGGGATGGGCGTGGATGGCGAGGTCGATCTCCTCCACCGTGTACTCGTTCTCGCGGGCCACGGCGATCTCGTGGATCAGCTCGGTGGCGTGCGCGCCGCAGATGTGCGCGCCGAGGATCTCGCCGAACTTCTCGTCGCGGATGACCTTCACGAAGCCCTCGGTCTCGCCGGATGTGCGGGCGCGGCCGTTGGCCGAGAACGGGAACTTCCCGATCTTGTACTTGAGCCCCTTCTCCTTGCACTGCGCCTCGGTGAGGCCGATGCTCGCGACCTCGGGGTGGCAGTAGGTGGCGTTGGGGATGTTGCCGTAGTTCACCGGGTGGTGCTTGTGCCCGGCGATGATGTCGGCGACCACGTGCCCCTCGCGCGAGCCCTTGTGCGCGAGCATCGGCTGGCCGGCGACGTCGCCGATGGCGTAGATGCCCTTGGCGGTGGTCTCGAGCCGCTCGTTCACCTTGATGAAGCCGCGCTCGGTGGTCTGGACGCCGGCCTCCTTGAGCCCGACGATCTCGATGTTGGGCGCGCGCCCCGCGGCGACGAGGACGAGGTCGAAGGTGTGGTCCTGCTTCTCCCCGCCCGCCTCGACCGGCAGGGTGACGCCGCTCTTGGTCACCCTCGCGGTGCCGAGCTTCGCACCCGTGACCACGGCGATGCCGCGCTTCTTGAACGCCTTGGTGAGCTCGGCCGAGCAGTCCTCGTCCTCGATCGGGAGGATGCGGGGCATCACCTCGAGGAGGGTGACCTTGGAGCCGAACGCGCTGAAGACGTCGGCGAACTCGCACCCCACGGCACCGGCGCCGATGACGGCGATGTTCTCGGGTGTCTTCTCGAGGGTGAGCGCCTCGTCGGATGAGAGGATCGTGGTCTTGTTCAGGTCGAGCCCGATCTGCGGGAGCCCCTTCACGCGCGAGCCGGTGGCGATCACGATCGCCTTGGTCGCGGTGTGGGTCTCGGTCTTGCCGTCCGCGCCGGTGACCTTGACGGTCTTCCCCGCGCCGAGGGCGCCGGTGCCCTTGAGCCAGGTGATCTTGTTCTTCTTGAAGAGGAACTCGACGCCCTTGGAGTTCTGCGCGGAGACGGCGCGCGAGCGCTTCATCGCCACGCCGTAGTCGAGCGTGACCTTCTCGGCCTTCACGCCGAACTCGGCCCCCTTGGCCACCTTCTGCGCGATGCTCGCGGCCTCGAGGAGCGCCTTGGCGGGGATGCAGCCCCAGAGGACGCAGGTGCCGCCGAGGCCTTCGCGCTCGACGACGCCGACGTTCATGCCGAGCTGGGCGGAGCGGAGGGCGCCGACGTAGCCGGCGGGGCCGCCGCCTACATAGATCACGTCGAAGGTTGCCATTGGTGCGGAGGTGTGAGGTGTGAGGTGGGAGGTGTGAGGAACGACGGCGGGTCGGCCATCTCCTCTCACCTCTTCAACCTAAAGCAGCGTCAGGTGGGTACTCAGTCAGAAGACCAGCAACAGCGGATTCTCGATCAGGCGGCGGAGGGTCTGGAGGAACTTGGCGCCCACCGCGCCGTCGATCACGCGGTGGTCGCAGCTCATCGTCACGCGGAGGCGCTTGCTCGTGCCGAAGCTCCCGTCCGCGTGCACGATCACCTTGTCCTCGATCGCGCCGATCGCGAGGATCGCGCTCTCCGGTGGGTTGATGATGGCGGTGAACTGGTCGATCTGCATCATCCCGAGGTTGGAGACGGAGAAGGTCGAGCCCGTGAACTCCTCGGGCTTGAGCTTCCGCTCGCGTGCCTTCTTCGCGAGCACCTTCGCCTCGGCGCTGATCTCCGACATCCGCTTCTGCTCGGCGTTGAAGATCACGGGGACGATCAGCCCGTCGTCGGTGGCCACGGCCATGCCGAGGTGGACGGTGTTGAAGTAGCGGATGCGGTCGCCGAGCCAGTGCGCGTTCACCTCGGGGTGCTGCTGGAGCGCGGTGGCGGTGGCCTTGAGGACGATGTCGTTGAACGAGACCTTGAACTCGGGGCCGAGCTCGGCCGCGGCCGCGCGCATGTCGGCGGCGCGGTCGAGCGAGAACTCGGCGGTGAGGTAGAAGGTCGGGATCGGGCCGATCGACTCGGAGAGCCGCTTGGCGATCGTCTTGCGGATCTGCGTGAGGGCGACGTCGTCGAACTCGTTCCCGCTCGTAGCGCGGCGTGGCACCGTGGCGCCAGCTGGAGCGGCGACACGTGCGCCGCCACCGGCGAGCGCCGCCTCGATGTCACGCTTGATGATGCGGCCGGCGGGGCCCGTGCCCTGCACGGAGCCCAGGTCGAGGCCCTGCTCGCCGGCGAGGCGGCGGGCGAGCGGCGACGCACGGCCTCCCGACGATGCGGTGGGAGCAGGAGCCGATGCCGCGGGCGCACTGGCCGGAGCGCTGGATGCCGGAGCCTCGCCAGGCGCACTCGCCGCAGGAGCCGCAGAGGGCGCAGAAGGCGCAGGAGCCGCAGCAGGCGCGGTCGCCGCGCCACCGCCAGCGACCAGCGCCGAGATGTCCTCATCCTTGGCGCCGATCACGGCCACGAGCGCACCGACGGGCGCAGTGACCCCTTCACCGATCACGCGCTTCCGCAGCACGCCATCGCCGCGCGCCGCGAGCTCCATGACCGCCTTGTCGGTCTCCACCTCGGCGAGGAGGTCGCCCGTCTTCACGGCGTCCCCCTCGTTCTTGAGCCACTTCACGAGGCGCCCCTCCTCCATCGTGGGGCTCAGCGCCTCCATAAAGACCTTCGTCGCCATGATCGGTCCCGTTGGTTGATCAGAGTAAAGGAGGGGAGAGCGATTCCCTCACACCTCCCACCTCACACCTCCCACCTCACACCTCACACCTCCCACCTCCCACCTCACACCTCACACCTCTACTCCAAGTACATGACCTTCTTCACCGCCGCGATCGTCTTCCCGAGGTCCGGCTTCGCCGCCTTCTCGAGCGCCTTCGCGTAGGGCATCGGCACGTCCACCTGGTGCACCCGCACCACCGGCGCGTCGAGGTGGTCGAAGCACTCGCGCTGCACGTAGTCCACCACCTGCGCGCCGATCCCGGCGAGCTCCCATCCCTCCTCCAGCACCACCGCGCGGTTCGTCTTCCGCACCGAGGCCGCGATCGCCTCCACGTCCATCGGCCGCACCGTGCGGAGGTCCACCACATCCACGCGGATCCCCTCCTGCGCGAGCTGGTCCGCCGCCTTCATCGCGACGAGCACCATCTTCCCGTTCGTGATGATCGAGCAGTGGTCGCCCTCGCGCTTCAGCTCCGCCTTGCCGATCGGGATGATGTACTCCTCCTCCGGCACCTCGCCCTTGTTGTTGTAGAGCATCTCCCCTTCGAGCATGATCACCGGGTTGTCGTCGCGGATGGCGGCCTTGAGCAGCCCCTTCGCGTCGTACGGCGTGCCGGGGGTGACGACCTTGAGGCCGGGGATGTGCGCCAGCCAGGACTCGAACGCCTGCGAGTGCTGGGCCGAGAGCTGGAGGGCCGCACCGTTCGGGCCGCGGAAGACCATCGGCATCGGGTACTGGCCGCCGGACATGTAGAGCATCTTGGCCGCGGCGTTCACGATCTGGTCGATCGCGAGGAGCGCGAAGTTCCAGGTCATGAACTCGATGATCGGGCGGAGCCCCACCATCGCCGCGCCGACGCCCACGCCGGCGAAGCCGAGCTCGGTGATCGGCGTGTCCACCACGCGCATCTCGCCGAACTCCTCGAGGAGCCCCTTCGAGACCTTGTACGCCCCGTTGTAGACGCCGACCTCCTCACCCATCAGGAAGACGCGGTCGTCGCGGGCCATCTCTTCACGGAGGGCCTGGTTCAGGGCCTCGCGGTAGGTGATCACTGGCATCGTCAGCTCGTGGTGTCGACGAGGACGTCTTCGTAGAGCGCCTCGAGCGGGGGTTCGGGGCTCGCGTCGGCGAAGTCCCAGGAGTCCTGCACCGCGGCCTTGATCTCCTGTTCCATCTCGGCGACGTCGGCGTCGGTGAGGTCGCCGGCGTCCATCATCCGGGCCTTGAGGAGGTTGATCGGGTCGCGCTTCAGGTACTCGTCGAGCTCGGCCTTGGTGCGGTAGGTGCCGCTCACCGCGTCCGACATCGAGTGGCCCATGTAGCGGTAGGTGCGGATCTCGAGGAGGACCGGCTTGGACTCGCGCCGCGAGATCTCGAGCGCGCGCTCCATCGCGTCGCGCACGGCGAAGACGTCCTGCCCGTCCACGTGCTCGCCGTCCATCCCGTCGTACGAGTCGGCGCGGCGCGAGAGGTCCTGGATCGCCGCCGCGCGCTCCACCGCCGTGCCCATCCCGTACTTGTTGTTCTCGATGATGAAGATGCAGGGGAGCTTCCAGAGGGCGGCCATGTTGAGCGCCTCGTGGAAGGCGCCGGTGTTCACCACCGACTCGCCCATGAAGCAGACGATCACCTGGTCGCCGCCCCGGTACTTGATCGCGAATCCGACGCCGGCCGCCACGGGCACATGCCCGCCGACGATGCCGTGCCCGCCGAGGAAGTTCAGGTTGCGGTCGAAGAGGTGCATCGAGCCGCCCTTGCCGCGCGAGCACCCGTCGATGCGCCCGAAGAGCTCGGCCATGATCGCGCGCGGCGTCATCCCGCGGGCGAGCGCCTGGCCGTGGTCGCGGTAGGTGGTGATCACGTAGTCGTCGGGGCGGAGCATCGAGAGCACGCCCGTGGAGACCGCCTCCTGCCCGATGTAGAGGTGGCAGAAGCCGCCGATCTTCCCGAGCGCGTACGCCTCGCCGACCTTCTCCTCGAAGCGGCGCTGGAGGAGCATCGAGTGGAGGAGCTCGCGGCGGAGCTCGGCGTCGCCGGGGAGCTTGGCGGAATCGGATTTCTTCTTCGCAGCCATTGAACGGCGGGTGGGAGGTGGAAGGTGGGAGGTGTGAGGTGGGAGGTGGGAGCGTCGCCGAACAGGCAGTTCCTCACCCCTCACCCCTCACTCCTCACACCTGCAGTTGGGCTGCTTGGACCTGTTCCCAGGCGTGGTACGACGACCGCACGAGCGGGCCCGACTCGACGTGCTTGAAGCCCATCGCCTTCCCCTCGGTGCGGAACATCGCGAACTCCTCGGGCGTGACGTACCGGTCGAGGGCGATGTGGTCGTCGGAGGGACGGAGGTACTGGCCGAGCGTGAGGATGTCGACGTCCACCTCACGCAGCTCGCGCATGGTCTTGAGGACCTCCTCGTTCGTCTCCCCCATCCCGAGGATGATCCCCGTCTTGGTCGGGATGTCGGGGGCGATGCGCTTGGCCACGCGGAAGATCTCGAGCACGCGCTCGTAACGGCCGCCGGGGCGCGCCTTCTTGTAGAGGCGCGGGACGGTCTCGGTGTTGTGGTTGTAGATCTCGGGGCGCGCCTCGAGCACGGTGCGGATCGAGTCCACGTTCCCCTGGAAGTCGGGGACGAGCACCTCCACCGAGCACCCCGGCACCGCGTCGTGCACCTGCCGGATCACCTCGGCGAACGCCCACGCGCCGAAATCGGGGAGGTCGTCGCGGTCCACGCTCGTGATCACGAGGTGGCGGAGGTTCATCTTCTGCGCCGCCTCGGCGACGCGGCTCGGCTCGGCCGGGTCGAACTTGGGCGGGCGGCCGTGGGCGACGGCGCAGTAGGCGCAGTTGCGGGTGCAGACGTCGCCCAGGATCATGAAGGTCGCGGTGCCGTGCTCCCAGCACTCGCCGACGTTCGGGCAGTGCGCCTCCTCGCAGACCGTGTGCAGGTCGAGTTCCCGCATCAGCTGCTTGAGATGGAGGTAGTTCGGACCCCCCGGCGCCTTCACCTTGAGCCAGGAGGGTTTCCGCTCCGGCAGGGGCTCGGCGCGATGCCGGCCCATGATCTGGTACAGGACCTCGCCCATCAGTGTCCGACCCCGGGGGTGGGAGTGAGGCGGCCGGCCGCGGCCGGCCCAAGGGGCATCGCCCTCGGGACCGAGGGTGCCGGAATATAGAGCGGGCGAAGGGTCGTGTAAGTGTGCATAACCATCAATAACTGAGCTTAACGGTTACGGCAATCGCAAGCTGGATTCAGGCCGCCGAGGCCACCCCGTCACCGGCCGAAACCCGCCGGAAGGGACGTGCGTATGGTCAGTACACTCGCACAAGGGACTTCCATGCTGCGCACCATCTTCATGATCGGGCTGATCGCCTTCGCGGGCCTCTTCGTCCTGAAGCTCTTCTTCGGGATCCTGGGCGGGGTGTTCGGCATCCTGTTCCTTCTGCTCCGGCTCGCGATCCCGATCGCGATCGTGGGCGGCCTGATCTACCTCGTGCTGCGTGTCTTCGCGCCGGACACGGCCAAGGACCTGCGGAACAAGTTCGGCGGCGACTGAGCCGGCGAGGTCCTGCCGGCGATCGCGGCGAGCCCTCGGTCCCGAAGAGCGAGAGCGGCGGCACCCACCGGGTGCCGCCGCTCAGCGGTTCACGGTGTCGCGCCCCCGGGCGCGGCTCACCCCGCGTCCAGCGCCTCCGCGACCGCCCAGCCAAGGAGCGGGATCATCAGCTCGTGGTGCCCCGTGATCTCGAACCCCTCGCCCCCGGCGAGCACCGGGCGCTGCACCACGTTCACGCGCGGCCGGTAGTGGCGCTGCATGTCGAAGTCGGCCGTGGTGAACTCGGTCGGCTTCTCGCCATTCAGGTTGCGCGCCACGGTGAGCGCCTTCAGGAAGACCTCGGGCATGATGACCGCGCTCCCGAGATTGAGCACCACGCCCCCCTGGTGCAGCTCCTCGCACGAGGCGGCGAGCCGCCGGAAGTCGCGGTGGCTGGTGTCGCCGATGGCGGCACCGCTCGCCGCCGGGTGCTGGTGGATGATCTCGGCCCCGAGTGCGGCGTGCACGGTCACGGGGATCCAGTGGCGGTGCGCCGCGAGGATCACGGAGTGCTCGGGGTGCAGCAGCTTCGGCACGGCCTCGAGCGCACGTGCGACGGACTCGCCCATCCCCCAGCCGTGCTGCTGTCCCGCGATGAACGCCTCGTTCAGCCCGCGCCCCGTCTCCTCGGCCATGCCGAACGAGCCGTCCTTGAGTCCGGCGGCGACGTCCTCCGAGGTGCCGCCGAAGCGCGCGACCTCGTAGTCGTGGATCGCCGCCGAACCGTTCATCGCGAGGTGGGTGATCACGCCGCGCTTCATGAGGTCCATCAGCACGGGGCCCACGCCCGTCTTCACGACGTGTCCGCCCAGCATGACGATGACGGCGCGCTTCCGCTTGGCGGCGCGCGCGGTCGCCTCGACCACGCGGCGGAAGTCCTGCGCCTTGAGCACGTCCGGGAGCGCGGCCAGGAATGCCCCGAACGACCGGTCCGAGCCGGGGACGCCGGCGAATTCCTCGGACCGCACCTTGTTGGGGCGGAGGGCGATCGGGACGGTCCGCACCTTCGCGAGGTCCGCCTCGCGCGGCGCGCCGCGCTTGCCGTGTTCCTTGCTCACGCGCCGCGCGCCTGCCGCGCGGCGGCGTCCTGCGATGGGGGTGTCGCCCTCACGGGATCTCGCTCTCCTTGGAATCCGCCGAGGCCTCGAGGCGGTACGAGCGCAGGTACAGGTTCAGGGACCCGAACGAGAGACGGGACTTGAGCTGCAGCATCATCCGCCGGTCGTCGTCGGAGAGCCAGATCTCGGCCTGGCCGCCCTCGGAGAAGATACCGGAGGTCTTGATGATCGGCTGGAGCACGATGGCGTCGAATGTGCCGGCGGGGACCCGCACCCGCTCCTTGCGCAGCACCCGGATGATCACCGGGTTCCGGTCCGGCTTGAAATAGCGATTGAACTCGTAGGTCTTCCCGACCTCGAGGTCCACCGTGCGCACGAAGAAGAGGAAGGAGCCGTCATCGAGCGGGTCGCGCACCGAGGGCATCTCGCGATTGTTCTTCGCGACCTCGTTGTAGATCGCCCGCTCCGGGAAGATCTCGTACTTCCGCTCGCGCTCGCGCGACCCCTGGTCGGTGTCCTGGATGTACCGGAGCGAGTTCAGCGTGCGGATGTCCATCCAGCTGTCGTAGACGTCGTTGACCTTGTAGAAGAACGTGCCGCCCTTGAGCGTGAACTGCACGTGCCAGGCGAGTGCGTCGCGGATGGGCTCGATGCCGAGCACGCGCATGCGCGCCGTGCCCACCTTGAGCACGCCGAACTTCACGTCGTAGACGAGCTGCTCCCCTTCGTTGAAGGGGACGGGGGCCGCGGCGATGCGGGACGAGAGGACGAGCCCCTGCGCCGACGCTGCAGCGGGGAGCGCCGCCGCCGACCCCGCGGCCAGCGCCGCCGCCA
>CAZHAG010000099.1:0-10272 GCA_964529705.1 uncultured Gemmatimonas sp. | reverse complement strand
AGGTGTGAGGTGTGAGGTGTGAGGTGTGAGGCGGAGACGATGAGAGCGCGGCACCCCGGCAAGCCGGATCGCGCCGCGCCCTCTCAGTGCCACTCTCACTTCTCCCATCTCACATCTGCCGTTCCCCAAGTGGAGGCGGGGAGATTCGAACTCCCGTCTTGCATAAGATCTTCCGCAGCGTCTACGCGCGTGTCCCGTCGATTGATGTCTCCGGACGCTGGCCGACAGGCCGCCGACGGACGGATGAGTCTGCTGAGATCTCGCCCGCGAGCGGCAGACGCACCGTTGGGCCAGCCCGGATTTGCGATACCTGAGCGCCGCCCCGGGCGGGCTGCCTCTCAGGCACTGCTACGGTAAGACTAGGTCTTACGCAGCGAGAGCGAAGTTGTTATTCGCAGTTGGAACTTCCCGAGTGTTTTACCAGGGACCCGAGGACCTGGGCGCGCAGCCACGGAGCCACTCACACAATCGAAACCAGTCGCCCCCGTGATGCTCCTGAATGGTACCCCGCGGGGCCACGGAGTTCAATCGGCGCGCGCCAAGAACGCGCACTAGGCGAACACTTCCACCCGGTTCCGCCCGTTCCGCTTGGCCGCGTAGAGCGCCTTGTCCGCGTGGTCCATCACTTGCTCCGCGCGCCCGACCCGCGCCGCGTACTCGCTGATCCCGAAGCTCGCGGTCACCTGCACCTCCCCCGTCTCTACGCGCACGCGGAGCGCCTCGATCCGCTGCCGGAGCCGCTCGGCTACCTCCCGTGCCCCGCCGCTGTCCGTCTGCGGCAGGAGGAGCGCGAGTTCCTCACCGCCGAGCCGCGAGGCGAGGTCCACCGTGCGCCGGCCATCCGCGAGGACCGCCGCCACCGCCGTCAGCACCCGGTCCCCCGCGTCGTGGCCATGCGTGTCGTTCACGCGCTTGAAGAAGTCGATGTCCACCATGATCAGTGCGGAGGTGCCGCCGTAGCGGTCGGTCTCGTTCACCACCTGGGCGAAACGCTCCTCGAAGCCGCGCCGGTTGGCCAGCCCCGTGAGCGGATCGGTGCGGGCATTGCGCCGCGCATCGTCCACCGCCCACGCCGTCTCGAGCGCGCCAGCGGCGATGACGGCGAGGTTCTTCGCATTCCGTGCCTCCGTGGCGCGGAGCGCCTGCACCTGGGAGTGCCCGCAGACGAGCGCGCCGATCGGGCGCTCCTGCCGGCCGCGCACGAGGGGGACGGCGAGCAACGAGCCCACGCGCCCGAGCGTACGTCCGCTCCCGAAGACCGGGTCCGTGCCGGCCACCGTGTGCCGGGCATCGGCGAGCACCACCGGCTGCCCGTCGGCGCAGACCGAACCCGCCACCGACTCCCGTGTCACGAGGAAGTCGCTCACCACCACCCCGAGCTCGACCGCGCCCACGGTCGCCGCTCGCACGGCGCCCGTCTCCCCGCGCTCATCCCAGCGCACCAGCACCGCCCACTCGGCGCCGACCACCGTGAGCGAGTCGACGACGAGCGTGCGCTCGAGCTCGAGCGGGTCGCGCGCGGCCTGCAGGGTGCCGGCGGTGCGGATGAGGCCACGGAGCCGGAAGTTCTGGCGCGCCACGTCGCCGCGGGTGCGCACGAGATCGTACCAGGTCTGCATCATCCGGGCGTGGTGCGGCATCCACTCGCGCACCGCATCGCGCGTGACGAGCGCGCCGTCGTCGAAGTGGAGGCTGAGCACGCCCCGCTCCCCTCCGGCCTCGAAGGGCGCCACGGCCAGCCGCGGCGGTCCCTCCCCCCCGTCGAACCCCAGCTGCCGCGACTGCCCGGCCCACTCGATCAGCGCGCGTGTGGGATCGTCCACCCGGAACGCGCCATGCGCCTCGCCGGTCTCCTGTGCCGCCGTGCTCCATGCGGCCAGGACCGCCTCGCCTCCCATCGTCTGGTCCAGCACCCAGAGCGCCGCGGCCATCGCGCCGCGGCGGTGGCGGATCTCGCGCAGCGCATCCGCGAGGATCCGCTGGTCGTTCAGCAGGACCTCCTCCGGCGCCGGCAACTCCTCGGGCCGGAACGCCGCGATGAGCGCCTCCTGCGTGGTGTCGCGCGGGATCCAGTCCGTCGACCGGCGCCGCGGCGGGTGCCCCACGGCGGCACGCTCCGCGCGGCGGACGAGCCAGGCCCCCAGCACCACCCCGATCACTCCCGCAGCGAGCGCGACCGCGACGGTGAGCACGCCGGCCTACTGGTCGAGGATGCGTGTCGCCGCGATCGCGGCGCCGAACCCGTTGTCGATGTTGCAGACCACGACCCCCGCCGCGCAGGAGTTGAGCATCGTGAGCAGCGGCGCGAGACCGCCGAAGGCCGCACCGTACCCGACGCTCGTGGGCACGGCGATCACCGGACCGCGCACCAACCCGCCCACCACCGAGGGAAGTGCACCATCCATCCCGGCCACCACGATCACGACCGCGGCCTCGTGCAGCGCATCGCGGCGCGCGAGCACGCGATGGATCCCGGCCACGCCGACATCCGTGACGCGGAGCACCGGGTGTCCGACTGCATCGAGAGTCACGGCGGCCTCTTCTGCCACGGGAAGGTCGCTCGTGCCCGCGGTGACGATCGCCACGGTCCGGGTGCCCACCGCGCGCGGCGTGTGCGGGCGGAGGAGCGCCGTGCGGGCGAGGTCGTTCCGTTCGACCTTGGGCCACGCCCCCCGCAACGCGTCGAGCACGTCGGGTGCCGCGCGCGTGACGAGGAACCCATCTCCGTGCCCCGCGAGGCGCGCGCAGATCGCCGTCACCTGCTCGGGTGTCTTGCCCTGGCCGAAGACCACCTCGGGGTATCCCTGCCGCAGCGCCCGATGCTGGTCGAGGGTCGCGAAGCCGAGGTCATCCACCGGAGCGGCGTCAAGCTGTGCGAGCGCCGCGTCCACGCCCACCTGCCCCGACGCGACGGCGTCGAGCAGCGACTTCACCCGGTCGCGCCTCACGCCGCCTCGGCTTCGTGGCGGTCGGCGCTCGCGAGGTAGTCCTCGAAGATCCCCTCGACCTCGGTGAAGCTGTTCACCGCGTGGAGCTTCTTCCGCAGGTCGGCGGAGTGCGGCAGCCCCTTCACGTACCATCCGAGGTGCTTGCGGAACTCCAAGGCCGCACCGATCGGGTCGTGCTCGTACGCCTGCACCATCCGCGCGTGCTCGAGCGCGATGCGGAACCGCTCCTCGACGGGTGGCGTGAGCGGCACCGGCGCGCCCTCGAGCATCGCGCGCGCCTGCTGGAAGATCCATGGCTGGCCGAACGACCCGCGGGCGATCATCACCCCGTCGCACCCCGTCTCCCGCCGCATGCGCACGGCGTCTTCCGCCGTCTTGATGTCCCCATTCCCGATCACCGGGATGCGCACCGCCGCCTTGAGCACCGCGATCTCCTCCCAGCGCGCGCTCCCGGTGTACATCTGCGTGCGCGTGCGGGGATGCAGCGCGATGGCCCGCACCCCGGCGTCCTCGCACCGCCGGCCGATCGTGGCCGGATCGCGCATCTCCTCGTTCCACCCGCTCCGGATCTTGCACGTCACCGGCAGGTGCGTGCCGCGGATGACCGCGCGGATCACCTGCTGCACGAGGTCGAGGTCACGCAGGCACCCTGAGCCGCCGTTCCGCTTCACGACCTTCTTCACCGGGCAGCCGAAGTTGATGTCGATGAACTCGGGCTGGAACAGGTCGGTCACGAGCGCCGACGCCTCCTCCATCGCCTGCGGCTCGGCACCGAAGATCTGCACGCCGATCGGACGCTCATCCTCCCCGAAGCGGAGCTTGCTGATCGTGGCCTCATTCTCCCGCCGGATCCCTTCGGCCGAGAGGAACTCGGTCACGACCACGTCCGCCCCCCACGCGCGGCAGAGCCGGCGGAAGGGGCTCTCCGACACCCCGGCCATCGGGGCGAGAAAGAGCGGGACCGTGTGTCCGGTCGGGTACGGGAAGGGCATCACGGCGAAACCTAGAACCGCCCCCAACTGCTTGCAATATCACGATTTGACAGCCCTGAACGGCGCTCATAGCTTCCCGGGATGGAACTGCGCGAATTCTTCTCTGAAGATGCCGTCAAGCTGAACCTTGAGGGCACCACGAAGGACGACATCCTCAAGGAACTCATCGGGCTCTTCAAGCTCGGCGAGAAGGACGAGGGGATGCTCTACAAGATGCTGAAGCGCCGGGAGAACCTCGGCTCCACCGGCATCGGCCGCGGGATCGCGATCCCGCATTGCCGCTCACTCGTCGTCTCCAAGCTGCGCGTCGCGTTCGGCCGCAAGACGGCGGGCCTCGACTTCAAGGCGATCGACGACAAGCCCGTGCAGTTCATCTTCCTGATCGTCGCGCCGCCGCTCGAGGTCTCGAACCAGTACCTCCCGGTGCTCGGCAAGATCGCGCAGTTCTCCAAGGAGAGCGACGTGCCCTCGCGCCTGCTGGCGCTGACCGAGCCGGCGCAGTTCATGAAGCTGCTCGAGGAGAAGGGCGTCTAGCGGACCGGCTGCGAGTGTCGCGCGACGGGATCGCGCGACGCTAGTGATCGATCGCCACGCGCTGGACGTCGCCGCCAAGCTTGCTCCGCACGCGCGAGAGCTGCAGCACCGCCGCGGCGGAGAGCCCCGCGGTCAGCCCCCACCAGAGCCCCTGCGCACCGATCCCCGCGCGGAACGCGAGCAGCGCGCCGAGCGGGATCCCGACCGCCCAGAAGCTCAGCACGTGCAGGACCATCGGCACGCGCGTGTCCCCCGCCCCGCGCAGGATCGACGCCGAGACCACCTGGGTGCCGTCGAACACCTGGAAGACGGCGGCGATGGGGATCAGGGTGGCCGCGATCACGCGCGTGGTCGGGTCGATCGTGAACGCGTGCGCGAGCTGGCGCGGGATGAGCGAGAAGACGATCGCCATGACCGCCATGAACCCGACGCCCACCGCGAGCGCCGCGACCGCATCCCGGCGCGATGCCGCCATGTCCCCCGCTCCGACCGCGTGTCCCACCATCACGGCCGCGGCGCCCGCCACTCCCATCGGGACCATGAAGGTGAGCGCCGCGATGTTGAGCGCGATCTCGTGCCCCGCGAGCACCTCGGTCCCCATCCACCCCGCCATCAGCGTCACGAAGCCGAACGCGCCCGCCTCGGCGAGGAAGGTCAGCCCGATCGGGAACCCGAGCGCGACCATCCGCCGGAGCGGCGCGAGCCGCCAGCTCTCGGGACGCCAGGGCGCGAGCGCGGGCCGCAGCGCCGGCCACGCCGCCGCGAGCACCACGAGCGCCATCACCCACCGGGAGATCGCGGTGCCCTGCGACGAGCCCACCACCCCACCCGGGGCGAATCCGAGGTGCCCGAAGATGAGCACCCAGTTCAGGAAGACGTTCACCAGGTTCGCCACGCAGACCGCGAGGACGATCGGCCCGAGACGCTTCATCGCCTGCAACACCTGCCGCAGCATGTTGAACGCGAAGAAAGGGAGCATCCCCGGGATGCTCCAGAGGACGTACCCGGTCGCGAGCGGCACGACGTCCTCGGGTTGGCGGAGGAGCGCGAGGACCGGCCCGGCCGTCAGGAAGAGGAGCATGACGACCGCGGCGACCGCGCCGGTGAGGATCACGCCCCGCTGAACGCCGCGCGCCACCGCCTCCTCGTCGCGCGCACCGAGCGCCTGCGCGATCACCGGGTCGAGCGCCATCAGCATCCCGACGCCGACGATCGAGATGACGAAGAAGTAGAAGTTGCCGAGCGCGCCGGCGGCGAGGTCGGTCGCGGAGACGCGCCCGAGCATGATCGAGTCGACCACGCCCATGAGCTGCATGCCCACGTTGACGAGCACGATCGGCGCGGCGAGCCGCGCCATCTCACGCAGCTCGCCGGAGGTCGGGCGGAGCCGCGCGAACCGGGTCACGCTACTCCCACTCGATGGTGGCGGGGGGCTTGGAGCTCACGTCGTACACCACGCGGTTGATCCCGGGGACCTCATTGATGATGCGGCTGGAGATGCGCGCGAGCACGGCGGGCGGGAAGGCGTACCAGTCCGCCGTCATCCCGTCGGTGCTGGTGACGGCGCGGAGCGCGATCACGTGCTCGTACGTCCGCCCGTCCCCCATCACCCCCACGGAGCGCACCGGGAGGAAGACGGCGAAGGCCTGCCAGATCTCGTTGTAGAGGCCCGCGGCCCGGATCTCCTCGAGGTAGATCGCATCCGCGCGTCGCAGCGTCTCGACGTTCTCGGGGTCCACGGCGCCGAGCACACGGATCGCGAGTCCGGGACCGGGGAAGGGATGACGCCCGACCATCTCCTCGGGGAGTCCGAGTTCGCGGCCGACGTTCCGCACCTCGTCCTTGAAGAGCTCCCGCAGCGGCTCGATCAGCTTGAACTTCATGTCGGGCTTGAGGCCGCCCACGTTGTGGTGCGTCTTGATCACCGCGCTGGGGCCCCCCTTCGCGCTCACCGACTCGATCACGTCGGGATAGAGGGTACCCTGGACCAGGAACGCCGCGTCCTTCCCCGCCTCGGCGGCCGCGGCCTCGAACACGTCGATGAAGGCGTGGCCGATCGCCTTGCGCTTCTTCTCGGGGTCGTCGAGCCCCGCGAGCGCGCCGAGGAACCGCTCCTCGGCCCGCACCGTGATGAGGCGGATGCCGAGGTGCTTGCCCATCGTGCGCTCGACCTGCTCCCGCTCGTGCAGCCGCAGCAGCCCGTTGTCCACGAAGATGCAGGTGAGCTGGTCGCCGATGGCGCGGTGCACGAGTGCCGCCGCGACGGAGGAGTCCACGCCCCCGGAGAGCCCGCAGATCACCTGCCGGTCGCCAACGAGCGCCCTGATCCGGGCGATCTCGAGGTCGATGAAGTGCCCGGGCGTCCAGTCCGGCGTGCACCCGGCGATCTCGAAGAGGAAGTTCTCGATGATCTCCGCGCCACGCACCGTGTGCGCGACCTCGGCGTGGAACTGGATGGCGTGGATCGGTTTCGACTCGTGACGAAAGCCGACGACCGGGTTCCCCTCGCTCGTCGCCGTGAGCACGTATCCGGGAGGCACGGCCTCCACGTGGTCCCCATGGCTCATCCAGACGATGGAGCGCTCCCCATTGTCGAAGCCGGCGAAGAGCCCAGCGGCCTCCTTCACCTCCATCTCCGCGCGCCCGTACTCGCGGCGCCCGCCCCCCTTCACCTGACCCCCGGCGACGTGCGCGATCCACTGCATCCCGTAGCAGACGCCGAGCACGGGCGCGATGTCGAGGACCGCCGGGTCGAACGCCGGCGCCCCCTCGTCAATGACGGAACTCGGACCGCCGGAGAGGATGATCGCGGTGGGCCTCCACTCGCGGATCCAGTCGATGGAGCGCGTGGGGGGGTGGATCTCCGAGAAGACGCGCGCCTCGCGCACGCGTCGCGCGATGAGCTGCGTGAACTGCGAGCCGCAGTCGAGGATGAGGATCCGCGAACTCACGGCGCCCAGTCCTCCCCGGGGAGCTTGATGAACTCCACCTGCTTGGTCTCGAGGTCGAGGATCGCCGCCGTCGGGGACCCGTAGAGCCAGCCGCAGGCCTCCCCCGGGTTCACGATGAGCGTCTCGTTCCGCGTCTTCATCTCCTGCAGGTGCGTGTGTCCGTGGATGACGATGGCATGCGCCAGCACCGAGCGCTCCACCACCTCGCCGATGTCATGCACCATGAGGATCTTGTGGTCGCCTAGCTTGAGGCTGTGGGGCGACTCGAAGAGTTCCTGCCCCATCCCCTGGGCGGCGAAGGCGCGGATCCCCTCGGGGTCGCCGTCGTTGCGCCCGAACACGCCGGCCATCGCGATGCCATGGTCCTGGAAGGGCTTGAGCGAGAAGGGGGAGCAGAAGTCCCCCGCGTGCAGCACGAAGTTCACGCCGCGCCCCATCATCTCCTTCAGCAGCGCATCCACGGCCGGCAGCCGGTCGTGGGTGTCCGCGATCAGTCCTACGCGCATCAGGTGGTCCTCCACTCAGGGGACGGATCCTCGAGCCGCACGAGGTCCGCATACGATTCGCGGGCGCTGACGAGCGCCCAGCGATCGCCGTCGACGAGCACCTCCGGCACCCGCGGTCGCGCATTGTAGTGCGAGCTCATCACGTAACCGTAGGCCCCCGTGGTGTGCACCGCCAGCAACTCGCCGGGCCCGACCTCGGGGAGCGTACGGTCGAGCGCGAGGAAGTCCCCGCTCTCGCACACCGGCCCGACGACATCGGCCACCATCCCTCCGCGAGGTGCGGCGAGTGTCTCGATCCGGTGGAACGCATCGTAGTGAGAGGGGCGCAGCAGCTCCGTCATTCCGGCGTCGCAGACGAGGTAGGTCTTGTGCCCCGTCTGCTTGCGGTAGAGCACGCGGGTGATGAGCGCCCCGGCCGCGGCGACGAAGAAGCGCCCCGGCTCCACCAACAGCTCCGCGCCGAGTGCGTTCGCGGCGTCGGTCACGATCCGGCCATACGCCCCGAGGTCCGGCTCCTCCTCTTCCGCGTACGGCACCGGCAGCCCGCCACCGCTGTCGAGGTACTTGATCGGCGCCCCCGCCTTCCGGAGCGCGAGCGAGAGCTCCACCAATCGCGCGGTCCCGGCACGGTACGCCTCGAACGAGCTCAGCTGGCTCCCCACGTGCATGTCGACGGCGTGCAGCGCGATGTTCGGCAGCGAGAGCGCCACCGCACCCACGGCCTCCGCCTCCCCCACAGGGATGCCGAACTTGTGCCCGCGTTCCCCCGTGGCGATGTAGCGGTGCGCGTTCGCGACATCCACTTCGGGGTTCACGCGGAGTCCCACCGACGCGATCACCTTGAGCTCGGCCGCGACGCGCGAGACGAGTCGCAGTTCCGCCTCCGACTCCACGTTGATGAGCTTCACGCCCGCCGCGAGCGCCTCGCGGATCTCATGCTCCTGCTTCCCCACCCCGCCGAACAGGATGTCCTCGCCGCGGAATCCGGCGCGGAGCGCCCGGAAGAGCTCGCCCCCGGAGACGACATCCACGCCGCTCCCGGCGGCCCGCAACACCTCCAGCACGCCGCGGCAGGCATTCGCCTTGAGCGAGTAGTGGATCCGGTGCGGAGCGGCGGCGAGGGCGGCGGCGAGCCGGGTGTACCGGTCCCGCACGACGCCCGCGGAATAGATGTAGGCCGGTGTCCCCGCCTCCAGCGCGATCGCCTCGAGCGGGACGCCCTCGCAGTGCAGGTCGCCGTCGATCCGCGAGAAGCCCAGCACTAGTAGGCCTTCGCCCACAACACCTCGTGCTTCGCGGGCTGGCCGGTCACCAGGCAGGTGGTCGGCGCGGTCGGCGACCGGAACTCGGCGTCCGGGATCACCCGGATGGTCGCCTTGGTCTCCTCCTTCACCTGGGCCTCGACCGCCGGGTCGCCGTTCCATCCGGCGTAGACGAACCCACCCTCGCCTTCCATGAGCTCGCGGAACTGCGCGTAGGTGAGGCCACCGCGGACGGTCGCCGCTTCGCGGCGCGCCTTGGCGTCCGCGAACATCTGCGCCTGGATCGTCTCCAGCAGCTTCGCGAGCTGCGGTGCGAGCTCGGCCATCGGGAGCGGTGCCTTCTCCTTCGTGTCGCGCCGCGCGGTCATCACGCTCTGCTGGTCGAGGTCGCGGGGGCCGAGTTCGAGTCGGAGCGGCACGCCGCGGAGCTCCCACTCATAGTACTTGGCACCGGGCTTCATCCCCTCGCGCGCATCCACCTTCACGCGGAGCCGATCCGTCGCGCCACGGCCGGTCCAGGCCTGCAGTTCGTCGCGCAGCTTGTGGGCGGCACCCACGACACGGTCCCGCTCCTCGTCCTTCCGGAAGATCGGGACGATCACGACCTCGATCGGCGCGAGCTTCGGGGGCACCCGCAGCCCATTGTCGTCGCCATGGGTCATCACGAGCCCCCCCACCATGCGCGTCGAGACGCCCCAGGAGGTGTTCCAGGCGAAGGCCATCTCGCCCTCCTCGGTCTGGAACTTCAGGTCGAACGCCTTCGCGAAGTTCTGCCCGAGGTGGTGCGACGTGCCCGCCTGCAGCGCCTTGCGGTCCTGCATCATCGCCTCGCACGAGTAGGTGCGCACGGCGCCGGCGAACCGTTCGCTGTAGGTCTTCTGCCCGGTCACCACGGGCATCGCCATCCACTCCTCCATGATCGTGCGGTACACGCCGAGCATGCGGCGCGCCTCCTCCTCGGCCTCCGCCTCGGTCGCGTGCGCGGTGTGCCCCTCCTGCCAGAGGAACTCCAGCGTCCGCAGGAACAGGCGCGTGCGCATCTCCCAGCGGACCACGTTCGCCCACTGGTTCATGAGAAT
>CAZHAG010000098.1:8870-10282 GCA_964529705.1 uncultured Gemmatimonas sp. | reverse complement strand
TTGGCGATCTTGAAGAGCCAGCTCGAGAACTTGAACTCGGGCCGGTACTTGTCGAGGTGGTTCAGGACCTTGATGAACGCGTCCTGCGCCAGGTCCTCGGAGAGGGTGCTGTCGCGCACCATGCGATAGATGAGCGAGAAGACCGGCCGTTCGTAGCGGCGGATCAGCTCGCGGAACGCCGCCTCCCGTCCCTTCTGGGCGAGCGCGACGACGTCGGCGTCCGGGAGATTCGGGAGGTCGAGTGGGGGCGGCATTGAATCGGGGGGAAACTTGCCCGCGTGGGAGACGTCGGGCAACTTTCAGCACTATGTCGAACGCGCTCGATGCGGAGGTCCTCGAGGCCGAAGCGGCCGCCGAGGGTGCGTCGGCGGCCGGGAAGCGCCTCTACGTGCAGCGGATCTTCTCCGAGATCGCGCCCCGGTACGACCTGCTCAACCGCCTGCTGTCGCTCGGGATCGATCGTCGCTGGCGCGCGCGCGCCATCGAGACGCTGGGCTGGACGCAGGCGCCCGCGGGTGCCTACCTCGACCTCTGCGCGGGCACGCTCGACGTCGGCGCGGAGCTGAGTCGCCGGAAGGGATTCGGCGGCGCGATCCTCGGCGCCGATTTCGCGGAGCCGATGCTGCGCGCGGGGCTCGGCAAGGCGCCACGCGAGGTGCTCGCACCCGTGGTCGCCGACGCGCTCGCACTGCCAGTCCGCGACGGCGTGATGGACGGGGCGATCGTCGCCTTCGGCATCCGGAACGTCGCGCGGCTCGACGCGGGCCTCCGCGAGGTGCATCGCGTGCTCAAGCCCGGTGCGCGCTTCGTCATCCTCGAGTTCTCCACGCCGCGCGTGCCGCTGGTCCGCGCTGGATACCTCTTCTACTTCCATCGCATCTTGCCACTCATCGGCCGGCTGGTCAGCGGGCACCGAACGGCGTACACCTACCTCCCGCGCTCCGTGGCGAACTTCCCGGAGACGGGCGCGCTCGCCGAGGCGATGCGGACCGCGGGGTTCCGCGACGTGCGCTTCGAGACCCTCACCTTCGGGATCGCCGCCGTGCACGTGGGGACCAAGTGACGATCGACACGCTGCAGGACTTCATCGCGGCGATCGAGCGCGCGGGTGAGCTCCGCCGCATCACGCAGCCCGTGAAGGTGGAGCTCGAGATGTGTGAGATCACCGACCGTGTGATGAAGATGCCCGGCGGCGGGCCCGCACTCCTCTTCGAGAAGCCGGTGCTGCGCGGCGGCTCCGTCGCGGCGTATCCGGTGGCGATCAACCTCTTCGGCTCGATGTCGCGGATGGCGCTCGCGTTGGGTGTCATGAAGCTGGACGAGCACGGCGACCGGATCACCAAGCTGATGGACCTCAAGGTGCCGGAGGGGTTCCTCGGCAAGCTGCAGCTCCTGCCGCGGCTGATGGAGAT
>CAZHAG010000098.1:0-8770 GCA_964529705.1 uncultured Gemmatimonas sp. | reverse complement strand
GAGCGGATGCCGGTCTGCATCGTGATCGGCGCGGACCCGGCCTCGATGTACTCGGCGAGCGCGCCCCTCCCGCCCAACGTCGACGAGTTCATCTTCGCGGGGTTCCTCCGGAAGTCGCCGGTGAAGCTGACCAAGGCGCTCACCTGCGACCTCGAGGTGCCGGCCGACGCGGAGATCGTGATCGAGGGGTACATCGACCCGGCCGAGGCGCTGGTGACCGAGGGGCCGTTCG
The DNA here is from genome assembly GCA_964529705.1 of uncultured Gemmatimonas sp. Taxonomy (GTDB): domain Bacteria; phylum Gemmatimonadota; class Gemmatimonadetes; order Gemmatimonadales; family Gemmatimonadaceae; genus Pseudogemmatithrix. The sequence goes on along the minus strand of CAZHAG010000098.1, from coordinate 8,538 downwards.
GCGACCACACCGGCTACTACTCGGAGGCGGACCTCTATCCGCGCGTGCACGTGACCGCGGTGACGATGCGGGAGAACGCGGTGTATTGCGCGACGATCGTCGGGCGACCGCCGATGGAGGACTTCTACCTCGGCCACGCCACCGAGCGGATCTTCCTCCCGCTCCTCAAGCTCACGACCCCCGAGATCGTGGATTATCACATGCCCGCGGAGGGCATCTTCCACAACCTCGTGTTCGTGTCGATCAAGAAGTCGTATCCCGGGCAGGCGTACAAGGTGATGAACGCGCTCTGGGGTGCGGGACTGATGTCGCTCGCGAAGGTCGTCGTGGTGGTGGACGACTGGGTGGACGTGCGGAACACGCAGGAGGCGTGGTGGGTGGCGCTCAACAACATCGACCCGGAGCGTGACACGCGCTTCACGATGGGGCCGATGGACGTGCTCGACCATTCGAGCCGGACCTTCACGTACGGCTCGAAGATGGGGATCGACGCGACGAAGAAGTGGCCCGAGGAGGGGTTCACGCGCGACTGGCCCCGGGTGATCGAGATGGACCCGGCGACCAAGGCGAAGGTCGACGCGATGTGGCCGCACCTCGGCCTGGGGCCGCGGTGACCGCGCCGCGTCCGGCCGGCGGTGCGCCCCGCGAAGGACAGACCTTCGCGGGCGAGGGGGGCTTCGCGCGCTGGGCGAGCTTCGTCAAGCTGCCGCACACCGTCTTCGCGCTCCCGTTCGCGCTGGTGGGCGTGACCTTCGCCACGCGCGTCGCGCCGATCGACATCGCGACCGTGGGGTGGGTGGTGCTCGCCTTCACCTGCGCGCGCTGGGTGGCGATGGCGGTCAACCGGATCGTGGACCGCGAGTACGACGCGCGGAACCCGCGGACGGCCGGGCGCGAGATCCCGCGTGGCGTGATCGGCGTGGCGGAGGCGTGGGCCACGGTCGTCGTCGCGGCCGCGCTCTTCGTCTGGGCCGCGTACGAGCTCAACCCGCTCTGCTTCGCCCTCTCCCCGCTCGCGCTGGCCTGGGTCTGCTTCTACTCGTTCACGAAGCGTTTCACGCAGTATGCGCACCTCGTGCTCGGGCTCGGGCTCGCGATCGCGCCGGTGGGTGGATACCTGGCCGTAACTGGGGCCTGGAGCGATCCCTGGTGGCTCCTCGGCGCGCTGACCGTGGCCGTGATGACCTGGTCCGGCGGCTTCGACATCCTGTATGCGCTCCCGGACATCGAGTTCGACCGCTCGCAGGGGCTGCACTCGATCCCCGCAGCGCTCGGCGTGTCGCGAGCGATCGGCGTTTCGCGCGCGCTGCACCTGGTGACTGTGGCTGCGCTCTCCGCGGCGGTCTGGACCGCGGGCGCGGGGACGCTGGCGTGGGTGGGCGTGCTGGTCGCCGCGGCGATCCTCGCGTACGAGCATTCGCTCGTCTCGTCGGACGACCTTTCGAAGCTGGATGCGGCGTTCTTCACCGTGAACGGCGTGATCTCGCTGACCTTCTTCGCGTTCGTCCTCGCGGACCGGGTGTTCGGATGACGCGCGCGAAGGCGATCTCCGACGCGGCGTCCAACGCGCCCATCGTGATGGCGATCACGGGGGCATCCGGCGCGCCGTACGGGATCCGGTTGCTCGAACAGCTGCTCGTCGGCGGGCGCCGCGTGTCGCTGATCGTCTCGTCGCACGGGTACCGGCTGCTCGAGACGGAGAGCGAGGTGAAGGACCTCGCCGGGCTCCGGAAGGCCGTGGGTGCCAAGCGGTTCGACGCACTCGTGACGGTATTCGACGACAAGGACCGTGGCGCCGCGCCGGCCTCGGGCTCCTCTCTGGCCGGCGGGATGGTGATCTGCCCCTGCTCGATGGGGACGCTGGCAAGCATCGCCGCGGGGACGTCACGCTCGCTGGTGGAGCGCGCCGCCGACGTGGCGCTCAAGGAGCGCCGCCCCCTGTTGATGGTCACGCGCGAGACGCCTCTCTCGCTCATCCACCTGGAGAACATGCGGCGGGTGACGCTCGCCGGTGCCGTCGTGATGCCCGCCGCTCCGGGTTTCTACCACCGGCCTCAGAAGGTCAGTGACCTCGTGGATTTCATCGTCGCGCGCGCGCTCGACCACCTGGGCGTGCCGAACGAGCTCGCGCCGCGCTGGGGTGGCTCGGAGGCCTGATGCCAGCGCCGGTCCGCATCGGCCTGATCTCCGACACGCACGGCCTCCTCCGGCCCGACGTGCACCGTGCGCTCGCGGGGGTCTCGATGATCCTCCACGCGGGGGATGTCTGCGGAGACGAGATCCTCGACGAGCTCAACCTGATCGCGCCCACGCAGGCGGTGTTCGGGAACTGTGACGAGCCGTGGAACACGCGGCTCGTGGAGCGGCTCGATCTCGAGGTGGCGGGAGTGCGGATCCACGTCTCGCACGGGCACGAGCTCGGGCGCCCCGGCGCGGCGAGGGTCGCGGCGGCGTACGACGCGGACGTCTGTGTGTACGGGCACACGCACCGGCAGCTGATCGAGCGCGTGGACGAGCGGCTCGTGATCAATCCGGGGGCGGCGGGGCCGCGGCGGTTCGACCTGGTGCCGAGCGTGGCGGTGCTGACCATCTCCCTCGGAATCGCGCACGCGGAACTCGTGGAGCTCTCCTTCCACGACGACTCACAGTTCTGAGCTTAGTGTCGCCATGGTGACCGGACGGTGCCTCGGTGTCAAGGCACTAGTCATCATGGCAAAAATCTAGTCATTGACGAGGGGGGGGGGGGGCGCGACAGCAGGATTGCACTCCCTTAACTCCCCCTGCTCAGGAGGCGTCATGACCAAGCTGCTTCGACGCGTGCTCATCCTTGTCGCAGTGATGTCGATCTACAGCGCTGGCCGCGCGGATTCGGCGGAAGCGGACCAGTCCGCGCAGCTCCGGTGTATGCCTGACGGGACCATCTGCGTCTATGTGGACCAATGCCCGATGGAGCCGCCCGGGCAGAACGGATCTGTCGATGCGTACTGCCGCAACTGCTTCGGACCCGGTTCGTTCGCGTATCCAGGGTGCTTGACCGGTGGAGACTGCGAGCCCGAGGCGAACCAGATCAGCTGCGCCTTCTGATTGGGTACGGATTCGCGTGCCAATACCCGAGAGGCCAGCTGGCGCTCGCCGGCGTGATTGGTGGCTCCTTGCGGAACGAATCGCGCTGGTTGGATCGCTTGTGATCATGGCCGTCTACCTTCGCGATTCGTATCGCCGCGGGGAGCCAGCGAGTTCCCGACAGGAAGTCGCGGTTTCGGCGGAGAGATGGACTGAGGCCGTCGCGCTTTCCTCGGCTCTCAATGCTGCCGCACCCGAGACTGTGCTCGTGGTTTCCGACTATCGCTGCCCGGGTTGCGCGCGCTACGAGAAGGTGGTCGAGGAGCTCGCCGACGACACTGGGTTTCATGTCAGGATCCTACATCTGCCTCTGCCACAGCACCCGGATGCCGATGAGCTTGCGCTGATGGCGCTCTGCGCTGAGGCAGAAGCAGAGTTCCGGGAAATGCACCGGGGGCTCTTTGCAACCGCATCGCCTGAGTCCACGGGAGAGAATGGTCCTGCGGTTCCACCGGGACGAGCATTGAAGCCGGACTGCGACTCCGATGGGTCACTGCGCCGGCGACTTGACGCATCCATCGCGTGGGCTCAGGGAGTTGGAGTGCGCGCCACCCCGACAGTCTTCGCGGGACGATATCGACTGGGCGCGCTCCCCTCGGCCGATGCCCTGCGGGAGCGGGCAAGGAGACGCTAGCCACGCATGCTGAGGGGACGAACCGCCTCACCGAAACCACGCCGCACTCACATGCGGACGCTCTCCCGCTCGATACTCGGACGGATGACGCGGGTCGCCGCACTTCTATGGGCAGTCGCTACCTCCCGTCAGGTGGCCGCGCAGGACCCCGCCACCACGACGATCGTGCACGGCGTAGTCGTCGATTCGGATTCGGCTCGCTCTCCGATCCCATTCGCGAGGGTTCGGGTGACGGGAAGCACGATCGATCAACCAGTGGACGAGCGGGGAGCCTTCAGCATCCGCTTGCTCGCCGGGAGGACCTATACGATCACGGTGGTGGCTCTCGGCTTCGCGCCGACCGCGACCACGCTGCAGCTCGCGCTCGGCGACTCCGTGCGACTCGACGTGCAGCTGGCGCGGCGCGTCTCGGTCCTGGATCCAACGGTCGTGGTCGAGACCGATCATCGCCTCACGCAGTTCGAAGAGCGCAGGCGCCGGGGCATCGGGACGTTCTTCACACGGTCGCAGATCGACGACCTCGCAGCCGACGGACGACTCCCCACGGTGCTGCGTCGAGCTCCGGGCGCGCGCTTCACCTGGTCGCGAGGCGGAGTCGTGCAGATCCTGACTGCAGGACGTGATGCCCGTCCGTGGTCCGGCTCCGGTCCGTGCTACGCGGCGGTCGTGCTGGACGGGGTCTGGATCTACCGCGGCGGGCCTGGAGCCACTCCATTCAACCTGAACTCGATCCCGACGAGCGCGATCGCTGCCATCGAGTACTACCGAAGCTCAGCTCAGGTGCCGGTCGAGTTCTCCGGACTGGGGAGCGAGTGCGGGGTTCTGGTGCTCTACACGCGGTGAGTGTCGAAGCGGTTCTGCGCTTCACCGCTGGCGCGCGTGATGAAGCAGTACTCGGGATCACAGGGGGCAGCGCCGCGGCGTGACCGAACACCCGTCAGTACGTCCTCCGTACCAGCACCCCCCCATACCGCAGGTGCGGACTCTCCTTCGCGATGCGGACCGCCTCGTCATAGTCGCGGGCGCGCACGAGGAACATCCCACTGAAGTTCGCGGCGGACGCCGCACGCGCGTTGGCCGGGACCGGTGCGCCGCCGGCGGGGATGTACCACCCCGCATCCTCGGAGAGGCGCTCCCCGCCCGCGTACTGCCCGCGCGCGACGAGGGTGTCCAGCCACTCGAAGTAGCCGCCGCGCATGAGGGGCGAGGTCGGTGGCCACTGCGCCGCAGGCTCCTCCAGGAGGAGCGCGAAGGTCGCGCGCGCATCGGGCGTTCGGCCGGCCGCCGGGTCCGTGCCCTCGGTACCCGCTGCGCTCGGGCTGCCGCGGAACGCCGTGGCCCCACCGGCACCGCCGATCACGATCCCGACGAAGAGCGCGGCGATGAGTGGCCACCACCGTGCGCCGGAGGGCCCGGCGCGCAATGCCGGCACGACGCGCGCGGCAGGGGATCCGGGCGTGGCGGCAGGACCGGACGCTTCCGCCGCCGCGGCGACACCCCACGCACCGAGCTCCGCGTGCATCGACCGCAGCGCCGCCACCTCGCGGCGACATTCTGCGCACTCGCCGAGGTGAGCGTCCAGTGCGGCCTGTTCGGCGGCGGCAGGCACGCGCTCGAGCGCGCGCACCGCGAGTTCCATCGCTTGCTCGTGGGTCACAGCGAGTCCTCCCGGATACCCTGCGCGGCGAGTAGCGTGTGCAGCGCCTGCAGCGCGCGGTGGATGCGCGAGGCCACCGTGCCGGGCGGGCACCCGACGACCTCGGCGATCTCGTCGTAGCCGAGTCCTCCGATGTAGCGCAGCAAGACGACTTCCCGCATCGCTTCTCCGAGTGATTGGATGGCGGCATCGAGCAGCCGGGTGCGTTCGGCCTGCTCGGCGGCCTGGTCAGGCGAGGGTGCGGCCGATGGCAGCGACCGTTCGGCGTCGAGCGAGAGGTGCTGCTGCTCGCGTGCCCGCGCCCGGGCGTGGTCGTGGCAGAGGTTGACGACGGTCCGGTAGAGCCAGGTGGCGACGCCCGACTCCTGGCGGAAGAGGTCCAGCGACCGGTGGAGGCGCACGAACGCCTCGTGCGCGAGCTCGTCCGCCGTCACCGGGTCGCGCGTCAGGCGCCGGGCGACCGCCCGCAGCCGCGGCTCGTGACGCGTGACGAGCGCCGCGAACGCGTCCGCATCCCCGCCGTGCGCGAGCCGGACGAGGTCGCACTCGCGCGCCCCCTCGAGGCTCAGCGGGGCCGTCCGACCACGACGCCGTGGTGCCGGCGCGACTCGGGAGGCGTGAAGACGACGAGGTCGCAGTCCGGCGTGTCGAGGCCGCGGAAGACGACCTTCAGCGTGGTGTCGGCCATCTGCTCCGGCGTCGCCAGGCCGAGCTTCTCGACCGTGCAGTGCGGCACCGAGACCATGAAGTGCGGCGGGATCACGCCCTCGGCGAGCATGTAGCTCATCGCGCCGGTCACGGGGGCGCGGTACTTCCCGCTCGCGTACCCGGCCGCGACATCGCGGTCGTAGGCGTTCGCCGACCTGCCCTGCGCGCGGTACGCCTCGAGCAGGTGATACACGGGGTAGAGCGACGCGACGCGCTCGGCGTCGTCGCAGCGCGGGAAGGTGCCCGTGCCGGCGCTATTCCGCTGGACGAAGCAGCCCCAGCCGTTCGTGCCCTGGACCGCGATCTCATAGCCGCGTGCGCCGGCGACCCAGATCGTCGCGTGGTCGGAGACGGCCGCGGGCGCGGCTGCGCGTGCCATCCGGATCTCGTCCGCGCGGGCGATCGGCACGCGGGCGGGCAGGGGCGTGGCACGGTCGTACGCCGGGGCCTGGGCCGCCAGCGCCTCGGGGGACCCGAGCGCGGCCGCGGTCAGAAGGAGGGTGACGAGCTGGGCTCTCGACATTCTGGTCTCCGGAGTCTCGGAAGGGATGGATGTCTCGCTTCCAGGGTTTGACGTCCGGTACCGCGATTCTCTTCCCTCGCACCCACCCCGCCCATCAGGCCGTGCGCGACTTCCTCTCCGCGCCGGCGAGAGCGGTCGTCCGCTCCAACTCCTGCGGATGCTTCTTGAACCAGGCCGCGACTAGGAGGATCTCGTCCACCTCGTGCCCTGGCACGACCGCCGGCGCGCGCTCCGCCGGCGCGAGGATCTCGTGCACAGCCGCATCCAGCGCCCGCCGCTCGGCGGCCGTGCGCGGCACGGGACGCTCGTCACGCACCCGTCCCCGCCGCACGATGTAGCAGCGCCCCTCATCCGTTGCGCTCCCGGGCACGGTGTAGACGAACGAGAGCGACTCGAGCGCGAACCGGATCCGCCCGAACTGCTCGCGCAGCGCCTCGAGCCGCCGGATCTTGTCGCGCATCACGGCCGCGCGCTCGAAGTCGAGCGCATCGCTCGAGGCCTCCATCTGCGCGCGGAGTGGCAGCAGGGGCGACTCGTGCGCCCCCTCCAGGAACTCGCGCGCCGCGCGGAAGCGCGCGAGGTACTCCTCCTCGCGCACGGCGGCGATGCAGGGGCCGAGGCACTTCCCGATCTCGTGACGGATGCACCCCGGCGTTCGCGTGGGGAGGGGGAGGAGGTCAGGCTGGTCGGCGTAGTACATCGGCTGGTCGAGCCGGCAGTCGCGGAGGCCGAGCACGTCGTTGAGCTCGCGCAGCGCCTCCTCGAGCTGGAGCGCGCCGCGGAAGGGGCCGTAGTAGAGCCCTGTCTCGTCGGTGCCGGCACCGCGCACCACGTGGAAGCGCGGTGCCGCGCCCTTGGAGACGCGCACGAAGGCGTGGTACCGCGCATCGCGCTTCATCGAGACGTTGTACCGCGGCCGGAGCTGCTTGATCAGCCGGAGTTCGCGGAGGAGCGCGGCGAACTCGTTCGGGAGCGCCTCCCACTCCAGGGTGGCCGCCTCGCGCAGGATCCGCGCACCCTTGTCGCGCGGGAAGGTCGCCCGGAAGTAGCTCAGCAGGCGGGTGCGCAGCTGCTTCGACTTGCCGACGTAGATCACTTCGCCGTCGGCCGAAGTCATGCGGTAGACGCCGGGCACGTCGCGCGCGGTGTCCTTCACGAGCGCGAGCAGATTGTCGATCCGCATCTCGACGTCCTTGGGCGGCGCGACGGGGCGGCGACGGCGACGGCGCGGGCTCACGGCTGGCGCTCCGTGGCTGCGATCACGGTGTGCGGACGCATCATCGCTGGCACGCGCGATCCGGGCACCACACGGTCTGGCGCCCCTCGATGGCGTGCGTCGCGCGGAGCGTCGCGCCGCAGCGCGCGCAGGGCTCTCCGTCGCGCCCGTAGACCTTGAGCTGCGCAGCGAACCCGCCGCGCGCGCCATACGCGTCACGGAAGTCGCGGAAGGTGGTCCCCCGCACGGCGATCGACGCGCGCAGCACGCCGCGCAGCTCCTCCAGCAGCCGGGCGCACTCCACGCGCGTCAGCGACGTGCCGCGGCGCGCCGGCCGCACGCCCGCGAGCCAGCACGCCTCGTTCGCGTAGATGTTGCCGACGCCGGCCAGCCGGCGCTGGTCCATCAGGATGCTCTTCACCGCGCGTCTCGACCCCCGAAGGATTCCCGAAACTCGCTCGGCGGTGAGCCCCGGGTCAAGCGGCTCTGGGCCGAGCGAGGCGCTCCACTCCTCGAACGAGTGGTCGTCGAGGAGGGTCACGGTGCCGAGGCGCCGGACGTCGCGGTAGCGGAGTTCTCGGTCGTCGGCGAGCCCAATCCGAAGGCAGGTGTACGCATCCTCTTGCGGCTCGCCGATCAGCAGCGTGCCGGTGAAGCGTGGCGTCACGACGAGCCGC
>CAZHAG010000097.1:0-10295 GCA_964529705.1 uncultured Gemmatimonas sp. | reverse complement strand
CGAGGACCCAGCCGCTGGGTCTCGCCCAGCCCGCCGTCCCCGCGATCAGGAAGCCGCCGATGGCGTCGATCGCGAGGCGGTCGCGGGGTGTCCGGCGCGCGCGTGCGCTGAGGATCTCGGCGAGGCTCGCGTTCGCCGGCACTGCGTCACCGAACGGGGGGCTGTCGATCATCGCGCACTCCGTTCCAGCACCACGGCCGTCCCGTAGCACAGCACTTCCGTGACGCCCTTCATCATCTCGGTGGCGTCGTAGCGCACGCCGATGACGCCCTGCGCCCCGGCGAGGTGCGCCTGGATGAGCATGGTCGCGAACGCCTGCCGCCGGGTCCGTTCGGCGAGCTCGGTGAAGAGGCTGATGTTCCCGCCGACGATCGTCTGGAGTCCCGCGCCGAGCGTGCCGAAGACCGAGCGCGAGCGGACGACCACGCCGCGCACGACCCCCTTGTTCTCCACGATCCGGTACCCCGGGATGTCGAAGCCGGTGGTCGTCATCTCGTGGGGGATCTCGACGGCTTGCGACTCGATGACTGCACCCATGTCCTCGCCCTCCTGGCGGTCGGACGTTCACGTCCGCTGCGGACGCTGCACCAACATGCGTGCCCGGAGCGCGCGTATCAATGACGCGGCCACCAGCTCTCAGCGCGGAGCCTGCACCCGCACGGGCACCCGCGTGGTCACCGCCGGCCCGAACGCCGAGGTCACCTCGAGCACGAGCGGCCCCGCGCGTGCCGGGATCACGAGCACGTCCAACGTCTCGCCTGGCGCGAGGATCCGGTCGGCGGCCGTCGGCACGCGTTCCAGGGCCGGCAGTTCCGCGCCGTCCTTGGCCACGGGCGTCCATCGCAGGACCGCATCGCCGTCCAGCAGTCGCACGCGCTTCATCGCGACGGCGCCGATGCTGATGAGCCGGAGGCGATGGGTCGTGCCGGACGTCAGGGCGATCGGCACGGGGTCCCGGCGACCGTTGATCATCGACCCTGCCGGCGCGCGGATCGAGTCGGCGGTCGAGTCGGCGAACACGATCACCCGCTCGTCCGGATCTCGTCCGCCGTCGCGTCCGCCGTCGCGCGCGCGCACGATCATCGCGCCGTAGAGCCCGCCCGTCAGTTGCGCGAGCTCGCCGGCGTGGGTGTGATAGATGAACGTGCCGGCCCTCGGCGGCGTCATGTGCACGACGAACGAGTCGCCGGGCGCGATGATGGGCGCGACGCGCGTGCCGGCGCCGCTCCAGCCGGCGACGCCATCGTAGAAGCTCTCGAGCTCCATGCCGTGCCAGTGCACCGCCGTCGGGTGTCGACTGCGATTCAGCACGGTGATGGCGGTCGGCTCGTCCTGCCGCAGGTCGAGCGTGGACCCGGGAAGCTCGAGGGAGTCGCGCGCCGGCTCGCGCGCATCGCGCTGGAGCACGTACGCGAACGACGGACTCCCCGGGCTCGGCGCCGCGCGCTCCGTGACGAAGAGCCGGAGCTTACGCCGCGGGGGCAGCGGGGTCACCGCCGGCACTCCTGACGGCCGCACTGTGATCGCGGTGATGAGTCCCGCCATGACGTCGGTGACCCTGCCGTGGTCCGCGTGCGCATCCGCCGTGGCCGCATCGCCCAGGCGTAGCGCTTCATCGATGTGGCTGATGGTGTGGCAGTGGAAGAGCCAGTTCCCGGCGCGCTCGGCCTTCCAGTCCATCAGCATCGACTCGCCGGGGAGCAGGAGTTCGGTGACCACCAGCCGGGCCGCGGCGCCGAAGGCGGAGTCCGCGAATGGCGTGCCGCGCGACTGCACCCGGAAGTAGGTCCCGTGCAGGTGCATCGGATGGCTGTGCTGGCTGAGATTGAGCACCCGCCAGCGGATCGAGTCGCCCTCGTCGTACGTGAGGCGTTCCGTGAAGGGCCACGACTGTCCATTGATCGCGTAGACCTGTCGCGGGCCGTAGGGCGATGCGGGGTTCGCGAGCGAGTCGTCCCACGCCGTCATGACGAGGAGTCGTTCGCGGGCGTTCAGGGCGTGCGGGTCGGTCCCCGCCGAGTCGACGATGAAGGCGGCGACGAGCTGCGAGTCGTCGCGCCGGCTCAGCAACGTCGGAGTGGTCGTCGTGCGTGCGAAGTACGCGAACGTCCCGACGTGCTGGACGGCGAAACGCACTTCGCGGGTCTCGCCGGGGGCCAGTGAGAGGGAGTCGCGCGGCCCGCCGTGCTCGTGCAGCCCGTGGACGGTCACGGGTTGAACGAGCGTGTTCCGCACGGTGATGTGCAGGCGTGTGCCGGCCGGAACGCGGATCAGCGGACCCGGCACGGTCGCGGGTCGCCCCGCCTCGGCGAAGGCCGCGACGTCGACGTCGAGCGCGCGCGGTGCGTTCGGACGCCAGGTCATCCGGCGCACCTCGAGCGCGAGCGTGTAGGCGCTGTCCTGCAGGACGCCTGCGATCCGGCGCTGGTCGTTGCTCGTGACATCGGCAACGCCGGTGCCTCGTCCGCACGCGCCGAGGATCGACAGGGTGATTAGCAGGCCGAGGGCGGGCGCGAGTGCCAGCAGTCGTGCGCGGGGGGGCGTCATGTGACGGTCGGAATCGGGTTCAGGTGCGGCGCGAGAGCGGCCGCGCTGGCGCCTGAACATGCAGCGGCGGCCCCGCCACCGCTTCAGGAGCCCGGCCGTGGCGTGAGATGCTCGCACCGGGCATCGCACCGGTCCGTGTACTTGCGAATAAGCAGATATCTGCGTATCATTGCGCATGCGACGCAAACAGGGTGACCTGATCCCCCTTGAGATCGAGATCCTCGAGGCCGCGATCGCGCTCGAGAAGGGTGGCGTGCGCGCCTTTCACGGCTATTCGATCGCCCAGCACATCCAGAACGTGGCCGATCGTCGCACGCTGACGGCGCATGGTACGCTGTATCGAGCCCTCCATCGTCTCGATCGCGCCAAGCTGGTCGAGTCCTTCTGGGAGAATCCCGCCGCCGCGCTGGAGGAGGGACGCCCCCGGCGCCGGATGTACCGGATCACGGCGTTGGCGGCGGTCGCCCTCGCGCGGGCCCGGGCACTGTCGCGGGGGACGAGCGGCGAGCGCTCGCCTGAGGGGAGCCTCGAGACCCCATGACTCCGGTCCGCATCGCCGCCGCTCTCGCGCGCGCCTGGGTGCGACTCTACACCAGACCGGTCGAGCCGGAGTTCCGGGCGATCCGGCGCGAGGAGATCAGCTCGGACCTCTGGGAGCATGAGCAGGCGTCGGCGCAGCGCGGCGAGCATCCCCTCGTCACCGCCGCGCACATCCTCTGGAGGGTCGGCATCGGAGCGTTCGACGACCTCCGCTGGTCGCTCGAAACCCGTCCGCCGTCGCGCAGGGCCTCACCACGAGAAGGGAGGATCGACATGTCCCAGAGCGTCCGCAGTGCCCGCGTGAGCGTGGTCCTTGGCTTCACCGGAGCAGCGATGGCCATCCTCATGTTCGTCGTGACCCCGATGCTCATGTCCCGGTTCGCGGCGGCAGGAGTTCCGCTTCCGCTTCCCACTCGTCTGGTGCTCGCGGTATTCGCCCTGCTCAAGAGTTATTGGTGGGTCTGGGTCCCGGTGGGCGCGCTCCTGCTTTGGACTCGATTCGTCCCGCCCTCAACCGCTCGCCTCCGCCACGACGGCGCTGATGGCGCCGCGCAGTTGGGCCGGATCAAGCCCGCCGCCGTCGTAGGCGTCGTCGTGCTGATCGCCGGGATGACCGCGGCGCTCTTCATGCCGATGCTAGACATCATCCGCGCGGGGCGGTAGCGCCCGCGCCCCGCTGCAGCAGCTCGCGCGGCCGACCGATGCGATGAGGGCTCCCACGCTTCGCGCCGTTGCACCGTGCGGGGCCGCTCAGCAACCGGGGTGTTGCGCCGACGCTTCCCAGGCACGCTCGATCAGCGCTTCCAGGACCGCCATGTCGACGTCCGCCAGGCGATTGATGTACAGGCACGACACGCCCGTCTTGTGCTTGCCGAGCCGCGCCAGGAGGTCTCGGTCGCCCTCACCGGTGAGCACGTAGAGCACCAACTGTGCCTTGCGCGGGCTGAACCCGATGCGCGGCATGTCCCCTTCGCGGCCCGACTCGTAGCGGTAGTGCGAGAGACCGAATCCGACGATGCTCGGCCCCCACATCCGCGGGGCGACCCCGGAGACGCGCCGCATGAGCTTCAGGACCGTCCGGGCGTCGGCGCGTCGGGTCGGGTTCGACACGGCCGCGATGAAGGCGTTCACGCTGGCCTTCGTGGGTTTCGTCTTGGCCTCGGCCATGGGTCACGCGACTCTAATGGATGGTGGTGCGCCCGCCCGCTGTCACCCGCCGGACTCGCGCCTCGTTCGTGGTGGAGAACTCCAGGATCCAGAGGTCGCCATTGGGCGCCACCGTGACGCCAGAGGGAGCCCAGGGCGCCGCGCTCCGTGCGACGCTGCTCACGCGCCCGACCGAGTCGACCATGACGACCTCGCCACGCCCCCAGACCGCGGCAAGCAGGGTGTGCCGGGCGTTGTCGGGCCAGAGCCCCATGACGTGCTCGCCGAGTTCGCGGGCGAAGAGGGTCGCGCGTCCTTCGCGCGAGATGCGGCGCAGGTCGTGTCCGTCCACGACATAGAGTGATCCGCCCGGTCCCGCTGCGATCCAGTTGATCGGGTGATCGAACCGGACGCCGGGTGCGAAGGTACTCGTGCGTCCGTCGCGGCCTTGCATGCGGATCACGCACTGCCGGTCTGGGCACTGCACCCAGTACATCGCACCGGTCGTGTCGCGCACGAAGCCATACTCGCGCCAGAATCCGTCCCGCCACGGGATCAGGTCAGTGACCCGTCCGTCCGGAGCGCGTCGCCAGACGCGGTGGCGCCATCGCTCGCCCCCGAGGTACTCACTGTCCTCGCCGAAGACGTTCCCGAGGCTGTCGATCGACAGCTCGTGCGTGTGCACGTCGCGCACGGCGATGGACTTGCTCCCATCCGGCGCGATGCGCCACACGTGGACGAGGTCCGTGTAGAAGACGTTGCCCTGCCGGTCCATCACGATGCCGACGGCCGGATGCGCCCGGGCGGGGACCGCCAGAACGAGCACCAACAGGCACGCCGCGATGAGATGCCTGATCCTCACTCCACCACTGACACTGTTCACGAGGTCAGCGCACCATTCGGAATCGCGCCGTCACGGTCACGGAGAAGACGACCTCCGGCGCCTGGAGGGGGAAGCTCATGTTGGCGTCCATGGGCAGCGTGGCGGGTTGCATGAAGCTGCGATCCACGCTCGAGGAACTGACCTCCACGAGTCCACCGATGCGTCCGCCGAGCCCCGCGGCCATCACGTCCGCCTCGCGCCGTGCCATCTCGAGGGCCGCGGCGACCTCCACGCGACGCGCCGAGTCCGCGGCGCTGGATTCGAACACCAGGGCCCCCGTGCTGGCCGCGCCGGCGTCGGACGCGGCGGCGAAGGCGCGGGCGAGATGGTCGATCCGCGCGACGGCGACGCGGAAGGCGGTGCGCGCCGTGATCGTCGTGGCGGCGGGGGCGCCCGGGAATCCGCGACTGTTCGGGGTGGGCGCGACCGAGAACGGGATCGGCGTCCCCACCACCACGGAGGCTCCGAGCGCACGAAGCGCTGAGAGTACGTTGGCCAGCTTTCCGTCGGCACGCGCCAGCGCGTCCGTCGACGTCTCCGCGGTACCTTCCACCGTCACGAACATCGTCGCGTGGTCCGGGACGAGTCGGACGCCGCGCGAGATGCTGACCGTGAGGACGCTGTCGCGGACCTGCTGCGCGTCGGCGACCGAGGCGACCAGCAGGAAGCTCAGCAGTAGGGTGCGCATGCGAACCTCATGGCGAAGGGGTGTTGGGGTGAGCCTGACCACGGACGGTCTCCACCTGACAGCTGCCACGCGTGACGGCCACGCCGCGCCGTTCCCAGCGCCGATACCCGGAACGACACACGTGCACGTCGTTGGTGCCCGCGCGCTCGAACGTCCGTGTCGGCCCGAAGCGAGGATCGCGTGACCTCGGAGCGTCGCGGTGCATGAGGATCGCGCGTCGGTCGTACGGGCGATGGGGGCGGTGCCGTCACTTGCAGACCTCTACGGACCCAGGCGAAAGCGGAACTCCTGCGTCACGAGGTCACACACAGGAGCGTTGTCCCTCCGGCCAGGCCGAAAGCGCGCGGTCTGGAGGAATGTCCTCACGGCCGCGAAGAGCCGCTGATCAGATTCCAGGAGGCGTTCGATGCTGGCTTCGTCGACCACGCCCATACTGTCCACGAGATATCGGGCCACGACATTCCCTTCGAGTGCCGACCGCCGCATCGCCTCCGGGTACTGCGGACCGGCGGTCGGGTCGATCGGCAACGGGGGAGCGTCGGGATCCGCATCCGTCCATCGCGCTCGAGTCGTCGAGTCACGCGCCGTGTTGAACACGATCCGGTACACCACATCGCGCTCGGAGAGTGGGCTGAGCGTATCCGGCGGCGTGAATGCTGAGCGGACGCCATATGCCGAGAACCTGAGGCGATACTGCCCGGTCGCCGGCGGCGCCAAGATGAACCCGCCACCCGCGACGGTTCGAGTCCTGGCGACGACCTCGCTGTCCCCGCGCACCAGCGCGACGTCGATGCAGGGCATGGCGCGGCCGGTGGTCTTGTCGAACACATAGCCCGCGACCGCGCCCTGCGCAGGTGCGGGATGCGAGACGCACGCCAGCAAGAGGCCTACGAGGAAGAGTCGCATCATTCGGCGGGGTCCGTCTGGTGTCAGCTCGTGCTGCGGCCGTTCCGACAATCTGCGGCGGCGGGGCCGCCGCGTGCCATCCCCGGCCACGGAGCGGGGGCCCCGCCGCCGCGTCCGGAGCCCGTCCAGCAGCACCAACCGCTGTCAGCCGACGGCGCGCGGAAGCACGAGTGCCACGAGCAGGTACAGCCCGGCGGCGGCAGAACCAGCTCCGGGCAGCGGCATGTGCCGAGTCGCCTGTGGCACCGACCACGCGGAGGCCCGGTTCGAGGAAGTGGACGTTCGCCGATGCCGCGAAACCCTCGAGGAATCGCCTGGTCGGGATGGGGCGCACGAGCGCGCCGACCCCGAGCACGATGAGGTAGATCGCGGCGACGAGGGCCGCTCCGAACGCAACGATGTCGAGGATCACGTCCGTAGGTGCGATCGACACTTCTCGCGTCCGGCTGATGCCGGCTCGTGCGGTGGCCGTTCCAACGATGTGCGGCGGCGGGGCGAAGCGTCCGCCCTGTCTCCTGCTCCGTCGCGCGCGGCCGCGGTCGGACCACGACCAACCACCGACATCAGTCTCGGGTGTCCTCGAGAGCGGCCAGAGGCCCGGCTGTGCGAAGTTCGGGCACACCGCGGAGCATCAACCAGAGCGCCAGCGCCAGATACACCACGCCGAGCGGGAGGCCCCAGAACTCCATGCGAAGCGGCGCGCGGTACCCCAGCAAGGCCGGGAGCGTGATGCCCCCGAGTTGCATCATCGCCGCCACGAATCCGGCGGCCGCGAGGGCCCGCGGCACCAGCGCCAGGCGGAACAGCACGCCCCACAGGAGGAGTACCCACCCGACGACTGAGAGGAGGTGGGTATAGTGCGCCCAGCGCCAAGCGCCGCGGACCACCGGGGCCGTGGCCGCGAGCATGGCGGCGGCCTGGTCGGTCGCCTTCCCATGTTCCAGGCTCAGGGTCAGCAGGGACAGGTAATGCTGGTTCTCGACGAACTGCATCGCGAGGCTGACCACGGCGAGCGCGCCGAGCCATTGGCTGAGCGTGCGACTGCGCGGATGGATGATGGGCCATGCCGCGATCGCGATCGCGATGGGTATGACGCCTCCCACGAAGAGCAGTGCCACTGCGAGCCGGAGTTGAGTCTCCATGCCCGCCGCGACAGTCAGTGCACTCGCCGGCGCTGCCGACAGCGGCTGCAGCATGACGTACGGGGTGATGAGCCCGGTCGCGAGGTGGAGGAACACCAGGAGGCCGATGACACGGCCCGCGTGCCTTGCCGATCGCATGCGTGTCCGTCCTGCCGAGATGGGGGATCCGGTGATGGGGCCGGCGGACCCTACGCGTGGTCGGGCCAGGTGTTTCAGGGGCGCGGGCACCACCAGGAGCAGGGGTGGTCAGGTGCGCCAGCGGGTCCGCCGCCACTGCCGAAGCCCGGCGGTCTGCATCAACCGTCGTTAGGCTTCGCGGCGCACGACCCTAGGCCGAGATGCGCATTGGGAGCCCGCAGGCATCGAGCTGCGCCTCTCCTTGAGGAAAGTGTCGGGCGATGCCGCGATGGATGCGTGCGGCGCTCCAGAGCGCGGCAAGCGCGTCGAGAATGTCGTCGCTTGAGACGTCCTTCCGAGCAAACGCCTGTCGAGCCGCCGCGAAGGAACCGGGGAACTCGCTCTCGACGAGCGTACGACGCAGAGCCGCCCCCTCCCGAGACTTCTTCGCGCTTCCGAGCGGAATACCGCCGTTGAGCATCGAGAAGCTCACTTCTGGGTGCACCTCTTTCACCAGTGCTGCCGCTCGCGCGTCACTCCTCAACGCGTGATCGACCTCTCGGATCTTCGGGAGGATCGCGAACGCCTGCTTGCTCAGCTTCTTGCCGCAGGCGGCGAACGACAACTCGCACGCCTCTGCGTATCCGTGAGCGCTCAGGGCCGCTCGAACGGGTGATGGGAAGACACTTGACCGGCGGGGGCCTAATGCCGCTCTGGCTGCCTGATCCGTTGGACGCGGTCCGTCAGTAGAGAGCCCGATCGGGATGTCCACGGCGATCAGCGCCAAGTCGTCGGCCGACGCCAGTAGTTCGCGGAACGAGCCATAGACGGCGAACTCGGCGGTGTCCGCAGCTGCAGGCGTTCTGGCGAGGAGCCAGCCGGCCGGACAACCATCGACTCCGCCGAATGCCAGCAACTCTGGGCTCCCGTTGAGTCTGTGGGCGTAGGCATGACGTCAGCTTGTGCTGCGGCCGTTCCGATAGTTTGCGGCGGCGGGGCCGCCGCATGCCAGCCCGGTCACAGAGCGGCGGCCCCGCCGCTTCCGAAGCGCGGCCGTCAGTCATCAAGCACCGTTAGGCCGGCGGGACTTGAATGCGCCTTAGGATTCGCGCTAAGCGATACTCGCGCGAGGAGCCGTCGGCTGGGGGATTGCGGATAGAGTACTCGACTACCAGCAGTTCGTACTCGAACCCGACTTCATGAGTGAACCCCACGATTCCCTGGAACAGCGGCCGCCATTCTGCCGCGGTATTGGTGCGTACCTGGAGACACTCGCTAGGCCCGTACCATTGATGGCAGGCCACCAGCGAGGACGCCACATGCAACGCCTGGATTCGTTCGAACTTCGGCTCGGTCGGCGTCGAGCACGCAGCCAGCGCCAGCACAAGGCAAGCGAGCGCGCGATACACAGTTGACCTCCGCAGAGAGTGACGCTTCCGCCCCGCCATTGCGCTCTACCCGGCCGGCCTCGACGACGTCACCTCTAGTGCTCGGCCGAACGTCAAGTTGTGCCGTGGCCGTTCAAACAATTTGCGGCGGCGGGGCCGCCGCAAGCCGTCCATAACATGGAGCGGCGGCCCCGCCGCCGCTTCCGAAGCCCGGCCGTCAGTCACCAAGCACCGTTAGGCGGCTGCGCGCGGACTAGTTCTGCCGCAGGCGGAAGAAGAACGGCTGGACAGCCAGAAAGCACTCCTGACCGCTCGCCGCCTCCCAACTGTCGTACTTCTGCCTCGGAAGCGCCTTCCAGACCGCCTGGAAGAACTCTTGGTTCGTCGCTTTGAGTGCGAACACCGCCATCGTGTCGATCGTGCCATTACGCTCTAGACCAAAGAGCAGCACTACATCGCCCTCGATACCCAGCAGTCGCATGCGCTCGGGGTACTTCGGAGCGTCCCGGGACGAGCTGCGTCTCGGCAGTCGATCCGGATTCGCCTCGCGCTCAAGCCGTGCGGCCGTGGCCGAGTCCAGCTCAAGCGGGATCCGAAACACGCGGGCAGTCTCAGAGTCCGCCGTGACGTGCAGCGCATCGCTCGTGACATGGGCAATCTCTCCGGCGCCGAAGCGCAGACGATAGGTCCCCGTTTCCGCCACGAGAAACTGAAACGCTCCCCCGGTGCGCGTCCATGTCGAGTCGACTACCCGCCCCGCAGAGTCGAGCAATGACACGCAGAGGCAACGGACCGGCCTGCCGCCCGAGTGTTCGACGACGTAGCCGCCGACAAATCCTTGGGCCGTCACAGGGGCCGCCAGCACAGCGACTGCAAGCAGTGTAGCTACTAGTCGAATCATTCCCCCGTCCGCCTAACGTCAGCTTGTGCTGCGGCCG